>JAQTXD010000011.1 GCA_028688955.1 Desulfuromonadaceae bacterium
CTCTGGACAAGCTATCCCCGGAATATCAAGAGGACGGAGAACGGTCTTCAAAGCGTCTCCCTGATCATATTCACCGGGTGCTTACGTTTGAGATGGAGACATTTGACTGGATGCTATGCAAACCTGATGGATCAATTTTTCCTGCGATGATCACCCTCTGTGCCATTCAATTAAAAGGGAAAACCCATATAATGGCCATCTGCAGGGATTTTAGTGAGCGGAAACAGATTGAAAACGATCTTAAAGAATCAAAACAACAACTTGCCAATATCATTGATTTTCTCCCTGATGCGGCATTTGTCGTTGACAACGACATGAAAATTATTTCCTGGAACAGAGCCATGGAGGAAATGACCGGTTTCCTCAAAAAAGATATGCTGGGGGAGGGTGACCACGCATACGCAATACCATTCTACGGCAAGAGGAGGAAACAGTTACTGGATTTACTGGATGTAAGTGATGCAGAACTGGAGTTGAATTATCAGCACATTGAGCGGAAAGGGGAGACACTGTATGCGGAAGTTTTTGCGCCGGCGTTACATAATGGTAAAGGAGCGTTTTTATGGGCATCAGGTGCACCGCTCTATTCTACGGACAACAAGCGTGTAGGGGCGATAGAGGTTATTCGAGATATCTCCGTCCGAAAAAAAATCGAGGAGGAACTTCAGCACGCAAAGCTTCTTGCTGAAGCCGCTAATAGAGCGAAAAGTGAATTCCTTGCCAACATGAGCCACGAGATCCGAACTCCAATGAACGCCATTACCGGCATTTCCTATCTTGCCTTGAAGACCGATCTTGACCCACGCCAGCGGGACTATGTGGAAAAAATTCGTAACGCGGCAGATTCACTCCTTGGCATCATTAACGATGTGCTGGATTTTTCCAAGATTGAAGCTGGCAAGCTGGACTTCGAGTCAATTGATTTCAGCCTGTCAGACGTGTTTGAAAAAATCGGTGACCAGATTGCTTTGAAGGCTGAAGAGAAGGGGGATGAAGTAATGTTCTCCCTCTCACCGGAAATCCCTCCGCTCCTGGTTGGTGATCCGCTCCGCTTAAGCCAGATATTGAGCAATCTTGTTGGCAATGCCGTCAAATTTACTTCCCATGGTAATATTGTAATCGCTGTCAGGCCGGTAGCTCCCGTTGAAAACGGCAGGGTAACACTTGCCTTTGACATTTCCGACACCGGTATAGGTATGGATAAAGATCAGGTGGAACGTATCTTTGCACCATTTGTTCAGGCAGATAGCTCCTCAACACGCAAAGATGGCGGTACCGGTTTGGGACTGACTATTGCCAAGCGCCTGGTTGAATTGAAAGGTGGAGTTCTTCAAGTCGAATCTGAACCTGGCGTGGGGAGCCGATTTTCTTTCGTCGTCAGTTACGGGATTTCATCAGAACCGGTTATGCAGCTTCCCGATCATTCTAATATATTGGAAGGCATGAAGGTATTGGTTGTTGATGACAATCAGATGTCGCGGGAGATCATGATTTCCATGCTTGAATCCTGTGGTCTGCGGGTGACAGCGGCTGATTCAGGTAAAGCGGCTCTTGCGCTGCTTCAGCAGAGTGATAATGAAGACCCGTATCGCTTTATCCTGCTTGACTACCGGATGCCGGATATGAACGGCATTGAAACAGCCATGCGTATTCGTGAAGATTATGCACCCGTATCCTCCAAGGGTACCGTCATTATGATGGTTACCGCCTACTCCAAAGAAGCGATTCAGCAAAAGCTGGAAGATCACGGCATCCATAATTATCTCAGCAAGCCGGTTACAACAACCTCACTCGTCAGGATGATGACATCAGTTGTAAAAAACCACGGCATACAGAGAGAAATGCACACCGACGCCCGGACATCCGCGCATGCCAGTATACAGGATCTGTCAGGAGCCAGAGTCCTGGTGGCAGAGGACAACATGATCAATCAGCAAATTCTGGTTGAACTGCTGTCTCAGGTTGGCATAGCGGTGGAATGCGCTGCAGACGGCAGGGAAGCTGTTGCCCTGGTGGCGTCATCTACGTCCTTTAATGCCGTCCTCATGGATCTGCAGATGCCGGTTATGGATGGCTATGAGGCGACCCGCCGGATCCGGCAATCAGTTTCAGCTGATGAATTACCCATTATAGCGATTACCGCCCATGCAATGGCAAAGGACCGGGATGAGTGCCTGGCTGCAGGCATGAACGGCCACGTATCGAAGCCGATTCAGCCGGATGAATTGTACGCTGCCCTGGTAAAATGGACAGCGTTGAAAACCGTGCGGAAGGTCCCGACAGAGGCGGTCGCAGTTAACACAAAGTCGGTGCTTCCGGACAGGCTGCCCGGTATCAAAATCGATAAGGTCATGGCGCGGATTAATGGGAATGGTTCATTGTTACAAACAATCCTGCGTGACTTCCGAACCCAGAATACATCCACTGTTGCAGACATGCGACATGCTGTTGCTGCCAATGAACGCAGACAGCTGCTGACCCTGGCGCACGCACTGAAAGGGGTTTCGGGAAATATCGGAGCCGAATCACTTGCCGCCACTCTGCGTGAGTTTGAGAATGCGGTAAAGGGAGATAAAGATGCTCTGTTCCCGGAGTTGCTTGATCGTATGGAGTGCCAGATGGCAGAGGTGTTTGAAGCCGTTTCGATACTGGATAATACCGTTATCCAGCCTGTTGAAACTGTCCATGACAAGAAATCTGAAGTATTTGACAAGGATGAACTGGGGCATGGTCTCCGGGAACTGTACTCACTGCTAAGTCTTAATAAAATAGCCGCGAATGAGAAGTTTCATCGGTTGAAATCAACGCTGCCTGACACAGAGGAACGCACTGTTCTGGAAAAACAGATAGCGGCTTTTGATTTTAAGGGGGCTATGACGTCGCTTTTAGGATTTGCCGATTCCATTGGGGTTACTATCAGGGAGCACCTGTCATAATGAACGGATCTATTCTTATCGGGCTTATCAATAATGCCGCGCTGCTGCTGTCACTCGGTCTGGTCTACGACCTGCTTTCCGGTGGTCATCAGGAAAAACACTCTCTTCCAAACCGGATACTCTCCGGTGTTATTGTCGGCTGTATGGCTATTGTCCTTATGGGTACCCCCGTCAAATGGGAGGCAGGGATCATTTTTGATACCCGCACCATTGTCATGGGATTGACCGGGCTTTTCTTCGGCATCATTCCGACACTCGTTGCAATGGCCATTTCATGTGCGTATCGGCTTACCCTTGGCGGTGGCGGTGCGTATATGGGGGTTGCCACAATTCTGTCTGCCGGATGTATCGGACTGGTATGGCGGCAATGCCGCTCCACCGGTACAAAGGAAATGACCTCGCTCGAATTGTATGTCTTTGGCGGTGTGGTTCATGTGGTCATGATCCTCTGTATATTTCTGCTCCCGCACGAAGCCATTCAAAAAACCTTCAACTCAATTGCGTTGCCGGTTCTTCTCATTTATCCCATATGCACCGCGCTGCTGGGAAAGCTGCTTGCCGGCCGGCAGAGAAAATGTCTTCTCGAGGGAGAGCTGCGGGAGAGCGCCGCACGTTATAACAGCCTTGCCGAGCATAGTCAGACGATAACGTGGGAAATTGATACAGACGGCTTGTATACTTACGTGAGTCCCGTCGTTGAATCGGTACTCGGCTATCATCCGGATGAACTGATCGGGAAGATGCACTTTTTCGATATCCATCCGGAAGAGGTGCGTGAGCGCTTCAAGGAGGCTGCATTCAGAACGTTAAACACCAAGGTAGAATTCAAGGATGTCATCAATTCCGTCCAGTCAAAGGATGGCATGATTGTGTATATGAGCAGCAACGGTGTGCCTATATTGTCCGAAAACGGGACTCTTTTGGGGTATCGTGGAGCTGACCGGGATGTAACTGACCGTAAAGAGACAGAAGAACGTTTTCAGCAGATTTTTAACAAGTCACCGGATGCCTATATGATCATGGAAATGGGCAGCGGAACGATAGTTGACTGCAATCAGGCGGCAGAGGAGATGCTTCGCAGTACCAGAGACCGTATTATCGGAAAAACGCCCGATCAGGTGTCTCCACGGTTTCAGCCAGGCGGGGAGCTCTCGTCAGATACTGCTTCGACGCGGATTGAATATGCCGTCCACCAGGGGAAGCATCGCTTTGAGTGGGTTCTTCAGCGCCTTGACGGTACCGACTTCTGGGCTGATATCACCATTTCGGTAATGACTCTGGACAGACGGCAGGTATTGATGGTGGCCGTGCGTGATATCAGTGATCGTAAAAAAGTTGAGGGAGAATTGCTGCAGGCCAAGGAGATGGCTGAGTCAGCCAACCGGGCCAAGAGCGATTTTCTTGCCAATATAAGCCATGAAATTCGTACGCCCATGAACGGTATCATCGGCATGGCGTTTCTTGCCCTGAAAACCTCTCTTGACTCAAAGCAGCGCGATTATATCACTAAAATCAGCCTGTCGGCGGAATCACTGCTCAGCATTATCAATGACCTGCTCGATTTTTCCAAGATAGAGGCGGGCAAACTGGGTTTTGAAGCAATCGATTTTAGTCTCTCGGATGTTTTTGACCAGGTTGGTGACCTTATTGCCATGAAATCAGACGAAAAAGGGCTTGAGGTGATGTTTTCCATCTCCCCCGAAATTCCTCATGTATTGGTCGGCGACCCAATCAGGCTTGGCCAGATCTTGAATAATCTGGTCAATAACGCTGTGAAGTTTACGGAACGGGGGGAAGTGGTCGTATCAGTGGTGCCGGTCTCACTGGTTCACGAGGGCATGATTTCCCTCTACTTCGAGGTTCGCGACACCGGTATCGGTATGAGTGAGGAGCAGATAGAGCGGATTTTCACCGCCTTTACCCAGGCGGATAGCTCCACTACCCGAAAATACGGTGGTACCGGCCTGGGGCTGACAATTGTAAAACATCTGGTAGAGATGAAAGGCAGCACCCTGCAGGTTGAGTCGAAGCCGGGTTCGGGCAGCTGTTTCTCCTTCACGGTATCGTTTCCCGTATCTCCGAGTCAGCTTACTGACCTATCTGCTTTTGCAGCAAAGATCAAGGGGATGCGTGTATTGATTGTCGATGACAGCCACATATCGCGTGATATTCTGAGCTCCATGCTGCAGTTCCATGGTCTGAGGGTTACATCGGTGGATTCGGGCGAAGCGGCGCTTGAGGTGCTAAAACAGAGTCAGGCAGGTGATCCGTATCATTTTATTCTGCTGGACTACTGTATGCCTGGTTTGAATGGTATTGAAACAGCAGAAAAAATCCGCGATCTCTACGGTTCTGCCGAACGTAACGAGGCCGTGATCATTATGGTAACGGCGCATTCCGTGGATGCGATGTACCAGGGCATTGAAAATCATGGTATCAGGGCATTCCTGACCAAGCCGGTTACACCTATGTCGTTGTTGAAATCAATGGCCAAGGTGCTTGCACACAACGAAACGGATTTGTGTGACACTGGCGCACGGAGTGCCATAACCAGAGGACTCCAGCACCTGTCAGGTTCCCGCGTTCTGGTGGTGGAGGATAACAGCATTAATCAGCAGATTTTATGTGAGTTGCTGGAGCATGCCGGCATGAAGACCGAACTGGCGGACAACGGCGAGGAAGCAGTTGTTATGGTAACGGAAACCGCGTCGCTATTTGATGCCATTTTGATGGATATTCAGATGCCGGTGATGGACGGCCATGAGGCCACTCGCATTATCCGCCAGACGAAAAGTGCTGAGGAACTTCCCATTATTGCCATAACAGCCCATGCCATGAAAGATGAACAGGAACGTTGCCTGGCATCCGGCATGAACGGGCATATTTCGAAGCCAGTTGACCCGGATGAACTGTATGCAACCCTGATACAGTGGGTTAAACGCGCGGAGAACAATGATACAACGGCAATTACCACCAAAGACAAGAGTGAGTCTCTTCCCGCAACATTGCCGGGAATAAATGTTACAAAGACCCTGGCACGGTTAGGTGGTAACCGTGAGTTTATCCGCTCGATCATTCTTGAATTCTGCAGCCAGAACCAGACAACTATAGCAGCAATCCGCCACGCTGTTGAACAGCGTGACATGTCACAACTCCTGTCTCTGGCGCATAGTCTGAAAGGCATTTCCGGTAATATCGGTGCGGAGGCTCTTTCTGCATGTACTCTTGAGTTTGAAAAAGCGGTCAAGGATGGGAATACATCGATTCTTTCCGAACTGCTTGATGCCATGGAACAGAAAATGGCTGAGGTGTTTGCTGCTGCTGCGATAATTGAGAATAGCAGCGTGTCACAACAAACAACTGAGAACGTAACGGCAGTTGAAATTCACGATATGATTGCGCTTGAACGGAATATTCGTGAACTCTATGAGCAGCTTGGTAGTAACAAGGTCTCCTCTGCCAAGACGTTTACACTGTTGCAGCCCTGCTTGCCAAAAACAGAGGTGTGCAGCGAATTGGAGAAGCATATCGCTGCTTTTGATTTTAAGAGGGCGCAGGAATCACTTGCGAAAATGGCGGAATCGTTTTGCATAACAATCGGGGAAAGATAGTGAGGGGGAAACAGAATAAAGTGCGGTGTAACCACTGAAACGTTGCGTCGTTGTGTTCTTGCAGGAGTCTGTAAGAAATGGCTCATATTTTTTTAAGGAGATATGATAATGACCAGTGACCGAAAGTACAAATTTTCATGGGATCTTTTGGGGGATATTGAGGCAGGGCGTCCCAATCTAGGCAATACCACTCGCCTTGAGGTGTACCGTCTGTTGCAGTTTACCTTCCGAGACGTGATCGAGCAACATGTGGGTGCGGAGATGACAGACAGAATTTTTTATGAAGCAGGGGCACTTGCCGGGAAAGAATTCTACACGCACATGTTGACTCCAACCACCGATCTGAACTCGTTCGTACGTGAGCTGACGGATGTCTTAAAAGAGCTTGGAATCGGTATTTTACGGGTCGAAAAGGCAGACATGGAAAAAGGGGAGTTAACGGTGACGGTATCGGAAGATCTGGACTGTTCAGGACTTCCCGAGCTTGATCACGAAATATGTACCTATGATGAGGGATTTATAGCAGCGCTGCTGGAGAGTTTTTCGGGCATCAAATTTATCGTCAAAGAGGTCGACTGCTGGTGCACCGGTGACCGCACCTGCCGGTTTGACGCAAAGGCTGTGGCATAGGTTATGCGGCAGGACTTCGAAAATAGTGCAGCACTCCTGAAGGCAGCGATCACATCCCTGACGGATCTCATCACCTCGCGTTCTGTCGCGGCCAATCCACCGGAAGAGTTGGTGGAGGTAGAGGGTTTTATACCGCTGTACGCACTTATAAAGGAGTTCCGCACGGTCATGATGGCTGTTTCCTCTGGCAACCTGGGCTATCAGGTTACCGGAAAGGGATATCTGCCGGGGACGCTAAAAGCCCTGCAGGCGGCACTTCATCACCTGACGTGGCAGACAAGTATGATCGCTTCAGGAGATTTTTCCCAACGGGTCAACTTTATGGGGGCATTCTCTGAATCTTTCAACAGCATGGTTCTCCAACTCGATGAATCAATGCAAAAGCTGAAGGCGGCAAATGAACAGTTAAACGCCGAACTGGCCGAGCGAAAGAGAGTGGAGGAAGCCCTTACCGTGCAGGAACAATATCTGAAGACAATTATAGAAACGGAGCCGGACTGCGTCAAACTTCTTGGCCGCGACGGGTCTCTGTTGATGATGAACTCTTCCGGCCTATCAATGATCCAGGCAGATTCTTTTGAGCAGATCAAGGGCACATGCATCTATAGCTTAGTTGAACCGGAGTACCGTGAAGAATTCATACAGTCGACCATGGATGGTTTTGAAGGGAAATCCAGTAACCTTGTGTTCAAGATAACCGGCTTGAAAGGAACACCGCTCTGGATGGAGAGCCGGTTCGTTCCCCTGAGGAATGAACGGCAGGAAATTATATCAATCCTCGGCATATCCCGGGACATAAGTGATCATAAAAAAAATGAGCAGGAATTGCAGCAGGCCAAGCTTGACGCTGAAGCCGCCAACAACTCCAAGAACGAATTTCTGGCAACCGTGAGTCATGAGATTCGCACACCTATGAACGGCATTATCGGCTTATCAAATCTCACGCTGAAAACGGACCTTGATTCGCAACAACGCGATTACGTTGCTAAAATACATTATTCTGCCGAGTCACTCCTTGGTATTATCAACGACCTGCTGGATATTTCAAAAATAGAGGCCGGTAGACTCGATATTGAAACTATTGATTTCAGTCTGGCGGATGTTTTTGGTAGGGTGGCTGATCTGCTGTCACTGAAGGCGGAAGAGAAGGGAGTGACGCTGACGTTTGCCATCGCTGCAGATATTCCTCCTCTGATGGTCGGGGATCCCTTCCGTCTCGGTCAGATTCTAAACAATCTGGTCAGTAACGCCGTTAAATTTACCGAACAGGGGACGGTGTCCGTTACCGTCGAACGTGCCGCTCCTCCGGTACATTGCGCGGCAACGCTCGTCTTCGAAGTCAATGACACCGGGGTCGGCATGAGCAGGGATCAGCTGGAGAAGGTATTCATTCCCTTTACCCAGGCTGACAAATCCACAGCCCGCAAATACGGCGGTACCGGGTTGGGACTGGCCATCGTGAAACGTCTGGTTGAATTGATGGATGGGGCGCTTCAGGTCGAGTCAACTCCCGGCCAGGGGAGCTGCTTCCGCTTTACGGTTTGCTTTGCTCTCCCGGATCAAACTGCCGATCGGCATTCATCGGCAACTATGCCTGCCAACGTGCAGGTACCCGGTGCTGCAGATGCAAATAATTCAGGTTGTATGCGGGTTCTGGTTGTTGATGATAACAATATCAACCGGCAGATACTGGTCGCGCTTCTGGCAAACATTGGCATAACGGCTGAATGTGCTGCAAATGGTCAGGATGCGGTCAATATGGTCACAGAATCTGCAGTACGGTTTGATGCCGTGCTGATGGATTTGGCAATGCCGGTGATGGACGGATTTGAGGCCGCCAGTCGTATACGGGGGGCCGCTTCCTGTGCGGAGATCCCGATTATTGCCGTTTCTGCTCACGACGGGGTGGACGAGCGAGGGCGGTGCCGGGCTTGCGGCATGAACGGGTACGTCCGGAAACCTGTCGAGGCGGATGAGTTGAACGCGGCCCTGATGCAATGGATACCGTGTAAGAACGGTCGGAAAACAGATGTCAAACCTGGTGGAGCATAAGGCGACGGAATAGTTCGAAGTGGCAGCAGTCATGGCAGGGAGAGAACGGTGACAGGAACCAATCAAAACATCCGGATAAGACAGGCAGCCTGTATCGTCGTACTGACGTTGTTTGTCATGAGCGTTTTCGGCTGCTCCTCGATGCACGAGGAGGGCACAACAGCGGCGAAAACGCCGACTGCACGGGAAAAGATTGTCTTCGGTACTGGTGGCGCGCTTCCCGCCATTGTAGCGATTGCCGTTGATCAGGGCTATTTTGACCGCGAGGGACTGGATGTCACTATAAAGCCTTTTCTGGTCGGCAAGAATGCCATAGACGATGTGCTGGCGGGGAAAAGTGATGTTGCCAATTCTGCGGAGACCCCGGTTGTTATTCAGAGCTTTCAGAATGATGACCTTCTCATCCTCACCTCCCTTCGGTCGACTGATAATCTGAGCCGGATTGCGGCGCGGCGGGATCGGGGGGTCAGAAACATTACTTCTCTCAGGGGACGGCGTGTCGGTATTGCGAGTGGGATTGCCCCCCACTATTTTCTGGACCTTGCGCTTGCCAAGTACGGAATGACAGAGAAGGATATCGTTCCGGTTTTTATGAAAATAGGCGATATGCAGTCGGCGCTGGTTTCCGGTGCTGTGGACGCGATAGCGACAATAAATCTGGTCGCATACCACAGCATCGAACAGTTAGGGGAGAAGGGGATCATTCTGGAAGAGCCGGGCCTTTGTCTCAATTATTCTCTCCTCACCAGTACAAAAAAGTTTGTCAACGCCAATCCGGAGAAAATCAGCCGCTTAATACGGGCACTCCTTGCTGCCGAACAGTTTAGGCGGCAATTCCCCGACAGGAGCCGCACCATAGTCATGACAGGTTCTACGATGACGCTGCAGGAATATGATTCCGTCTGGAACAGGTATGACAACAGACTGTCGCTTGATAACAGCATGCTTCTTACGCTGGAAGAGAATGCTGACTGGGCGCAAAAAAAAGGGTTTGTCACGCGGCGTGCCATACCGAACTATCTGAACCTGATTGACGCAGTCTTCCTGGAAAAAGTGGCGCCGGGTAGCGTAAGGCTGAAGCGTTGAGAGATACATCTATCATGTGGACAGCTGTTTGCCGGGAAAATGAGTTCACCGGGTGGAAGCAGAGGGCGTCACAATGAAGCTCCGGACAAAACTGAAAATTGCCGCGCTGATACCGATCTTCTGTATGGTTCTGTTAGTGATTGTTCAGAAATTTATGGAGCAATCTGTTGAACGCTACCAGAAGCGTGGTGCGCAACTGGCACTGCTTACCAAAGGGCTCGCGGCGTTGGACACACTGATACTTGAACACCGGAATCAGAGCAGGGAACGGGTTCACGCACAGTGGGACGACTCTTACCGGCAGGTCGGAATTACTTTAAACTCTGTTTATAGAAATAATGCAGGAGGAGACGAACTTCAATCCGTGGAGCGGATAATAAACGGCTTTCGTGTGTTGGATCAGCTCGATAAGGAGCTTGATTCGGCGATGGTTCGCGTGCAGCAGCAATCCGAAGGCTCGACTGAGGTCACAAGCTTCATCTACCGCATGGAAAGCCGGATGCGCCAGGAACTGCAGAACATAATTCCTGAAGCCGATCGACTCTATGAACGAAACATCGGCAAGGTTGCGCATTATGCCCGTGTGAGTGAATACAGCACCCGGTTCATGCTGGTTCTGCTGGTAATTCTGGCACCACTCTGGGCCTATACAGTCAACAAGACGCTGATTGTGCCGATTGGACAACTCTCTGACGGCATTTCCCGGCTCTCTTCCGGTGATCTCTCTTTTCGCTTTGACGTAACGTCCACTGACGAAATCGGTCAGGTCTCATCCCATTTTAACTCGATGCTTGCTCTTCGCGAGGAAGCTGAAAATGACTTGCGAAACAATAATGAATTGCTGGCAAAACTGTTTGAACTCTCCCAGATGACCGATGAGACGGATAGCGCCCTAGGGGCCTCGGCTCTGGAGGGGGCCCTGAGGCTCACTGCAAGTCTGTTCGGCTATTTCCTTACCTTGAACCCTGATGAATCGGAAATGACGCTGCTCTCCTGGTCGCACAGTGTGCTTGACCAGTGTGAAATGCCGGATCGGACGTTCAACTTCAAAACTGAAATGCTGGCTCTGCTGGCCGCAGCAGTTCACAACCGGGAACCAAGTGTCGTAAATGATTATGCTGCCTCTGATCTGATCAAGCATGGCTACCCTGAGGGACATGTGGTTGTTACGCGTTTTTTGAACGTGCCGATTATTGAGAATGACCGGGTGGTTCTGCTCTGCGGTATGGCTAACAAAGCTTCAGCGTATGACGATGCCGACATACAAAAAATAACGCTTATCGCAAACGGACTCTGGCGGATAATCCAGAAAAAACAGGCTGAAGAAACTATCAGAATGATGAATCTGGATTTGGAGCAACGGGTTGAAGAGCGCACCGCTGAATTGTCATTGAAGTCAGCGGAACTGCGACAATCGGAACAGAAGTACCGGATTATTGCCGACAATACCTATGATTGGGAATTCTGGATTGATGAGGCGGGGCGCTATCTTTACTGCTCTCCGTCGTGCCTGCGGATCACAGGGTATGAAGCCTCCTCGTATTATGCGGATGCTGATCTGATCAGGCGGATTATGCACCCGGATGACCGTGACGTTTATGAATCCCATCATGAGGCTCGCCTGTGTCATGAAAAAAACGGTGTCAGTACCCTCCGCTTCAGAATTGTTCACGCCGACGGCAGTATTCGCTGGATAGACCATGTATGCCAGCCGATTATTGGCAATGAAGGAGAGTTTTACGGCACCAGGGGGAGCAACCGGGATATTTCGGAGATCAAAAAGGCCGAGATTCAGGTCATGATGAACCAGAAGCGCCTGGAAGGGTTGGTCAGAATCTCGCAGTTCTGCACTGACAATATCCAGGTGTTACTCGATGAAGCTTTGGACGAGGCTCTTAATGTAACGGAAAGTAAACTTGGCTATGTCTACAATTATGATCACGAATCGGAACAGTTTATTTTGAACAGCTGGTCACGGAATATCATGAAGGAGTGTTCCGTTGTAGAGCAGAAGAGCCGGTACGATCTTGCAGGCACCGGCATCTGGGGGGAGGCGGTTCGTCAACGTCAACCGATCATAATCAACGACTTTATGGCGGATCACCCTCTCAAAAAAGGGTTCCCGGAAGGCCATTCCATCCTGCACCGCTTTCTGACTATTCCAGTCTTTCGGGGTGAGATAATCGTAGGGGTTGTGGGTGTAGCCAACAAGGAAAGCGATTATGATCAGGCAGATGTCCTGCAGCTAATGCTGATGATGGATGGTGTCTGGAGAATTGCCGACCGAATTAAAGCGGATAGGGAGTTGCTGATTGCCAAGGAAGCCGCCGAAGCTGCCAATAACTCTAAAAGTGAATTTCTGGCCGGTGTAAGCCATGAGATCCGCACTCCAATGAACGGTATTCTCGGTCTGTCGAACCTTGCGCTCAAAACAGAGCTTGATGTGCGTCAGCGTGATTATGTTTCAAAAATACACTACTCCGCAGAATCGCTCCTCGGTATTATCAACGATCTCCTCGATTTTTCAAAGATTGAGGCAGGGAAGATTGAGCTTGAACAGATTGATTTCAATTTGGCGGATGTCTTTAGTAGAGTTGCCGACCTGCTGTCCATAAAGGCGGAAGAGAAGGGTGTAGCGCTGACGTTTAATATTGCCGCAGATGTCCCTTCGTTGTTGGTTGGTGATCCTTTCCGGCTCGGTCAGATTCTGAACAATCTTGTCAGTAACGCCATTAAATTTACCGAACAGGGGAGAGTGGCAGTCTCCGCTGTTCAGGTTGGTGCGACTGGACATGACGCTGCACAAATTGCATTCACGGTCTGTGACACCGGCATCGGCATGACCAGAGAACAGCAGGAGAATATATTTACCCCGTACACTCAGGCAGACAGCTCCACGAGTCGAAAATATGGGGGGACCGGTCTGGGACTGGCGATAGTAAAGCGTCTGGTTGAACTGAATCAGGGTGTCCTTCAGGCCGAATCAACTCTTGGCCAGGGGAGTTGTTTCAGTTTTACCGCTACCTTTGCCATTCCTGGTCAAGTCGCCGGGCAGCAAACGACCGGGGAGGTGCCAAGAACAGCTGTACAGGTATCGTTGCGACAGCTGAGCGGTGTGCGGGTTCTGGTGGTGGATGATAACACTATCAATCGGCAGATTCTGTCGGAACTGCTGGGATTGGTCGGAGTAACGACAGATTGTGCCGGTAATGGTCAGGAGGCGGTTGACATGGTGACAGAATCAGCGACACCGTATGCCGCCGTCCTTATGGATTTGGCGATGCCGGTGATGGACGGCTTTGAGGCCACCCGCCTGATTCGTCAGTCAGTCTCTGCCGAAGAACTCCCGATTATGGCTGTTTCTGCTCACGCCGGGAAGGAGGAACGTGAGCAGTGTCTGGCATCCGGTATGAATGGCTATGTCTCTAAACCTGTTGAACAGGACGAACTGTACGCGACTCTGCTGCAGTTGCTTCAGGCCGGAAAACAGTGTGCTGCGCCTATTGCGACCGCTCAGGATCGCGTGAATTCGGCATTTCCGCTATCGCTGCCGGGAATCGCAATTGACAAGATCGCCTCCCGGATTAACGGCAATGCTGTCGTTCTAAAATCACTATTGTCAGACTTCCGTGACCAGAATGTATCAACAGTTTCTGGAATCCGCCGGGCGTTTACCGCACATGACAGTGAACAGCTTCTGTTTAAGATGCATGCACTAAAAGGTGTGGCCGGTAATCTTGGAGCTGAGACTCTCGCTGCTACAGCACGTTCAATTGAAAATGTGGTCAAGGAAAACAACTATGCACTGTTACCTGAATTACTGGATGTTTTTGAGCGTCAGATGGCAGAGGTGTTTGAAGCCGTATCGATAATAGAGAATGCTGATCTTCAACCTGCAGAAGCATCTCATCACAAGGCGGCCGAATCAATTGATAAAGATACACTTGAGCAATACCTTCGGGAGCTACACTCGTTACTGGCCCTCAATAAGATTGCTGCCGCTGAGAAGTTCCATAAATTGAGACCAATGCTGCCAGACTCGGCCGAACTCACGATGCTGGAGAAGCAGATTGCCGGCTTTGATTTTAAAGGAGCTCAAATTTCACTGGTTAGAGTGTCTGAACTGTTGGACGTTCTCATTGGGGAGCAGCAATGAGCGAACGAATATGATGCATATTACACCGCATTCCGACGCTACGTTTCGCTACGCAGTTTGATACCATTAAAAGAGGATTGATGAAGGTATGAACATGCAAAAACAAACGGTATTGATTGTTGATGATCAACCTACAAACATACAAATTCTGGCTGTGTCCCTTAGCCCCTACTATGAAATTATGGCGTCAACTAACGGGGCCGACGCTCTTGAAATACTATCGAGGCCCATCAAGCCGGACCTGGTCCTGCTGGATGTCATGATGCCGGGTATAGATGGTTATGAAGTTTGTCGCCGCCTCAAAGATAACGAGGAAACTAAAAACATTCCTGTGATTTTTGTCACTTCACACACAGAATCCCTTGAGGAAGAAATTGGTTTGAATCTTGGTGCGGCTGACTATATTTCCAAACCGTACCGGCTTCCAATCATTTTAGCCAGGGTACGTAATCACCTGAGCATGAAGCGTAAAACTGACCTTCTCGAATCATTAATTTCTCTGGATGGCCTGACCGGCATCCCGAACCGGAGAAAGTTTGACGAAATGCTTGATTTTGAATGGCGCCGGGCTTTCAGGGATTGCACGAATCTTTCGGTTGTGATGATGGATATTGATCACTTTAAACAGTACAACGATAACTATGGGCATGGTGCAGGTGACGAATGTTTGAAGCATGTAGCAGGCTGTTTGCCAACATGCGTTAATCGTCCTGGAGACCTGGTTGCCCGGTATGGTGGAGAGGAGTTTGTTGCTTTATTGCCTTCGACGAATGCCGATGGTGCGCAAGCTGTAGCGGAGCGTTTTGTTACAACGGTATCCGAACTGTTGTTGCCGCATTGTTTTTCCAGCGTAACCGATCATGTCACCATAAGTGCCGGATGTGCCACGGTCATTCCAATGCAAGGTATTTCAATGAATACCCTGCTTCAACATGCTGATGAGATGCTGTACCAGGCAAAGAGCAAGGGGCGAAACAGAGTGTACCATATGTAAATCTGTTTTAATTGGCGATAGATCGGCTCCTGCTGAAATGGCGTCACTACCCGGAAAAGTTGAACCGGGCACTATTGGGATGAGTAAGTGGAAGGAATAAGAGCGTACAATACAAACAAAACCATTGAACAAAGTATCGATGCTCTTATCAGGATATGGTCAAACATTGAGAAGAAAAAAATGATCGGCGGAGTTTATTGGTGAACAGTATATGATTTTTTGCTTGATATGTTGTGGCTGTCCTCAGAAACAGTGTTAGCGGGCGTGCAAAAATGACCATTTTTTAGGGTAAATGGGCGTCCAATATTGACCCACCTCAGCAACCAACGGTGGCGCGTATTTCCGGACACCGAATACTTGCTATGGTTGCCAAGTATGCACACGCCAACTGAGAGCATGTACAGGGCTCGACTGATAAGCCGGAAAGACGTTATCAGCACACTTGATGAACGATGGTTAAAAAGCACCATTACACAGGAATTACACAGGCAATAGAAAGGGCCTACAGCACATCACTGTAAGCCCTTGATTTTATGGCGTCCCCGAGACGATTCGAACGTCCGGCCCCTTCCTTAGGAGGGAAGTGCTCTATCCTGCTGAGCTACGGGGACATGCGAAAGACTGAGACGGTATATCAGGTATAGTGCGCTGGTTCAACCCATTTTGTTAAAAGTTGAGTAACGAAAATACCTTGCCCTCTGGAAGTCGTTTGCGGCCTTCCAGAAAATCAAGCTCTGCCATGAAGCAGCATTCCACAATCTCTCCTCCCATACTCTGCACCATGTCAACAACTGCAGCCATTGTGCCACCTGTAGCGAGCAGGTCATCGGCAATCAGGATGCGCTCCCCCGGCTTTATTGCATCTTTATGGATTTCTAATGTATCAGTGCCGTATTCTAGTTCATACGTTTTACTGAACGTTTCAGATGGCAGTTTGCCAGGCTTACGAACCAGCACTACCCCCGCGCACAGTTTGTATGCGAGTGCCGAGCCGATGATGAAACCGCGGGCCTCTACGCCGACAACCTTGTCGATTCGTTTGCCTATATAGCGATGAGAGATCAGATCAATCATTTTCTGGTATGACTGAGCATCCTGCAGCAGTGTTGTAATGTCTTTGAAGATGATTCCCTTTTTGGGAAAATCCGGAATGTCACGGATAATATTTTTTAACTCATCCATCAGGTTATCCTCCTTGTGGTTATGCGGCTATAATTGACTTTGCAAGTATAAGGTTCGCAACTTTTCGAGACTTTTTGCTTCAATCTGGCGAATGCGCTCCCGTGTCACTCCAAATTGATGGCCAATGACATCCAGTGTCTGCGGTTCATTGTCATCAAGCCCAAAGCGTAATGTGAGTATTCTCTGCTCGTGTTCCGTAAGCTTGTTGAAATGGGTCGAAATGAGTTCAAATATGTTTATGTTCTCGATCAAAGTTGTAGGTGCAGTGAGGGAGGTGTCCTCAATTGTGTCAATCAAAGCGAAATCATTGTCATTGCCAATTGGAGCTTCAATTGAGCAGGTGTGCCGCAGCAGCGTCATCAGTCGTCTGACATGCTGGCTCTTGGCATTCATGCCATCAGCAATTTCCTGGATTGCCGGTTCACGGTTGAGTTCGTGGGAAAGTCGGCGTGTAACCCGGATCATACGACCTATATCGTCTGATATGTGAACCGGCAGGCGGATTGTGCGGGATTGGTTGATGAGTGCACGCTCAATTGACTGGCGTATCCACCAGGTTGCGTAAGTGGAAAAACGGCACTCTTTTGCAAGGTTGAAGCGTTCCACTGATTTAATCAGTCCGAGGTTGCCTTCTTCAATCAGGTCAAGGAAAGGCAAACCGCGATTCATATAGCGCTTGGCAATTTTAACAACCAGTCGCAAGTTTGATTCGATCATCTTGTTACGGGCGGCTTCATCCCCCGTTTCAATTTTTTGAGCCAGCTCCTTCTCTGTGATCGCAGTCAGGAGTGGTGTCCGATGTATATCGCGCAAGTAAATTTTAATAGCATCGTCGTAGCGCTCTAGTTCAATCAGAGGGAGTTCTTCTTCAGCATCGTCTTCAATCACCTCGTCATCAGAGAGTGACAGTGGCTCTTCGATGTCGTTCAGAGCCAGTGCTGAGAGCCCTATCAGTGGGGATACGTCGCTGAAATCATCCTGTGGGAGGGTGTCATTATCCATAAGCAGGGCTTCAGTGGGGTTTGTCTTTTTCATGCCTGCCATCCATGTTTTCCGATCAATGGTACAAATCTGCATTCAACTGATGGCACTTGCACTAGTGAGCCATCTGCTTCTTTCACAATTGTTATCAGTTGCTGACTTGAGTCGCTGCCCACCGGTATTACCAGTCGCCCGCCGCGGGAGAGTTGATCAATCAGAATATAGGGAACTTCAGGGGCACCGGCAGTAACGATAATTGCGTCAAAGGGGGACTCTTCTTCCCATCCGATTGGACTTCCTTCAACGTCATTAATTCGAAGTTGAACATTGAAAAGTTTTAGAGAGTCTAGGCATTTGCGGGCACGTAGGGCCAAAGGGCGAATGCGCTCTGCAGAGTAGACTCTGTCAGCAAGCGAGGCAAGAAGCGCTGTCTGGTATCCTGATCCGGTACCTATTTCCAGCACTTTTTCTGTACCGGTCAGCGCAAGCTTCTCCGTCATCAGCGCAACAATGTACGGCTGGGATATGGTCTGCTTTTCACCAATGGGGAGAGCCTTGTCGTTGTATGCCTGTGCTGCAAAGGCTTCCTCTACAAAGACATGGCGGGGTATTTTAATCATTGCATCGATTACTCTTCGGTCACTGATACCGCGTGCGATGATCTGATCCTGCACCATTTTTTTTCTCATGATTTCAAAATTCAAAGAGGGCCCCACCTGACAGCTACTGACTTGGATTATTGTTCCCATCAGAGCTGATAATACAACTCTGGTGGTATGTGTGTTTTGAGCGGGAGTCAGAGTGCAAATCGTAACAACTTAAAATAGAAAAAACACCCGTGCCCCATCAAAACGGGCGAGACTATAGCAGGTGATGATATGAATGTCCATATTGTCAAAACGCCCATTCGGAGAGAATAGGAATGGATTTGTGGTTCGTAAGATCGAGGTGAAGAGGTGTGATGGAGATATGTCTCCGGTTGATAGCATGAAAATCGGAGCCAGGCTCATCATTCCGATGCGGTTCTTCACTGCCGACCCAAAAGTATTTCCGCCCACGCGGGTCGGTCTTGTCGACGATTTTACCTATAAAAGAGCGTTTTCCCTGACGCGTTATCAGTGGCGCCAGTATCCTGTCACCCGGATAGTCAGGTATGTTGACGTTAAGAAAGGTATCGGAGGGCAGTCCGTTGGTGATAACCTGACGTGCTATCTGGACAGCTATCTGAGCTGCATCAGTGAAGTTATTGCTTGGCTCATATGTTGCCAGTGAAAATGCGATTGCAGGAATGCCCATAAGATTTGCTTCCATTGCTGCTGCGACGGTACCGGAATAGGTGATGTCGTCTCCCAGGTTGGCACCGTGGTTAATGCCGGATACAACCAGATCCGGCTTGATCGGCAGCATGTTGTGAATCCCCATATTAACGCAATCGGTCGGAGTACCATCCACGGCATACCACCCGGCGTGCAATTCAAAAATCCGCAGCGGCGAGTGCAGTGTCAGAGAGTGGCCGACGGCACTTCGTTCGCGGTCCGGAGCGACTACGGTTACAGTGCCAAGTTCTGCCATCGCCTCAGCCAAGGCACGTATTCCGGCGGCATGAATGCCGTCATCGTTTGTAACCATAATATTCATTGTAACGCCCTCTCAACGCCATGATTGATGAGGATTGTTTATCGCAGAAACAGTTCCGTAAATCAAGCTACAGTCGAGATTTGATTTTGTGTTTACAAAGATGGCGTAAGCCGATACATTCTCCCGTCATACTGTATACAGTACGAATAAGATTTTAATTCAAGCAGGGGGTGTGTATATGAAGGCTGTTTTGATGGATGCATTTGGAGGAATTGACGTTCTTAAGGTTGGCGAAGCTGAAAAACCGATCCCCGCCGAAGGGCAGGTGCTTATAAAGGTTTTTGCAACTTCAATTAATCGCCCGGACCTGGTGCAGCGCGAAGGGAAATATCCACCACCGGCGGGTGATTCTACGATACTTGGACTGGAAGTTGCCGGGGTTATTGAGGCACTTGGAGCCGGTGTTACCGGATGGCAGGTGGGTGAACGGGTTATGTCACTTGTGGGAGGTGGCGGATATGCCGAATTTGCTGTGGCGTATGCCAGACATTTGATGCGTATTCCCGAAAATATGAGTTTTGAAGAAGCTGCATGTGTTAATGAGTCGTATATTACTGCCTTTCTGAATGTATTTATGATCGGAGAGTTTGAGGATGGACAATCGGCAATTCTGCATGGCGGCGGCGGCGGCGTTAATACGGCGGCAATTCAGCTCTGTCGTGCTCTGACACCTTCAAGCACATTGATTGTGACCGCCTCTCCGGCAAAAATGGAGCGGGTCAAGGAAATTGGTGCAAATTATCTGATCAACTTCCACGAAACTCCTGATTTTACAGAAGTAGTAAAGGATATAACCAATAAGAAGGGTGTCGATCTCATCCTTGATCATGTTGGTGCCAAATATCTGGCACCAAATATGAATTCACTCGGCTACAAGGGACGGTTGGTGATTATTGGGGTGGTCAGCGGTATTAAAGCCGAGCTGAATCTGGCACTAATGATGGTAAAACGCCAGCAGATCATAGGCAGCGTTCTCCGCTCGCGTCCGGTTTCTGAAAAAGGGGATATTGTCGCAGAGTTTACTCGCCGCGCCCTGCCAAAATTTGCCGACCGCACTATCGTGCCGATAATTGAAAAAGTGTTCAGCATTGACCAGGTGGCAGACGCCCATCGCATGATGGAGGAGGATAAGCATTTCGGGAAAATTGTACTGAGAATCCAGTAAGCCGAAGTTGTTATACGCGGTTACTCGTTTATGGAAAAGGGGGACGTTGCTATGACGGCCCCTTTTTTCGGTTCACTTTTTTAGTACCTTGTCTCCCGGCTTCCAGTTGATGGGGCAGAGCTCTTCAGTCTGGAGCGCTTTCAATACCCGTAACGTTTCTTCAACGCTTCGTCCTACTTTGGCATTGTGGACAACGCTGTGCTGAATTACGCCTGATGGATCAATGATGAACAGTCCCCTCCGTGCGCTGCTCGCCTCCTCGTCAAGTACCCCGTAGGCACGTGCAGTCTGCTTGCTGAAATCGGATATCAGCGGATAGTCAAGTGTGCCGAGAGCCCCGCTCTTGATCCACGCAAGATGAGAAAATTTGCTGTCTACCGAAATTGCCAGAACCTCGGCTCCGACGGATTTAAAATCTGCCAGTGATGCGTTGAAACCTTTTATTTCTGTTGGACAGACAAACGTAAAGTCACCGGGGTAAAAAAAGAGCACGACCCATTTGCCGCGATAGTCTGCAAGGCTTATTTTTGTAAACTCCTTGTTAGTGACTGCGTCAAGTGAAAATGCCGGTGCCTGTGAGCCGATCTCTGCTGCGTGGGATTGGGGTATCTCTATGTTCAGTGAGGCTGCCAGTATGATGATTGCCAGCAATGAGTAAAAAACCTTCATATGTATTTCTCCTTAATATTGTTGTTGATGTTGCCACCATAGCCCAGTGGCATACAGTTGGCAACTCTTTGACAAATGAGGTTTAAATTTTCCTTGTTATATGTTACTAGATAACATTATTTTACAACTTTGATACAAATTCACTCATCATCACGTTATTTGGAGGAAAAATGTCAGACCAGAATCCGCAGGTTTTGTTGGAAACATCGATGGGCCCCATTAAAATCGAACTTTTTAAAGATAAAGCTCCGATTACGGTTAGAAATTTTCTTTCCACGTTAAGGATGCCCATTATGACGGGCTCATCTTCCACCGTGTTATCAAGGATTTCATGATTCAGGGCGGAGGTATGAACGAAAATATGGAGATGAAAAAACCGAAGTTTGCCATTAAGAATGAAGCAACAAACGGATTGAAGAACAAGCGCGGCACGTTGGCAATGGCTCGTACCGCAGTTGTTGATTCTGCTACCTGTCAGTTTTTTATTAACACGGTTGATAATGCATTTCTCGATCATAGCGGCAAGCATCAGGATAATTTCGGGTACTGCGTATTCGGGCAGGTGCTTGAAGGTATGGACGTAGTCGACCAGATCAGGGCTGTTAAAACCGGAAACAAGAACGGACATTCTGACGTCCCGCTTGAACCGGTCTTTATGACCTCAGTCCGGTTGATTGAGCAGGAGGCGTAAGATGGAGGAGAATGCCCAGGTCTGTTATACCTTTGATGCAGCTCTAGAAATGGCTATCACCATGGAGGAAGAGGGGTTCCGCAATTATCTGGCTGCTATTCGTCAATTGACAAACAAGGGCGCGAAGGATTTACTGCGGGCCAATGCGCTGGATGAATTGAACCATAAGCAGCAATTGGAAAAAGCGCTTTTGGACGGGCGTATGGATGGCGGGGTTGATCTTGATCAGACTATTCCTACCATGCATCTTGACTATGTGTTCAAAAAGCAGGAACTTGGTCCATCGTCAGGGGTTCGCGAGGCGCTCATATACGCAATTCACCTTGAAAAAGGGGCTGTTGACTTCTATAGCAAGGTTTCAAGAGGGTGCGAGGGAGCTCCAATGGGAAAACTTTTTGCCCAGCTTCATCAAGAGGAAAGCATGCATCTTCAAGCACTGGAGGATCTGTATGAAAGGCACTTTATGACCGAGAATTGATCGGTCACTATATATGCTGAATTAACAGGCTTATATGATTGTGATGGTGCATCGTTGTGAAAGCAAAATAATTTTAACGATTACAAAGAAACCCGCCTCCACATGTGAGTGCGGGTTTTCTATGTATTAGCTGCTTTTTCTGGTACACTCCCCATGAAGGAACAGATTCACGGATGGAGGAGACGTTATGAGCATAATCGGAATGGCTATCATGTGGGCTTTTGCTATCGGAGTTTTTTTAGTTGTTACCAGATGGCCAGTGGGTAAGGTGAGCGACCAACGTGCCGCGTATTGGGCAAAATTTGAAGGTAAATAACAGAACGTAGAATGTTATGACGGGTAAAGCCGCTTCTGATCAGGAGGCGGCTTTAATCTTTCGTTGTTGGTATGTGCTGCGTAATCGTCGGCGGAGTATGTCAATACTACGACTTGTGAGAGGATGCTATGAACTTGGATAATGATCAGAAAGAGCTTTTGGAGTTGTTTGTGACGCAGGAGTTTAGAATCGGCGCATTGTACAAGCTTTTCGCAAAGAGATATCCGGAGCACAACGCGTTTTGGACTGAAATGGCGACGGAAGAGTTTCAGCATGCTGCATTGATTAAACGCATTGCTGAAAGTGACACTCAGAACATGTTTACATTTTCGCAAGGAGAATTAAGAGCCCAAAGTCTTGCATCAAGTCTGGAGTATATAGAAAGCATTATTAATGGGTTTAAAAGCGACAAAAATTTTTCGATTAATCAGGCAGTACGTGTATCCCTCCAAATTGAAAAAGGACTATGGGAGAGGAAGGTCTTCCAATGTTTTGCGGGAGACTCAGAAGATGTCAAAAAAATTATGGAATCTCTGGATTCTGAGCAAGGGATTCATATTCAAAAACTGGATAACTTTGGGTTCCAGTTTCTTGATAAAAACAGAAAAGCCGCATCCTGACAGGGAGGCGGCATTTCTCTGCACTGAGGAACACAGAATTGTTCCGTCGTACTTGCTTATTTGAAGCGTATCCGCACGCCATCTTCAGTTTTTGATATTGTGTGCGCTGGAAAGCCGGCGTGTTTGGAATCCAGTACGATGCGAATGTTCTTTTGGGACACTCCAATGCGCGCCTTGGTAATCCCGAATTTGTTGATGGTAATGGTTTTTGCTTTCTGACCCACCTTTTCAGCCGGAATATCAATAATGAGGCGGTCTGGTCCCGAAATTCTGGTCGCTTTGTAGTCGGCAATTGACTGGCTGGTTCGTATCTCAATGAAGTCCGCACCCGTTGTGATCTCTTGTACTGTCAATGCTGCGGGAGGTGTGGGGGCTGCCGTGACGACAGGCACTACCGGCTCAAGTTTTGGAATCCGTATTACAGTCGGTGCTGCCTGAAGTGGCACCTCAGCTGCAGTTGATGAGGCCGTGGCTGTGGCACCGGCAACGACGGCAGCCTTTGCCCCGGTGGCTGTTGCTTTCGCCGCAGGTTCGTCAAGGCCAAGGGGGTCCTCTTCCGGGGTAGCGGCGGTCAAAGGAGTTGCCGGGGGGGCGGCTTGTACTTCCGGTCCGGGGGTGAGGATCTCCTTTGACTCTTGTTTTGTTTCCGGTTTTGCGACAGCAGATGCGTTCGATCCGCCAAACGTCACTGTCAACAGTTTGCGATCCGGAGAGGCCGATACCGAAATATCTGATTCAGAAACAAGATTGAAAATAATTCTGCTGACAACAAGTCCTGATATTTGCGTTTTGTCAACACTGATGCTCGATACAGCACCTTTGTTGACAACGATCAAAGGTTCAACTTTTTCCGGATCAGCTTCGGCAATATCAACGACCGCTCGAGCTTGGCCTGGAATCTTATAAAAAGTATACGTCATTGCAATGTCTGCTGAAATTTCAATTGATACGGCACTCCCGGAAACAACCGGTTTAACATCAAGTAATTCTGCGGCAAAAATAGCGGAATTCATGCAGCAAAGCAGCATGAAGGACATCAAGGCAGTGAGAGTTGGTTTCATGTAGAAAGCCTCCAAAAATATTTTTGCGTAAACGTACCCGTACCTTTTACATGCTGGCCGGAAATTCAGAAGTCCTTTAAATCGTCATCTGAAAAGTCAAGTGACTCAGAAATGCTAACCTCATTTATTCGCGATCGTATATCCCTGAAATCGGGATTTACGGCGTGTATCTCATTGATTAGGTGATGTGCCTCGTCGTTTTTTCCGGCAGCCTCGTACCCTATTGCCAACTCATATTTTACTTCACAGCTTTCTTCTTTATTCAGTTCCGGTTTGAGTAGTGTTTGCAGCATTGCAATCGATTTATCCAACTCTCCTCGCTCTCTCAGGCATGCACACTGCAGCACCAGACATTCTACACGCCGGGATGCGTCTTGCGATGCCTGGCGGAATTCCTTGATTGCCTCATCAATTAGCCCCATCTCTTTGAACGCCAACCCCAAATCAAAGTGAGCCTGTGCATCTGAATCTTCCAGTGCATTGCCGAATTTTACCCCGCTAGGAGCGGTGTCGATGGCGTCAAGCAAGGTATCAACTGAGTCAAGCCAGTGTTCTTGTGTGGGTAGATCGCCTGGTTTCCTGCCCTCTGAAGCGAAAGAGGGGGCAGCATCGAAATCAATGTCAATTTCTATGCTTTCATCAGACTGCCAGTCGGCACAGGCTGACGCATCAAATGGCTCCGGGGCCGTTGCCGGCTGGGGAAATACTTCCTCTTCAGGGGTGGCAAAATTGTGTATCGCAGGCGGTTCTGAGAGGTTCTCATCAAATGGGCGTGGTTCGTCAAATGTGTCATTGCGCTCTATGATGGAATCATCAGAAAAGGAGGTGACGGATTCAGGGGAGGGTGAGTCAAAATGCCCACTTCCCGACACCGAGCGGAGTGATTGAAGTTTTAACGTGAGGGAGCGAGCTTCTTTCTCGTTGCCGGCGGCAGTAACCACCCTTATGAGACCCTCAAGAATTCTTATATTGATAGGATCAATTTTGTCAAGGGAGTGATAGGTCTGTTCAAGTTGCTCTAGAAAACCCGCCGAAATCAGGGTTGACTCGTATTTGTCAAGCAACTCAAGTGCTCCAGCAAGGTCGCCATCAGCGGTTGCAGATGTGATAAGGCCATGTATCGCACATGGTTCTTCAGGGAAAAATTTCAGGTAATGCTGAAAGACCGTTTTGACCCGCTGGGGCTGTCCGAGTAGTTCATAAGCCCGTATTAACAGATCCCAGGCCTGCTTGTTGTTCGGATTACTGCGCAGCAGTCCCTGTATACTTTCAATGGCAGACGCGGCATTGCCCTGACGAATCTGCTCGGTGAGGATTTCAAGCATGAAGTCAGGTTTTTTGGGGAACAGCTGATGGATGCGGGCGCATATTTTTGAGAGAGTCGCATTATCGCCACGCTCAAGCAACAGAGCAACCACTTTCCCGAACGTGGTATACGAATCTTCCTGCTTGCCGTGTTGACTATAGGTCTCCGCAAGCTTGACCTTTATCGCAATATTCTGTGTGTCAACAGTCTGCATCCGGTTGAGGATGTCAAGCATCGCAGGAATATTTCCGGCTTTCTCATGATACTCATACACGAGCTTGTATTCGGAAAGAGCGTTTGCAACAAGACCATGTTTTTCATTCAACTCGGCCAGTGTAATGGAAAGTGAAATATCTGCAGGAAAAAGTTTTTGTAACTGCTTGTAGACGGCGATAGCTTTCAGATAAAAACCGTTTTTTGTAAAATGCTTACCGATGATTTCATGCTCTTTACGGGCATCTTCATTCCGCCCGCACTTAACGAGAAGCTCCGCCCTTTTCTGGCGCAGGTTCATAGCCGAAGGGTCTGATTCAAGAATCTGCTCATAGGCTTTGGCGGCCTTTTCAAACTGACCGCGCATAACGAGCTTTTGAGCTTCTTCAATCATTTTGTCTTTTTTTGAAATCACAGCCATAGAAATCCCCGAGGCAAATCTCTCTGAAAGACATCGCCAAAACGACGATGAAAAGTGATAAAAAGTACTGTAACGGCAATGGTTTGTCAAGCTTAATATCCCGGTTATGCTAGGATTATCAGTATTTTAGATGGCTCCATTTTGCTTTGACATGGCTTCGAAAATCCTTTACGGTGCTCACGTTACGTGAGGTGAATTCTCTGCTGGAATCACCTCTTCGAAGAGACTGACGCACGAATTGAATAATCTGGGGGGCTTTAGGATGCGTGTTCTGCCGAATGTTAATCCGCTGTATGTGAAAATGTCCGCCAGGAATAGTGATATTCCAGATGTTCTTGAAAAACTCGGCAGCGGCGGATTTACCGGGTACATATACCATTCTGCGCCGGAATTTGAATTCTATGGCCTTTTTGCTCAGGGCCAGCTTTTGTGTGCCGTGAGCAGCAGTAACGGGCGGGAAAAATCCGGATTTGAGGCAATAGTGCTTCTGCTTGACAAGGTTCTTTCTGTTGGCGGTGAAATCAGTGTGTTTCGAATGACCGCAGATCTTGCCGTATGTGCCCATGCCCTGATTGTTGGCCAGCGGCTTATCGACGGTGATGAAGTGCGCCAGGTGGATATCAAGGGAATACTGGCTCGGTTGAAGGGGCAGGGTACAAACGGTGTCGTGCGTTTTTATACCGCTGAACGCTCAGCAATGATGTTTTATAAGGATGGTCTGCCGATTGGTTTTTATCATGATGGTGCCACTGCGATTGAATCCTCCCCGGAGGAATCGCGGATGATAGCCGGTCTACCCGGTGCACGGGTCGAAATCTGTTCGACTAAATCACTTGATGAGCTGTTGCAGTACGATCTTCTGCAGATGGTCAATCTGCAGAAACTTTGGGAATCAGCCCGCTTACGGAATGTGGTGCAGGCACAAAAAGAGACTTCTGAAGCGGCTCCTGCCGTATCAGACATGAGTGAACAGCGATTGCTTGAGCTTGTCGATGATCTTTCCGAAGTTGCCGCTGCATATCTGTTACGGGCAGGTCGTGAAATTGTTGAGAAGAGAATTGCGGAACGTGGTGGCCCCGGCCAGTTACTGGATGCTGCAAAGCGGACGATCTTTCTTGAGCAGGTTAAGTCCGATGCGACAGCAAGTGACTCTGACGCCCGTATCGACGAAATGATTGACCTGATGAAATCAGAAATCGCTGCTCGCCTTGCAGTGTAGGTTTGGCGTGACGACAGGGGCTGACTGTGCATATACAACAGCTTCTTAAAGAATATCTGGAGGTTCACGGGTATTGGGTGCTTTTCGTCGGGACGTTTCTTGAGGGAGAGGCGATTCTGCTGCTGGCCGGTTTCCTTGCGTTTCAAGGGTATTTGAATGTTTTTTGCGTTATTTGCACCGCGTGGGCAGGCTCTTTTCTTGGGGATCAGTGTTATTTTTACCTTGGCCGCTTCAGGGGGAGGGGGGTGCTTAAACGCTTCCACTCTATTGCCCGAAAATTCCGGGAAGCTCTCAAGCTGATTGAAAAATACGGAAATTTTGTGGCGTTCGTCTCACGTTTCACCTATGGATTTCGAATTGTGCTGCCCATAATTCTTGGCATAACCAACCTTTCCCCCCGTACATTTCTATGGATTAATCTTGCCAGTGCTCTCTCCTGGGCAATCGTTTTTTCTCTGGGTGGCTATCTGTTCGGCAAGAGTGCCTCACTCCTGTTGGATAACGTCAGCAACTACGAACACTACCTCGTTATAGCCCTGTTCAGCTTTATATGTCTTGCATGGTGCGTTCATGCCTACCATGTATGGAAACTAAAAAAGCCCGTCAGAGAGCGCTTGGCGCGTATGAGGGCTCTACACGCTTCACGAAGGATGTACTCTTGAATAACAACATTATGATAGTTCTGGTTGAACCCCAGTCGCCTGGCAACATCGGTATGACCTGCCGAGCCATGAAAAATATGGGCCTCAGCCAATTGAGAATTGTAAAGGGATGTGATCGATTTGACTCAGAGTCGCTCAAATTTGCTGTTGCCGCGCGCGACCTGCTCGAGTCGGCCCACATTTACCCCGATCTTGCGTCAGCCATAGCGGACTGTACCCTGACGGTCGGCACAACCCGACGTCATGGTAAATACCGCCAGGAAATCCTTTCTCCTCCGGAGGTGGCCGGTCTCTTCAGGGAGCAGGTTTCCGCCGAGTGCCGGGGGGCGCTTGTTTTCGGACGTGAGGACAATGGTCTGACGACCGAGGAGTTGTCCCTCTGTCGCTGGCATGCTACTATTCCGACTTCACATGAATATGGCTCGCTTAACCTGTCCCAATCGGTACTCCTCTTTTGTTACGAACTTGGCAAGGCCACAGAACCTGTCGGGGGGGGGAGACCACTCGAACTGGCTAAGTCAGATGAAATGGAAACACTTTTTGCACACTTGGATAGCACACTGAATAAAATTGGTTTTTTAAATGAGCAAAACCCGGCCCATATGATGCGTTCGTTGCGGCGTATTTTCTTTCGGGCAAATCTTGACAGCCGGGAAGTTACTGTGCTGCGAGGTATGCTGACGCAGATTGACTGGGCCAGTTCGGCATTCGATGGGAGAAAACGCTCGTGACCCCGACAACGGTCGGTCTCGTCGCCGGAACGCTCACCAGCATAGCGGCTGTTCCTCAGGTTGTTAAAACGCTGAAGACCCGTCATGTCCGTGATATTTCCATCTGGCAGCCGCTTCTTTTGGCGTTCGGTGTCTCGCTGTGGATGGTATACGGCATACTTATCAATGACTTCCCGCTGATAGTGGCAAATATTACTCCCCTGATCTGCAATGTTGTTTTGACCGGAATGAAACTGCACTATGGCAGGGACGACCATCAGGGTTAGGTTCCCTGCTCTCACGCTTACGGAGGACACATACTATGAAAAAACTTTTTATCAGACTTCTTCTCCTCTCACTTGTTTTGTTGTTGACGGGATGCGGCTATAACTCCATGCAGGCTAACGAAGAGGCGGTAATTGCCGCCTGGGGTAACGTCGAATCCTCCTATCAACGGCGTGCAGACCTTATCCCCAATCTTGTTGAGGTTGTAAAGGGGTATGCATCCCATGAGGCAGATACCCTCAAAGCGGTTACAGAGGCCCGGGCCAATGTCGGTTCCATGAAGGTGAGTAAAGATGTGCTTAACGACCCTGCGACTCTGAGCAAATTTCAACAGGCACAAGGCGAACTTTCCGGTGCACTGTCGCGGTTAATGGTTGTTGTTGAAAAATATCCAGACCTGAAAGCGAACCAGAATTTCATGGATCTGCAAAAGCAGCTTGAAGGTACTGAGAACCGGATCAATGTTGCTCGTGAACGATACAACGCCTCTGTCCAGATCTTCAATACAAGCATTCGTACCTTTCCGAATTCCCTGACGAACTCAATGATGCTGCATCTGCGGCGCAAAGAGGCGTTCAAAGCGGAAGAAGGGGCTAAAGTGGCGCCAAAAATCAAATTCTGATCGATGGCTCATTGACGTGATGCATGTGAGGCACATACTTTTGCTTATTCTGTTGTCGGTATATTCCGGCCGCGTGATCGCATTGGATGTGCCGCCGCTGTCCGGACGGGTAGTTGACCAGGCCCACGTGCTGGCTCCCGAGTCCATCCGGAAGCTGGAGCAGAAGCTGGCTTCATTCGAACGTGAAACATCTAATCAAGTCGTTGTCCTTACCGTGGCGTCGCTTCAGGGTGATGATATCGACCGATTTTCGATACGCGTTGCCGATGCCTGGAAAATCGGGCAGAAGGGGAGAGATAATGGTGTGCTGCTGGTTATCGCCCCGGCGGAGCGAAAGGTTCGCATCGAGGTTGGTCAGGGGTTGCAGGGAGTTCTGCCTGACATTACAGCGGGACGCATTATCAGAGATGGTATGCGTCCCTATCTGAAGTCAGGTGACTACGACCAGGGAATAGCCGTTGGTGTCGACAGTATAATGTCCACAACGAAGGGTGAATTTAAAGGGATCGGGCAGGTGGCTGGGAAACCTTCCGGCAAAAATACATTGCCTTCGTTTTTTAACATGTTGTTAGGTGCCGCTGTTGCCGTTGCCATTGCCGGTCTGTTTTCACGTTATCTTGGAGGGGTGGTGGGGGCGGTCAGTCTCCCGTTGGCAACGTACCTTGCGTTTCCCGGCATGGGTCTGGTTATGCTTCTGCTGCTGGCAGTTGGAGGATTGTTTGGCGGGCTCCTTCTGAGTATGGCGATCACCGGGTTGTTTGGCGGTGGTGGCGGATTTGGTGGCTTTGGAGGGTACGGCGGTGGTTTTGGTGGCGGCTATTTTGGCGGTGGTGGCGGACCCTCAGGTGATGATGACAGTTTTTCCGGCGGTGGCGGTGGGTTTGACGGTGGTGGCTCTTCCGATGATTATTGATTTACATTTTTTTTAACGCAGCCCTGCGAGCAATCTCTGTGGATATTTTCTCCGAAAAGACAATACTGACTGTCAGTCGTCTGACCAGCCTGCTCCGTGGAGTGCTTGAGGAAAACTTTGAGCAGCTCTGGGTACAGGGTGAAGTTTCTAATCTTTCGTATCCTTCCTCCGGTCATTGCTATTTTACCCTCAAAGACGCCGGTGCCCAATTGCGCTGCGTGATGTTTAGGGGCGCTGTCAAAAACAGTAAATTTCGTCTGACGGATGGTATGGCGCTGATTACCCGTGGCCGAATTTCGGTGTATGACCAGCGCGGTGAATATCAACTGATCTGCGAATATACAGAACCGGCCGGCATTGGAGCGTTGCAGGCCGCTTTCGTACAGCTGAAGGAGAAACTGGCAGGGGAGGGGCTGTTCTCCGATGAACATAAAGTCTTCCTTCCGCGGTTTCCCCGTACGGTCGGCGTGATTACCTCGCCAACGGGGGCCGCAATTCACGATATTTTACATGTGCTTCAACGTCGATTTGCTTCGTTGAATGTACTGCTTTATCCGGTGCGCGTTCAGGGGGAAGGCGCGGCGCTGGAAATTGCCCGGGCCGTTGACGAGATGAACCGGTTGGCAGATGTAGATTTGCTGATTGTCGGCCGCGGTGGCGGTTCGCTGGAAGATCTGTGGGCGTTTAATGAAGAGTCTGTCGCACGGGCGGTGTTTCGATCAAGGATTCCAATCATCTCGGCTGTCGGGCATGAAACGGATTGGACCATCTGTGATTTTGTTGCCGATTTGAGGGCCCCGACCCCATCAGCTGCGGCAGAAATAGTCATTGCAAGTTCTGATGAGCTTCGAAACCAGATTGAAGCGCTCTCACATCGATTGCGAAGATCTACTGAAGGTTTACTGACTGCCTATGGCCGTCGCCTTGAGGGGTTGCGCCGGGCGTTGCATGATCCGTCCATGATGCTGGGCCATTTGGCTCAGAGGGTTGACGATCTTACCGGAAGACTGGAAATGGGGTTACACGTTGCCGTTTCCCGCCGGCGCGACCGGTTTGACCGGCTTCAGGACGGTTTGCGACATAATGATCCGTCTGCGAAAGTTGGTATGCTCCGCCAGAAGGTTGAAGTCCTGTCTCTTCAAGCACAGAGTCTGATGGCTCACCGTCTGGAAATCCTACGGCAGGAATTTGGAGAAGATGCTGCGCGTCTGGAAGTTCTCTCTCCTCTCAATACCCTTGCCCGCGGCTATGCCATTGCATCCCGCAGTAGCAGCGGAGCAGCCGTCACAGATGCCGCATCGCTTGCGATCGGGGAGCAACTGCGTGTGACGTTTCATAAGGGTAACGCAGTGTGCCGGGTGGAATCTCTGAAACTCCGCGAAGCTTGACGGCTATCACTGTACCTGTATACAATCATCCACACTATGATCCTGAGAGACCTCAATAATGGCCATTGATAAATTCGAAGCGTCACTTAAAAAACTGGAAGAAATAGTAACTCGCCTGGAAACTGGTTCGCTCTCCCTGGAGGATTCCCTGAAAGCTTTCGAGGAGGGAGTAAAACACTCGGCATTCTGCTCAAGCAGGCTTGAGGATGCGGAACGCCGGGTTGAGATTCTCTTGAAGCAGAAAGACGGCTCTCTGAAGCGTGAACCCTTTGATGCCGGTGAAGGTTAACCAAAAAGGAATGCAGATGGATATTAAAATTTATTTGAAAGAGCAGTGCGTCGCCGTTGATGCGGCGCTTGATCGCTTTCTGCCGAAAGATACGGAGCTTCCCCATAGTGTGCATACGGCAATGCGTTATTCGGTATTTGCCGGGGGCAAGCGAGTCCGGCCGATTCTGATGCTGGCAGCCTGCCAGGCGGTGGGGGGTGATACTGAACGTGCCATGCCGGCGGCCTGCGCTATGGAGATGATTCATACCTATTCGCTTATTCACGACGACCTGCCGGCCATGGATGACGATGATTTTCGCCGCGGAAATCCGACCAATCACAAAGTGTTCGGTGAGGCGATTGCGATTCTTGCCGGTGATGCCCTTCTTACGGAGGCCTTTAAATTGGCGAGTGACCCACGCTTTGCGGGAGGGTGCGACCCATCCGGTCGACTGGCGGTTATTCATGAAATTGCGACCTGTGCCGGGTCATATGGGATGGTTGGCGGTCAGGTAATTGATATGGAGAGTGAAGGGCGTCCGGATGTTGACCTGGCGACGGTCCAATATATTCACACGCACAAAACCGGGGCACTTATCAAGGCCTCTGTCGTGACAGGAGCACTGCTGGGAGGCGCAGTCGGGAAGCAATTATCTGCAATAACCCGCTATGGTGAAGCTGCAGGACTCGCCTTCCAGATTGCGGATGATATCCTCGACATTGAGGGGACAACAGAAGAGATTGGGAAAGATGCCGGCAGTGATCAAGCGCGTGGTAAAGCCACGTACCCCGCGGTAATGGGTCTGGCTGCCGCTAAAGCGGAAGCACAGGCTATGATGGATGAAGCACTGAAGTCGCTGGAATTATTTGGTCCGGAGGCTGATCCGTTGCGGGAGATTGCCCGGTACATCGTTCAACGTAGAAATTGAAACAACAAACTAACAGCAACACGGATCATCGTATGTCAATACTTGAAACAATCAACGCACCTGAAGATCTTAAACGGCTGCCACTTTTTCGACTCCATGAACTTGCTGAAGACCTGCGCCGTACAATTATTCAAACGTGCGCCGCGAATGGCGGACATCTGGCGCCTTCTCTCGGCGTAGTCGAATTGACCATCGCTCTGCACAGGGTTTTTACCACACCATCTGACAGAATTGTCTGGGATGTTGGACATCAGGCATATGCGCACAAGCTGCTGACCGGTCGTCGTGAAAACTTCGGCTCATTACGCACCCTGAATGGCATAAGCGGCTTTCCCAAGCGGCATGAATCGCCTCATGATGCCTTTGATGTCGGTCATTCATCCACCTCGATCTCTGCCGCTACAGGCTTTGCTGTTGCCAGGGATTTGGATCGACGTTCCGGCAAAGTTCTTGCCGTAATTGGGGACGGCTCCATGACCAGTGGAATTGCGTATGAAGGTATCAATCATGCCGGACATCTTAACAGGGACATGATTATCATCCTGAACGATAATGAAATGTCGATAGCTGAAAATGTCGGTGCCTTGTCAAATTTTCTCAATCGCACTGCGTCGAGTGAATTCATTCACCGATTCAAAAAAAACACCGAATCATTTCTGAAACGGCTGGATGTCGGCAAAGGCGTTCTCCATATGGCCCGCAAGATGGAGGAGTCCTTTAAAGGTCTTTTTACCCCCGGCATGCTTTTCGAGGCTTTTGGGTTTGAGTATATCGGACCGATTGACGGCCATGATCTGCCGGCGCTCATTGAAACTTTTGAAAAGGTGAAGAAATTCAACAACTCGGTGCTTATTCACGTCCTTACGAAAAAAGGAATGGGATATAAACCTGCTGAGGATAACCCGGCAATATTCCACGGGGTCGGTCCCTTTGACATTGAGAGTGGTAAGGTGCTGAAAGGGAAGGGGGGCGCTGCGTCGTATACGTCAGTTTTCGGTGCGGCGCTCTGTAAATTGGCCTCCGAGGACGAGCGTATTACCGCAATTACCGCGGCAATGCCTGACGGTACCGGACTTTCCGGTTTTTCCAAGGAATTTCCAGAGCGGTTTTTTGACGTCGGTATAGCCGAACAACATGGGGTCACCTTTGCCGCAGGTCTTGCGTCCTCTGGCTATCGTCCGGTTTTTGCCGTTTATTCAAGCTTTCTGCAGCGCGCCTACGATCAGGTATGTCATGATGTGTGCCTGCAAAATCTGCCGGTTACCTTTGCTATTGATCGTGGCGGTGTCGTCGGGAACGACGGCCCGACGCATCACGGAGCATATGATCTCTCCTATCTCCGCCATCTTCCCAATCTGACTCTGATGGCTCCCAAGGATGAAAATGAACTGCAGCATATGCTGGCTACAGCGATTAATCTTGGCACTCCAGCTGCGCTGCGCTATCCGCGCGGTAATGGCTACGGGGTCGCATTGGATCAGGCCCTGACGCAAATTCCGATCGGTCGGGCCGAAGTTTTGCGAGAAGGCGGAACCGCTGCAGTACTTGCTCTTGGCACGATGGTGCGTACCGCTTTGGATGCCGCTGCTGTTCTGGAAGGCGAGGATGTTTCTCTGATGGTCGTTAATGCTCGCTTTGTAAAGCCGCTTGACGAAGCACTGATCATTGCTCTGGCTGAAAAATACGGTATTTTGGTAACTGTTGAGGAAAATTCAATTCAGGGAGGCTTTGGCACTGCAGTTCTGGAATTGCTTGAACAGCACGGTTTGGTCGGGACACGTGTGCTGCGACTTGGTTATCCTGATTCCTACATTCCCCAGGGAGAACAGGCTGAGTTGCGGTCTATGCTTGGGCTTGATGCCGCCGGCATAGCATCGTCCATTCGTGCTTTTCTCGCTCGCACATGAATACATATATCCGAACTATATGTAAAACTTTCTGCACTGTCCTCTGCATAGCTGCCCCTCTGCTGGCATCTGCCTCTGCGGAATCGATTGACGGAGATCCGCTCAAGCAGAGCGGTAATGGTCGCGAGTTACTCAAGCATGGTGAGTTTGAAAAGGGCATTGAAAAACTACAGAAAGCCTATCTCCTCTTCCCCCTCAACACAACGTTAAAACGGAACCTGGCCGAAGGATATGCTATCTATGGTCACCAGCATTTTAAGCAGAGGCGCTATGAACAGGCTGATGAAAACTTTATAAAAGCGATTGAACTTTATCCTGATGATGCCGGATATGCGTTGTCGCGTGGAATTTGTAACTACTATCTGAAAAAATATGATATTGCGCGATATGAACTTGAACGTGCAAAGGCTCTCAAAGAGGATTCCGTTGACACTCTCTTTTATCTTGGTCTCGTTCAGTTTGATAGTGATCATCAGTCTGAGGCAATAGAAATTTGGGAGCAGGCTCTCAAACTTGCTCCGGAGCGGAAGGACATTAGTGAGCTACTTGCAAAATCTCGTAAGGAAAATAATGTGGAATCCGGCATGGACCGTGGTCACAGCTCACGTTTTGATCTTACCTTCGATCCGGACGTTGACGCCACCCTTGTCCGTGAAGCGCTTGATGTGCTTGAATCTGCGGCGAGCCTGATCGGGGCTGAACTTCAGTACTTTCCGGATGCGCGAGTGCCGGTTGGTATTTACAAACGTGCGGATTATAAAACGGTCACTGATTCTCCCGATTGGTCGGGCGGATTTTATGACGGTAAAATCCGCCTGCCATTTGGCTCCTTGCATGAGGTGACTCCGGAGATACGTAGTATCCTCTACCATGAATATGCTCATGTTGTGGTTTTCGAGTTGACCCGTGGCAACTGCCCGCTCTGGTTTAATGAGGGAATCGCTGAAGTTTTTGGAAGATTGCAGACTAACCGCCCGCTGCATTCTTTTCACCGCGCTGCCCGTGAGGGCACACTGCTGGACTTCAGAAAACTGGAATCCAGTTTCAGCGGGTTTACCACTGCAACTGTGGGTCTCGCCTATCAGCAGAGTTACGCGCTGGTTAATTATATGGTTACGAACTATGGCTGGCACAGGGTCAGGCAGATTCTGTCCGGATTGGGCAGGGGGCTTTCTTTTGATACATCTGCAACTGCGGCACTTAAAGACTATAATTTAAATTATGATTTACTGATTAAAGAGTGGAGAAATTCCGTGGAGAGGGAATTGAACGGAAAATAATTATAATTGGAATGGTTGGACAGAGATGGCAGGAAGATTAGAACGTGAGGGTGAGAAAGTTCAGTGCAACGATTGATTGCCCCAGACGAACGACTTTGCTTTCGTACTCTCCAAGGGTTGATATTCTGCCATCAGAAAAGGACAGACCGCAGATGTCTCCTGTTTTTAGACTGCTGGGGGGGAAGTTGTCCGCAGTTACCCGAACACCTGAAATTGAGATATTCACCGTTTTGCATGGGTGCTTAACGCCATTGTGATACAGCACACACTTTGCTTCCAAATCTAACCTGCTGCCATTACGTCTGCAATTTGGCCTGGTCTCATTTATTGTTTGAATATGCAATAGAACCTCGCTCTTTTCACGGAAGAATAAACTTTGTGCAAAGAATGTGCCTTTTTTAATTTGCTTATAAAACGACATATTAAAACACGACCAGTTGCTGATGCCGCCATATACCTATATTTGAACCGTGTAATGGCTTACAAATGGAAAATGATTACCGCCGCTCAGCCCGGTATGTTCTCATGTTCTAAGAGTGGAATTGAAATGGCGATAATCGGATTATAAATCAATTCCAGGTAGCTGGAACCTTGGCACAGTAATAAAAACAATAATCATGGATGCCTTTGCATGTTCACAGTCATAAAGATAAAGATAATACCTGTTTTTCTTTTATCGTTCCTTGTGGCGTTTTTTTCGCCTTGCGTAAGTGCAGAGGACAATTCGCAGCTGGAAAAAGGCAAATTCTATTTTCAATCGGGACAGTACTATTTTGCTACAACCTGGTTGGAGCGTTTTATCCGCAGTTATCCCACCTCAGTTCATCGCAAAGAAGCTCTTATTATGATTTCTCGGGCGTATGCCCTCTCGGATCGTGATGAAAAATCTGCACGGTATCAGGAAATCCTCGCAAGAGAATTCCCTGATTCAGCACGTCCTGTGTATGACAAAGATCTTAATCTTAAATCGAATGAAATGTCTTCAAGACCATCGACCAATAATACCGCTACTGAGCACAAACAAAAGCGCCCATCTCTGACGCGCACCGTCCCGGAAATAAAATCCGATGCAGGAAATAGCCGCAGTGAAAAACAGCAATTGGTAACGTCCGGTACCACACAAGAAACAACCCGACATGAAAAGACCCTGTCTGGCAGGGTCCCACCAGTTCCGGTTGGTCAGGCTGAGGGGGTGAGTCTGTTTCGGCGGGACAAAGCACCAATTACTGTCATCATTCCGGATAAAATATCTGCTCCTGCGTTGGTGGGTGCTCCCTCACCATCTTTAAAACAAAGAGCTTTCAAAGATGAGTCACTCTCCGCCAGAGTGTCTCCCAACCCGTCTTCTCAAGTTGAGGTCCGGGTAACACAAGAAAATTGTGTTGCATATACGGTATTGGTAGACAGGTCAGTGCGGCGACAAAAATTGAAAAAAAATATGGAAAGATTGAAGGCAGAGGGCTTTCAGCCGGTTATTCAGAAAACAATCAAATCCATGACCGTGTATCGTCTGGTGGCGGAATCTTTTAGCGCTGAGCCAGCCGCGAAAAAATACCTGTCGGAGATTTCAAGTCGGGTAAAACAGGCGTTTGTCATTAAGAATAATAAACAGTATCGAGTTGTCGCAGCCTCATTTTTTTCTTTCGACGACGCGTACACCGGCCAAAAAATATTAGCAAAGAAAGCCCTCCAGACTGAAATTGTAAAATCAACAGTTAATATGAGGATCTGGTCGATTACGGTTGGAAGCTACAATGACAGTCAGCAAGCAGAAATAGCACTGAAAAGCCTGGCAGAAAAAGGCATTAACGCTGTTGTTATTCCCCGGGGTATTTAAAAATACACTATATTGTTTGGGGCGAATCTCTGAAGCGTTATGCACCACATGATGTCAGAATGGAATCAACAAGAAAAAGGGTTAGCTTCTTCAGCTAACCCTTTTTCTTGTTACACCTGAATCATATAACCAGAATTACTTGCTCTTGCTAACATTGTTTCGTCCCAAACCATATTTTTCTATCCATCTGTCAACTTGCGCCGGTGCGTTGGTTTTAAAATATTCATCGTTTGAGTAATAGTAGACAGAGTCGACGGTTATTATGGCGATATATATTTCACCTGATTTTTGAACGGATATGTATCCTCTCAATTCAGGTAAGCCTTTGCTGGTGCCGTAAGCCGTATAGGACGAACTATCAACCGCAATGTTAGTTGTGTCGACGACTTTAATTGCATCGGTAAATAATTTAAAGTCCGAACCTAGTATCGTTCTGATATTCGAAGATATATTTTTGTCTTTAAGGATACTTCGCTGCGGATCAAGAGTTTTCCATTTCCCTTGTATGGTATATACCTTTTTAACATTTGTCTGGCCATCAGCCTGGACGGCATGCGCCGTAATGGAGACAGCTGAAACAGTGCAGGCACTTATTGCTAAAATGACAAACAATCTGGATAGAAAATGAAGTTTCATAGTGAGCTCCTTCTTGAGTTTTTGATTACTTCAGGGCATGTTCCCCAAAGCTTGCTTCAATTATAGAAAAAAAGTACGGCATGATGCCCTGAAGGTTGCTGTGGATATGATGGTTACTTGTCTCAACAATATCTCAGGTTGTCAAGTTGTTCTTAGTGTCCTGTCCTGCTCTGACCGGGGTTAGGTTAAAGAATTTTTAGTAGAAAATTTTTCATTGGAGTTGCTATGGATTGTAAAAGGATACGTCAATAATATGGTTCAAAAACTTGAGTGCGCTTTACTTGTCCTCGAAATATGGTATATGAGGAGAGTTGCTTTTAGCTGATAAGTATTTAAATTATCTATTTGTTTGCCTGTTACCATGTTATGGATCGCGCTCAGAATTGCTTGATAGTGGGAGATATGGAATGAATGTCTTTAAGCAGGCAATAATTGCTGTCGTTCTGGCATCTATTATTGGCTTCCTGACCTACACAGCAGTCTCTCAATATGTCGTTCACAAAGCAGAAGAGAACCTCAGGAACATCATGCTTTCCCACCGGTCGTTCCACGCCTATATCCAGCAGGTCATGCACCCCACTTATTACAAAGCACGCGATGCAGGAAAAATTGCTGAAGATTTCTACGCGCCAGAGATTCTCTCTTCATCTTATGTCATCCGTGTTATGCACGGATTTTTTAATGAAGAAAGGAAAAGGTCTGGACTCTCAGAAGTTTATTACAAGTTGGCGGCCAACAACCCAAGGAATCCGGTAAACAAGGCTGATGGAAAGGAAGCAGCACTCATAAGTTTATTTAATAATAACAGAGACCTGAAAGAGTATACAGAAATTGCAACAATCGATGGCAAAAAGTACTTAGTGTATGCCAAGCCTTTTCTTGAAACTAATCAGGCATGTATTCGCTGTCACGGGAAACGTAAAGATGCACCGCCTGGTCTGCAGCATATTTACTCCGGCCAGGGGGGCTTCAATGAGACAGCCGGAGTCATTCGGGCAATTGAATCTGTCCGACTCCCACTTAATGACGAGTTTAAAACCACTTTTATCGTAACAACTGTCTCATTATCAGTAGCTGTTATCCTGATCATCCTTTACTCATTCAATGCCAGACTTCGATTGAAGGTCGATCAAAGCACTTCTGAGCTTAAAAAAGAAATTGAAGAGAGAAAACTGGCTGAAGAAGCACTAAAGTTTACCCGTATCAGTTTCGATGCAGCTTCTGATGCAATGTACTGGGTAAATCCTGAAGGTTGCATTGTTGATGTTAATGAAGCTTCATGCAGGGCTTTGGGCTATTCACGTGAAGAACTGCTCAGGATGACCGTCGCTGATGTTGATCCTGGAACAACTAATGAAGTTTGGCAGCAGAATTTTTCCGAACTCCGCACGCACCGCACCTTGCGCTTTGAATCGAGTCATCGGGCACATGATGGCCGCATATTCCCGGTCGAGATTGTTGCAAATTATGTTCGTCATGGCGATGAAGAACTTAATTGCGGTTTCGTGCGGGATATTTCAGCGCGCAAACAGATGGAAGATGAGCTGCACAATCGCGATGAAACTTTCTCTCAATTCATGCACCACTCGCCGATATATGTCTACATCAAAGAGGTGACTCCAGCCGGAAGTCGGGTGCTGCAGGCCAGCGACAATTTCGATGAAATGGTCGGCATTCCCGGATCAGCCATGACGGGCAAGATGACGGCAGAGCTTTTTCCCGCTGAATTTGCTGCAAAGATAGATGCCGAGGACCGGGCTGTTGTTACCAAGGGTGAAGTTCATAAGATAGATGAGGATTTTAACGGGCGTAACTATACAACCATCAAATTTCCTCTGGTACAAGGGGAACGGATACTTTTGGCGGGATACACCATCGACATCACCGAGCGCAGGCGTACAGAAGCAGCACTAATGGAGAGTGAACAGCGTTTCCGCTCGTTATTGGAGGATATCCCCAGTGTGGCGGCACAAGGCTATGCGCTTGACGGCACGGTGCTTTTCTGGAACAGGGCATCGGAGCAGATGTATGGTTACACTCCGGAAGAGGCATTGGGTGCAAATCTGCTGGATCTCATCATCCCTGAGGAGATGAAGGCAGGTGTCACCGGAGCGATACAGAAGATGGCTGAGAGCGGTGAGGCTATCCCCGCAGGCGAGCTTCTTCTAAAGCGCAAAGATGGCTCCCGCGTGCCGGTATTCTCAAGCCATGCGCTTCTTACTCCTATTGGCGGCCAACCGGAACTTTTCTGTCTGGACATTGATCTGACAGAGCGTAAGTGTGCGGAGGAACAGCGTATCAAACTTGAACAGCAGCTTCGCCATGCTCAAAAACTGGAGAGTCTCGGCGTTCTGGCTGGCGGCATCGCCCATGATTTCAACAACATCCTCATGGCGATCATGGGCAACGCCGATCTGGCGCTGATGCGAATCAACAGGGAATCCCCTGCCGTTGAGAATCTGCACCGCATTGAACAGGCTTCAGCACGAGCTGCTGACCTGGCAAAACAGATGCTGGCCTACTCCGGTAAAGGAAAATTTGTCGTCGAGAATATCGACATTAATACCCTGCTTGAAGATATGCTGCATATGCTGGAAGTCTCCATATCTAAAAAGGCAGTACTGCGAATTAACAAATACTCACCGCTCCCGACTATTGATGCCGATGCCACCCAGATGCGCCAGATTATTATGAATCTGGTAATCAACGCCTCCGAAGCCATCGGCGACAAGAGTGGCGTTATCGCAATCAGCACCGGCTGTATAGACTGCAACCGGGGCTACCTGAAAGATGTCTGGCTTGATGAAAGCCTTGACGAAGGTCTTTACGTCTACCTGGAAATTGCCGATACCGGCTGTGGCATGGATAATGATACCCTTGCAAAGCTCTTCGACCCATTCTTCACCACTAAATTTACCGGGCGCGGCCTCGGCATGGCGGCGGTGCTTGGTATTGTTAGAGGCCACAAAGGTGCTATTAAAGTTTATAGCGAACTAAAACGTGGTACCACCTTCAAGATACTACTCCCGGCATCAGAAAGACCTGCCGAGGTATCCAACGGTACCGGCTTCCAAAGCGACTGGAAAGGTGCCGGCAACGTCTTGTTGGTCGATGATGAAGAGGCCGTGCTTGGTATCGGTACGGAAATGCTTAAGGAACTTGGCTTTAACGTCATTACTGCCGAGGATGGCAGGGATGCTGTGGAGAAGTTCACCGTTACTCCGGACATCGACTTTGTTATCCTCGACCTGACTATGCCGCACATGGACGGGGAACAGTGCTTCAGGGAGCTACGTCGGCTCAGGTCCGACATAAAGGTCATTATGTCGAGTGGTTTCAACGAACAGGAAGTTACGCAGAAATTTGCAGGAAAGGGCCTCGCCGGCTTCATCCAGAAACCGTACAAGCTGTCAGTGTTGAGAGAGGCGATTCAGAAAATATAATTTCCAAATAACATTTACATACTCTGGTTGACAAGTCCATGTACCAGGAAGTACTTGGGATAATATTATTGAAAAGACGATATCGGAGTTGTGGTGACCACTCAAGAGAGCTGAATGAATATTATCAGGGGCATGATTTGTGCCAGTATCCAGACTCTTCTGGAGAGATAAATGACAGGCAAGTAACTATTTGCTTGCGTCGATATATTCGCTGTGCTATACAATCATTCTTTCGTCGGTGAGTAGCGCAGCCTGGTAGCGCACCTGCCTTGGGAGCAGGGGGTCGCTGGTTCGATTCCAGTCTCACCGACCAGCAAATTCAAGGGGTTACAGATTATTCTGTGACCCCTTTTTGTATTGTGAATTCTAAAGTGACTTCAAAAGTGACTTGAAGTAACTGTAAAACGCAGTCTTAGCTTCATCATGGATTTCGTCGACATTTTGCCCCTTTCTTTTTTGTCAATCGATCCAAAAAATGCAGTTACATTTCCATTAGACCCCACTGGCTGCAATCAGTTCCAAAAGTGTTGTAGAGCGCTTTCAGGCGTAAATGGAAATAGACTCTGCTGTTCTGAAGCCAGAGCTCTTGGTGGGGGCGATTAGAGAAGCTGCAGGAGTGCGTGACTGGTTTGCGTGTCTCGTTTGCGTTTGACTTAAGCCGCCTGCTCCGGCAGAAATATCGTGCGCCTGGGGTGAGGTGACACTTTTCCCGCTGACAATTGCGACTCCTCCTCCTTTGTCTGTCGTTGGATCAAAGGTTGTTTTGATGCGGGCCTGCTGCTGTATTGATGACGCTTGGGCGGCAACGGCGCGGTCCTGTGGGGATGGGTCTGCAGGGGCTAAGGCGGCTCTTATCACCTGATCCATACGGTCAACCGTCTCCTCGGGAGTCTTGCCTGAAGAAATTTTGATCGGAACTTCGCCTCCGGAAATATAGCTTTTCCCATCCGGGCCGCGTGTATACGTAAAGGAAACGGGACCTGTTATGGTACCGCCGGCAGCCTTATGGGCAGCCTCATGCGCTTTTACCTTCTCTTCGGTGCTTTTCAGGCGAGCTATTTCTGCCTGGACCTGAGGGGCTAGCTGCGAACCTTGGCTGGTAGCGGAAGGTATCCCGGACGGGCCATAGGGCTGGAATTCTTCTAAGGAATCTGAAGCCTTTATGCCTTCCTGCCTGTCGCGTTGAACGACATAAAGCCTGACTGGTGAAGCCTCACGCAGAGATACCTGCTCACGGGATATTCCGCCGCTTTGGTAGGTGTCGCGAATATTGGCGACAGGCGTAGTAAATGTGTTTCCAATCGTTTCCATACTGAAAAATATACTGAAAAACCGGTTGGTATGGCAACTGATTTTCAGCAGGTTTTGTTTGGAGGCCATTGCTGTTCAGCACCCATTCACCTCCAGTTCCCCGTGAGGAGTTGTGCGGTGACGATGTCAGCAGCAATAATGCCTTTATTTCATCAGTACTTTAAGAGCCTGTTTCAAAAGGCCTTCAACCGAAGCATTTCCCGTAGCATCGAGCCCTGCCATGGCTTTTCGCACAAATGGTTCTTTATAGCCAAGATTAAGCAGTGCCGAGATTACATCGTCTGCAACGTCATCGTCAGGAATTTCACGCGTATCAGCTGCTGGAAGTGATGATAAATCCAGTTTCTCCACCTTGTCTTTGAGTTCCAGGACGAGCCGCTCGGCCGTTTTTTTTCCAATGCCGGGAATTGTTGAAAGTTTGCCGAGGTCACTGTGCACCAAAGCCTGGGACAGTGGTCCAGGCTGTATATTTGAGAGGATGTCCCGGGCCAGTTTTGGGCCGACACCGGAGACGCCAATCAGCAGCTGGAAGAAAGATTTCTCCAGACGGGTTCGAAAACCGTAGAGCAGTATTGCGTCTTCCCTGACACTTGTATGAATGTGGAGGGTTGCAGAACCACCCATTTCCGGGAGCTCATAGTATGTTGAAAAGGGAATGTGAACCCGATAGCCAACGCCATGCACATCAAGAATAATGTGGTCGGGAGATTTGTAGGCAATTAGACCGGTCAATAACGCTATCATGGTTTCATGTTTCTCCAGGATGTCTTTAGATTTGTCGTCCTGTTTTTATTGCAGGAGACCTGTGCGAGCCCGCATGAATTGATATGGCAAATTGCAACTGCAAGCGCGTCAGAGGCATCAGCCTGTGCAATTTCCGGAAGTCCGAGCAGTGCTCTGAGCATCTTTTGTACCTGCTCCTTTTCGGCTCGTCCCTGACCTACAACCGCCTGCTTGACCTGCAAGGCGCTGTATTCAGAGACGGGTAATCCGCAATGTACAGCAGCAACAATGGCAGCGCCACGGGCCTGTCCCAGTTTGAGGGCGCTTTGCGGGTTGGTTGCAAAGAAAATGTTCTCCACCGCGACCTGATCGGGGTGGTATTGGGCAATTATTTCAAGCAACCCATCAAAAATCTTTTTCAGTCTCCCCGGGAAATCGAGCGCTGTGTCGGTAAAGATGGCGCCATTATCGACATGGACCAGACGATTGCCGACCTTCTCTACAATGCCGTAACCGGTAATGCGAGAACCGGGATCTATACCGAGGACTATCATGGAGCTGTTCCTTTTACTTTATTCTCACTCAAAAAAAACAGGCGCCCAATGTCATATTGGACGCCCGATGCAGAAAAAAACAGACCGTTGATTCTATTTACGCAGAACTTTGATGATGGCAGAGATATCCTCTTCGCCCAAGCCAGCGTCAACTCCTGCTTGATATACCTTGGTGGCTGACTCGGCTGCCGGCAGCGTCAGGCCAATCAGTCTTGTGGCATTTAACACCATGTGCAACTGGTCGTTGACATATTTGAGAGCCAAGCTGCGGGAGAAGTCGCCTCGAGCCATGGCACGTCCTTTTTGATGAAAAAGAGGCGATGCAACGCCACGGGTATCGAGGACTTCTAGAATTTTGTCGGCGTTGAAGCCCATCTTCTCACCGAATACGAGACTCTCTGCAAGTACCTGCACCAGTTCTGCCTGAACAAGGTTGACAATAAACTTCATCTTTGTGGCGTCACCAGTCTGGCCGACGTGGATTGTGTTGAGCCCAAAGAATGAGAAGGGTTCGCGGCATCTGCCGACCAGAGCCGGGTCACCGGCTGTGATAATCGTCATGAGACCGTTGACAGCATGTTCTTTACTTCCCCATACCGGTGCATCCAAATATTGCACGTGTTTCTTTGCGCACTCTTCAGAAAGCTTCATTGTCGTTTCAAGAGAGTGAGAGCCCATATCCGCAAGAATCGTACCGCCATCTATTCCGGCAAATATGCCATTCTCCCCAAAAAAGAGTGGTCCTAACTCATCCCCTTCAGGCACGATAGCTATGACAAGATCCCGTCCTTTGGCTGCTTCGCATGCAGATGCCGCTAATTTGGCTCCCGCCGCAGCAACTTCCTGCATGACGGAGTCATTCGCATCAAACACAGTCAGTTCGTACTCTCCCTTGACCAGGTTGAGAGCCATGTATCTTCCAACCGTTCCAAGCCCAATAAAACCAATTTTGTGTATCATGCTATACCTCCTATAGGTGACAATCAAAAAACAATGCTAGAATTTACATGAGTTATTGCCTGTTTGCAATAGTCAAATACAGCTGCTGCGGCCTAAGCACCAATTTAGATCTTACCGGGAGACTCTGACGTCAACACGATCGCAAATATTCGCTAGCCTGCAGCTCGAACAGAATGGCGAAACGGGATGGCAGTGGTTTTGGCCAAATGCGACCAGCACGTCATTGATGCCAATCCAGTACATGGGAGGAAGCTGAGACCGTAACAATTTTTCGGTTTCATCCGGGCTTTTTGAGGCTATATAGCCAAGTCGGTTACAGATACGGTGGACGTGGGTATCAACGCATATTCCCGGTTTTCCAAAACCAAGAGTGATTACCAGGTTAGCCGTTTTGCGGCCGACCCCCTTGAATGTGAGCAGTTCATCAAGGCAATCCGGCACGGTTCCGGCGTATCCATCCACCAGTCTTCGTGATAAACGGGCTATCTGCTCTGCTTTGTTTCGATAAAAACCTGCAGGATAGATCAGCTGTGAAATTTCGTCTGGAGAGAGCGCTGCCATTTCTTCAGGGGTCTGTGCCCGGGCAAAAATCCGTGAGGAGGCAAGGGCAGTTACTTCATCTTTGGTCCGCAGTGAGATGATGCATGAGATTAAAACCTTGAAGGGGCTGCCGTTACATTGGGAAACGATCGTAACTGCAGGGGTCTTCCAGTTTTTGTACTCTTCTCGCAAAATCGTAAAAACAGTATGTATTTCATCAGGCTTCATCGTGTGGATTCTATCCTATGCCGGTTTTATCTGCAATAGCGGTTGTACTTTTATAGCGTGGCGCGCTACTATGCTTTTCCATGAATATAGATCTACATATACACTCCAGCTTTTCTGACGGTGCTTTTACGCCGACCGAGCTTGTTGCGCGTGCCGTAACTCTCGGAGTAGGCGTCATAGCCATTGCTGATCATGATTCCGTAGCCGGTGTCGAAGAGGCGGTCACAGCCGGTGCGTATGCCGGTGTCGCGGTTCTTCCGGCGGTAGAACTCTCTGTGCAGTTCGAAAATTGGTCTGATGTCCATCTGCTTGGCTATGGAATTGACCATACGGATATTTGCTTTCTGCAAAAATTGGATGCCATCAGGCACAGTCGCGCCGGACGTAATGATGCAATACTGAATCGAGTAAACGAAATGCTGGATCGTGAGGGATTATTCCCGCTGAAGCGTGAACAGGTCCGGGCCTTTGCACGTGACTCCATTGGTCGTCCGCACATTGCACGGGCTTTGCTGGAGCAGGGGTATGTTGAGTCGGTGGAGGATGCATTTCGGCGCTATCTCGTACCAGGCAATGTTCCCAAGAGATACTGGGCGATTGATGAGGCGCTCTCTGAAATTCATCGTATAGGCGGCGTAGCGGTGCTTGCTCACCCGACGAGTATCTCAAAGAATGCAAATATACTTGAGGCGGTAATTACGTCCCTTCGTGCTTCAGGACTTGATGGTATTGAGGTGTATAATAATATGGGCTGGCCGCTTGAGATCGAGTTTCTTCGGCGTATTGCTGCAGAACAAGGCCTGGTTGCGACGGCCGGCTCTGATTTCCATGGAATTGAAGAGGGGCTTGAAATAGGAAAGGGACGAGAAGGTATGCGCTTTGACAGCGTCCTGCTCGCCCCATTATATGAACGGATACACTTTATCAGATCGTAATCAGTTACATCTTCTCTTTGTACGCCTTATAATCTACAACATGGATATCTTCAGTTACCGATGTTACCCCCTTGACCGATTTAACAATCTCAATGGCAGCTTTTTTCTGGATTTCTGAAATAATATAGCCGCTGATTGAAATCGCGCCTTTGTTGACGGCAATTGTAAATGGCCGATAGTCTTCCAGCACTGGTGAGTTCAGAAGGGCCGTTTCTATCTTCTTAGACAAAATGACGCTGTCTATAACTGCAACGGCCGATTTTTCGGATTCCTTTATTGCAGGTTCCTTCACTGTGGCAAGAATACTGTCAATAATCGTCGATTCTGAAAGGCGGGAGGTGTTAAAAACCAGATCATAATGATTGGGGTCATGCCAGTCACGATCAAAATAAAAATGAATAAAGCCGCCCCGCTGGAGATCACTGCGTCGAATCAGAGAACGGGCCATATCCGGATCAATCCATTCCCGCTCCGCAAACCGCTCAACCCGCTCTTCGAAGTCTGCTATGAATCGGAGACGGAGGACATTTCTGCACTCCTTGAGTAAGTCTTGTCCCCCTCGTCCGTAGATAATTACATTCCCTTTACGAGCAAGATCGAGGATTATCAGTTCTATTACATTCAGTGCTGCAGCACGTTTGCGGTCCTCTGCAGTGACATAGGATGGTGGTTTCTCATCAACCATCTGCAGCATTTCCGGGGTCAGTCCATACTTGGCGGCAAGTGATTTGATTCGCGGCCCATCAATAAGGGTGTACTTAAGCTTTTGAGCAATCTCCGTGGCAATCTGAAAGGCCCCGGTGCCCATTTCTCGTGATATCGTAATAATTGCCATTATCCTTGCCTCCAATAAAGCGAATCAGTTTAGTCGCTTATAGCATGTAATCGTTGTGTATACAAGACGATCGTGATAGCGTTTCAATATCCTGCGGTACACGGTGGTTTGTATGTCTGACGCAGTTCAGTTCCTATTCCGTTTTACGCTGTTTGCTCTGGTACATTCACTGTTTGCTGTGCCGTCCCTCAAAAAACGCTGCGGCGGGCAGAGCACCCATGTCAGGAGATTCTATCGACTGTACTACAATATTGCATCACTCGTTCTTTTCGGGTGGACAATGGCGGCCTTCAGGAATTCAGAAGTTCTCTATGTTGTCCCCGGTGTCTGGAGTCTCGTGATGTACAGCATGCAGATTCTCTTTCTTGTTATACTGGCGATCTGTGTCTGTCAAACCGGGATTGCGGATTTTCTCGGATTTTCAAAGAATGCTTCTGAGGGAGTCCATTCTTCAACGTTGGTAGTCAGTGGATGCTATCGGATTGTACGTCACCCGCTTTACCTGTTTTCACTGCTGTTTTTGATCAGTAATCCGGTTATTACCGTTCGCTGGCTTCTGTTGACTATGGTTTCTGCCGTCTATATTCTTGTCGGTGCCCGTCTTGAAGAAAAACGTTTGCTTGTGGAATATGGTGACGCATATCTGACATATCAACGCGCAGTACCCTTTCTGATACCCCGCATTTTCACGCGGAAGGCGTGATACTATCCAATGCAATGGATACAGTAACCACCAGCCTGCTTTGAGACTCACCCGAATGTATCTCAAGTGGAATTTTCATGGTCGTTCCCTGGACATCAATATCTGATGACAGAAGCGTCACTAGTGGTCTTGCGGGTGACAGCTGTACGGCTGAAGCCAACTCCGTGTCAACGTGAGCCATCGTCTCCGTGGCGACTGTCGATGCCGCTGGAGAAGGGGGTGTCTCAGGAATTGCAGGCAGGTTACCCCGCTCATGTTGCTCTTTTACGGCAACTCCGTCGAGCACCTGGCGAGAAAGCGTGATCAAGGCATCAAGAAGTCCATCCCCCGATGCGGCGTTTGAAGAAAAGGTCTTTACCGTGGCAAGGCCAAGCGCTGCAGCCATCTCTGCCACGTCGACCACTCCTCCTTCCCGTAAAAAACTGTTAAACTGCAGAACCGTTGAAGTTTCATGAAGGCCGACACCATATGCAGAAAGGAAATCCCGAAGCTGCGAGACACTTTCTCTTGTTTCAGCTGCATGCCCAATAGCCGGATTGACCATGATTAATATTCCGTCTGCACCTTTAAGCGTCATTTTCCAGGTGGCCGGATTTGTGACAGTTCCGGTAAGCGTGTAGACATGCAGACGAAGTCGGTACCCGTTTGCCAATGATGTTTCAAATGGGCTAAAATCAAAAAACCGCAGGTTGTCCATACCGGCCGGTACACTCTTCAATTCACCACGCAAGGACGGTTTAATTCGAGAGTAAATATAGGTAAGCGCCGTATTCTTGCCGGCTCCTGGAGGACCGTAATAGACTATTTTGGCGTTGATCTCTTTTTTTGCGTGATTCACGACTGCCACAGCATACTCCCGTCCTACCGCTTCTTGTTCAGTAACATTCGTTTTGCCATAGTTGAGATAACGGTTCCGATATTTTTACTTTTAGCGAGCTGGGCCAGGTCTTTCTCACTCATTGTTCCCAAATACCGTATGGCACTCTGAACAGGTGTCCGGTTGTTTTCGACAAGGGCTTTACGAATGTTGTAGTTTTTTATCCATTCCTTGTTGGCACAGATCAGGCGCATGATCTCGTCATTCTGAATTCCGCCCTTTATGAGCGTGAGAATTTCGCCATCAGTTATGCGCGGGTTCTTTATGACACTTCCCGACACCAGTTTGTTTGCGTCTTTAACAAGAATCGAACGCCACTCTTTGTCCCCGGAAAGTGCCATCTTGATTTTCTCGCCAATTCCCATGAGCTGAGCCATCTTGTATTTGCTGAGCTACTGCTCATCATCTTCATTGATTTCGGCATCTTCTGCTGGTTCTGCCTCTTCCTGTCCCGGTGTTATTCGCTGATTCTCATCATCTGCGGGGGAGGGGAACCCGGTATCAGGATAGTTTTTACAGAGGGCAGGCAACGCGGCAGTAATCCGTTGGTTCTTTTGTGGGCAATCGGCGTATTCCCTGATGACTTCAACAGGCAGCTCTGCCAGATTGGCGAGTGCAACCGTGCGAACTGCCGGTTCGGCATCCTTTGAAAGGCAGAACAAGAGCATCAACCGGTCTGCAACGGACATGCTTTCAGCGGCGGCGCAGCCGGAAAGCCTTGTCTCAAGAGTCGTTCCCGGCCGGACGAATGTCGCCACAGCCGGGGAAATGGTTAGAGTTACTTTTTCAGCCATCGGGCATTATTTCTGGGACAGGGTCGCTTTCATTCCTGCGCCCTTCAGTTTGCCAAGGGCATTCTCTGCAGCTTTTCTCGAGGAAAACGGGCCAACAGACAGGCTTTGTGATGGAATTGCGATGTCAGCATGTTTGATGGTTGCCGAATAACCGGCTGACTTCAGGCGATCTTTCTCGGAACGGGCTGCTTCACCCTGTAAATATGAACCTGCATATACGTCAAATTTGCCGCCCTGTTCAAGGACGAAGGCATCAGAAGTATGCTTCTTCAACTTTTCAAGAGTTGCTTGTGCTGATGCCCGATCAGTAAACTCGGCAACAAAAAGGCGGTTCATTGTAGTTTTTTTACGGGCAGATGGCTTGACGACCGGCTCAAAACCCGCCTTTCGAACGCGTCCCATGTCGGCAGAAAGAACTTCTTCAAGAACATAATTCCCGACAACAAGAGACCATGGCCCAGATACTGTTCTGTTGCTTTTTGCCTGTGCTCCCGGCTTCGCAGAGTCTCCCGAAACACCTTTCTTTACTGCATCTTTTAAAGGTGTACTCTTCCTGTCTGTCACGGCAGTTTTTTTCTCTTCAGCCTTGGGAACGGCAACTTTTTTGTCAGCTGTCGATTTTTGTTCAATTTTCTTTTCTGCCGGTTTGGTCTCCACAACTTTTTTCTGCTCTGTCTTGGCGGGTGGCAGAGATGGTGCTGCTGCTTTGACTGCCGGTGCTGCCGTTGGTTTCGGGGCCGCTGCTTCAGCTTTTACAGGCGGCTTTTTTGCTGGTTCGGCCGGCTCTCCCGTACGTGGCGGCAGCGGCATTTTCACCGTCTGCGCTTGTGGCGCAGGTGCTTGAACTGCAGCTGACTTCTGCTCTTCCCGGGGTTTGATGAGGTCCGTAAAAAAATAAATGTACCCGAAGCCGCCAACCAGAATCAGCAGAAGGACAAGAAGCGAACTCTGGTTCTTCTGCTCGCCGGACGCCCCCTGTTGCTGATGCGTGTCAGAATCTTTGCTGAATTTAATGTCCATAAAAATCTCCAGAACAGCCTAATGATTGGTATGTGAATCTTTCTTTTCAGCCAAAGCTTCGGCCACAATTTTTTGGGAAAGATGCGACGGCACTTCTTCATAATGTGAAAACTCAATGCTGAATAATCCGCGGTCACTGGTCATTGATTTGAGGTCATTGGAATATGCAAGAACTTCAGACATCGGTACTATGGTACGGATAATCTGCGAGTTTGCCTTTGGCTCGACTCCGACGACCTTTCCGCGTCGAGAGTTTAAGTCACCGATGACGTCTCCCATATTTTCATCCGGCACGGTAACCTTCATATTTACAATAGGTTCAAGCAGGACCGGCTTGCAGAGTTCCATTGCTTTTTTGAATGCCATGGATCCGGCTACTTTGAATGCCATTTCTGAGGAGTCTACCGTGTGGAAAGACCCATCATACAGGGCCACCTTGAAATCAACAACCGGGTAGCCGGCAAGAAAACCATCAATACTGGCCTCCTGAATTCCTTTATCAACGGCAGGGATATACTGGCGCGGGATGACACCACCGACAACCTTATCTTCAAAAACATATCCTTCGCCACGACTGGTTGGAGACATTTCAATCCAGCAATCACCGTATTGTCCACGTCCTCCGGATTGCTTCTTGTATTTACCCTGAACCTTGGCAGTACCCCGGATTGTCTCAAAATAAGGCACTTTCGGTGTTTTGAGAAGGACTTCAACACCGAATTTGCGTTTCATCTTTTCAACGATAACTTCCAGATGGACCTGACCCATGCCGGAAATGATAAATTCCTTGGTCTGCGGGTCCCGATGGGACTCAAGCGTCGGTTCTTCCTCAATCATCCGGTGCAGTGCGTTATGGATTTTGTCCTCATCTGCCTTGGTTTTTGGCTCGATCGCATATGATATCACCGGTAGAAGCTGTTTTGCAGGTTCGAAAACAATCGGTTTTGCAGGGTCACACAGCGTATCTCCGGTAACGGTTTCCTTGAGTTTTGCTACGGCAACGATGTCGCCAGCAACAGCCTGCTTGATCGGATGTTGTTTTTTCCCTTCAAGTTCATAAATTTGCCCGATACGTTCCTCGACTCCCTTGGTGGAATTGTAAATCGTGGAGTCAGAGTTAAGTACTCCCGAATACACCCTGAAAATAGTTATCTTGCCGGTATATGGGTCGGAAGTCGTTTTGAATACCAGCGCTGAGAAGGGCTCTTTCTCGTCCGGAGCACGTTCGATTATCTCTTCAGTCTTGGGGTGGATACCAACCGCTTTGGTCCGGTCGAGCGGCGAGGGGAGATAGTCGCAGATTGCATTCAGCAGGTGCGCGACTCCGATATTGGCTGTTGCTGCGCCACAGAGTACCGCGGTGAACGTGTTGCGCATTGTCCCGACCCGAAGCCCGTCAATAATTTCGTCAACGGTAAGATCCCCATTTTCAAGATATTTTTCAGTCAGGGCATCATACGCTTCGGCTACTGTTTCAACCATCTGTTCACGCAGGCGCGCCGCTTCCTCTGCGTATTCAGCCGGGATTGCCGCTTCTGTAAATTTTCCCGAACCGTCCTTTGAGTAATAACAGGCCTTCATGGTAATCAGGTCGATAACTCCCTCAAAGTTTGCTTCAAGCCCGATAGGCATCTGGATGGCAACGCCGCGTGCTCCGAGCATTTTTTCCATATCGTCAATTGCCCGCAGGAAGCTTGCCCGCTCGCGGTCAAGTTTGTTGACGAATGCGATACGCGGGATTTCAAAATCATTGGCCCAACTCCAGATTTCTTCCGTTTGTGCCTTAACACCCGATATGGCAGAGAGGATTACTACCGCACAGTCAAGGGTGCGCATGCAGGCGCGGGTATCGGCAATGAAATTGCCATAGCCGGGGGTGTCAACGATGTGAATGGAATGCCCGTGCCATTCACAATGGTCCAGAGCAGATGTGATTGATATTTTTCGTTTAATCTCTTCCGGTTCAAAATCCATGGTTGCCGTACCGTCATCAACACGGCCCAGTCGGTCAATCATCCCGGTGTCAAACAGGATCGCCTCAGAAAGTGAGGTTTTACCGGCACCACCGTGTGCGACAATGCCCAAGTTGCGAATCTTGCTGGTTTCAAACTGTCCCATAGAACTGCCTCCTTGTGTGCAATATAGTTTCCACTGGCCGTCCAACACAGCTTCATTTTTATTGTGAGTGACGCATCATCGATTAAATCAGCAGTTTCGTTCATACAATATGCGTAAACCATCGAGCGTCAGATAATCGTCAATGTCGTCAATTGTTTTTGATTCAGGAGCAATGAGGGAAGCCAGGCCACCGGTTGCAATCACTCGAACGTCTTCATGGGATTCTGCCCGTATGTGTGCAACAATCCCGTCTACCAGTCCGACGTACCCGAAAAAGATTCCTGCCTGCATCGAGTTGACAGTGTTCTTTGCGATGGCATGGGGCGGTTTGACAATATCTATCCTCGGCAGTTTGCTGGCGCGCTGAAAGAGTGCTTCAACCGAAATAGCGAGGCCTGGCGCGATGGCACCTCCGCAATATTCCCCCTTGCTGTTGACATAATCAAACGTTGTCGCCGTCCCGAAATCAATAACTACCAGTGCCGATTTATACCGTTCGAAGGCTGCCACTGCGTTGACAATCCGGTCCGCACCTACTTCGAGGGGGTTGTCATAATGAATCGGCATACCGGTCTTAATGCCGGGGCCGACAACAGAGGGACTCAGATTGAAAAAGTCATGGGATAGTGCTTCCATTACGCCGGTCAGTGGAGGCACAACTGAAGAAATTATAGTCGCCTTGACCGTTGAAAATTCCAGCCCATTCTGTTCGAACAGGCTATGCAGCAGTACCGCGTATTCGTCAGATGTGCGTGATTTGTCAGATGAAAGCCGCCAGCTTCGTACAAGCAGGCTTCCGTCATACACTCCAAACACAATATTGCTGTTGCCGACGTCAATTACCAGAAGCATTCTATATTACCCTCACGTCTCCACAGGTGATTCGGTGCAGTACGTTGTCATCAGTTTTAAGAAGCAGGGCACCATCCAGGTCGATCCCCGTGCAGATGCCGCCGGTGCATTCCGTACCGGAATCGCTGACACTCACCCGCCGCCCGCTGGCGTTGCAGCGCAACAGCCACTCATCGCGCACCGGAGCGAAGCCATGGGCCAGAAAATCACTATACAGAAGATCCAGTTCGTGCAGCATGACACTGGTAAATTGCGAACGGTCCACCTGTGTGCCGGACTCCAGAAAAAGTGACGTTGCGGGGTATCTGAGGTCATCCGGGAACTGGTCTGCAGTCATATTCAGGTTGATGCCAATACCCAGAATAACAAAGTTGATGCCATCGGTTTCCGCACTCATCTCGTTTAACAGGCCGGCAACTTTTTTCCCGGAGACCAGGAGGTCATTTGGCCACTTGATCTCAGGGGTCAACCGTGTCGTACGCTCGATTGCCCGTGCTGCCGCTACGGTGGACAGGAATGTCAGCTGCGGGGCTTCATGGGGCATGATGTCAGGGCGCAGAACGACGGAACAGTACAGGTTTACTCCGGCCGGTGACGCCCAAATCCTGCCCCTGCGGCCTTTGCCGCCGCTTTGAAAATCGGCAAGTACAACGGTCCCCTCAACAGCACCTTCCTCCGCCAGACGGAAGGCATCGGCGTTGGTTGAGGTGGTTGTTTTCAGAAATTCCAGTCGAGTGCCGATTATTGTGCTGTTCAACTGTGATGTTACTTCGTGCGGATCAATGCAGTCTGGCGATGAGACGAGACGATACCCGCGCGATGGCACTGCCTCGATACAATATCCGTCGGTTCTCAGCGCAGTTATGTGCTTCCAGACCGCGGTTCGTGATACACCGAGTTTTTTGCTTATGTACTCACCTGATACATAGCCGTCTTCACTACGAAACAGATGCAGAATGATAGCGGCTTTGTGGTGCATCGTGCTGCCTCGTAATTTTATGATAGAAACTTTTGCGGCTTAGTCGAGAAGCATTGAGATGTCCATCGCGCGTGGTGAATGGGTCAACGCTCCCACGGAAATGATATCTACTCCGGTTTCGGCAATCGCCCGTACCCGCTCCAGATTGACTCCGCCTGAGGCCTCTACGAGAGCACGTCCATTGATTGTGGTGACTGCTGCTTTCATGTCATCAATACTCATGTTGTCCAGCATGATTATGTCAGCCCCGGCTGCAAGAGCTTCATCAACCTGGGTCAGCGATTCTGTTTCTATTTCAATTTTTAATGTATGTGGGATATAGGCGCGGGCGCGACGGATTGCTTCGGTTATTCCACCGGCTGCGGTGATATGATTCTCTTTAATCAACACCCCGTCGTAAAGCCCGGTGCGGTGATTGATGCCGCCTCCGACCCGCACGGCATATTTTTCAAGCTGACGCAGACCGGGAGTCGTTTTCCGGGTGTCAACTATCCGGGCCGAGGTGCCGTTGACCGCTTCGACGAAACTGGACGTAAGAGTGGCAATACCGCACATTCTTTGCAACAGGTTCAGTGCTACCCGTTCGCCCATTAAAAGCTGACTGGCGTCCCCGTGAATTGTTGCCAAAACGGTTCCAGGTGACGCTTTTTCGCCATCGATCAGGCATGGGTCGAAAGAAATGGAAGAGTCGAGAATACTGAAGACGCGGGCGGCGGTGGAAAGACCGGCAACAACCAGATTTTCCTTGGCAATCAATCGTGCGGAAGCGGAACGCTGATGCGGAACAACGGCCAGCGTGGTTATGTCGCCGGTATGGATGTCTTCAAGGAGAGCCTGCTCAATCAGACGGTCAATCATTATCATTTTGGTCCCCTGGGCGCAAAAAGTGAAATGATCTATATCACAGCGTCAGAGTCGTATCAACCGCTATGAAGAACGATTGTCAATTACGTAGCAGCTCCCGCCGGATTTTTTTGCCAGCTTCTTAACTTCAGCTGCAACCTCCGTAACCTTTGCTACGTGCTGAAGCTTTGGCCTGTTCATCGGCACAACACCAATTGACACCGAGAGCAACGGTATGTTTTCCTTTTCACCCCTGCGGTTGGTACCTGGGTAGGTGCCGCTCTGTTTCGTTTCGTCATCAAACAGATCAAGTACGATCATATCGAAGTGGTCAATGATCGTCCTGCAGACGGTCTCCACCTGGTCCAGAGCCACAATGCACACGAAGTCGTCCCCGCCGATATGTCCGCAGAACCCCCCTCCGGAGTTGTGGACCGCATTGAACATGATCCGGGCAGTCATGCGGATTACTTCGTCGCCGTGTGAAAACCCATACGCGTCGTTATATGGTTTGAAATGGTTTATGTCGACGTAACAAACCGCCGTAGGTGTGCCCAAAGCGGTTTCAATCGCATTCTGTATAGACGTATTGCCCGGAAGCCGTGTCAGCGGATTGTTATCAAAGATGCGTTTAATACGTGAGAACGCAAGAGATATGCGTATGAACAGTTCGTTGAAATTAAGTGGCAGCCCAAGAAAATCGTCAAGCGGACACCGGTGCCAGTCGGGAATGTCATCTTCAGCAATATTAACCAGGCCGATAATTGGAATAACGCTGAAATAGCTGTCGCTCCGGAGGGTTGTAATAATCCCGGCGCTGCATTCCGATTTGTCGGAGAGATCGATAATCATCAGGTCTGGCGGATCAGAATAAAATTTACCCAATGCCAAATCGTCACAGGGCATTGTCGTTGCCTGACACCCCTTGCTATGCAGGCGGAGTAGAATGTGGGAAAGGAGTTGGTGATCAGAAGAGAGTATCGTTATTCGGGACCGCTGCATCAGACACTCATCATTTCAAGGCTGAAATTTTTGACTTCTACCAGCTTATCTTCAATTTCATCAACAAGTTCAGTCAGCAAATGCTCATTCAGTTTGAGAGTATCCCAGGCAATTTCCTGAATTGGTGGCACCAGGCAATCGCCACTGTTGCCAAATCCACTGGCTTTGACAAGTACATCAGCCATATGAACCGCTGCCGTTTTGATGCGATGATTTACCGACGTACCTACATCATGGTGAGAGGCGATCGGTTCGCTGAGTTTGTCCGGGAGAAACCAGCTCTTCGATAGCCAACATCCCACTTCTGCATGGTCCGTCTCTATGATCTCTTTCTCTGCTTCCATGATGTAAATGTGCCGTTCTCTGACAAGCTTGAGGATGTCCTTTTCGGCTTCACTGCACTTCAGGCTGATAATTACCTTGCCGATGTCGTGCAGGAGTCCGGCTGTTGCAATCTCTTCACATTCAGGCAGGCTCAGTTTTTTTGCAATAAGGTTTGCTGCAACACCAACTCCCAGCGAATGTTCCCATAGACCAACGCTCTCTTTCTCCATGATCGCAAAAATGGATGACGAGAGCGCAAGGCTCTTTACCACATTTACCCCCAGCAGAATCATGGCATTTGAGATTGTGGAGACTCGATAAAATCCATAGGACGGCGAGTTTGCCAGCCGAAGAATGCGGGCGGATAGGACTTGATCCGAAGAGACAATTTTGGCCATCTCCTGTACCGACGATTTGTCATTATCAGAGAGGGTATTCAACTTGTGGATCACACCAGGAAGTGTTGGCAGCGTTTTGGTGTCCATGATTATTTTTTTCAGATCACTCCGCTTGTCGGTCACTATCTCCCCCCATCGATTTGGCCAGGTGTGCTTTGTAGATCTCGTACAGCTTGAGGTTGAGAGGGTTTTGGCGGGTTTTGATAAAGCGGGCATCAAGCTCGCGAAGGAGGTCATCGTAAGAACGCTCCCCCTCTTCCCAGACAGGGTGCCCCTCAACATAGATACTCTGGACGTCCATGTTTTCAAAACGCCCGATTAAAGATTCTGTCAACTCAGTGCCTTTACCACAGATAGGCATCCCAACTGGAGAGTCGCCGCGAAAAACATCCCGAGCAAGCTTCATTCCGGCTTTTGCAAGCATCAAAGGTATCTTTTGCATAGGTAAGGAATTCCTGCATCAGTTAATTGACAAATCAAGTGGGAACTATTACTGAATGTTGAGAATTAAGTCAATAAATTACGCTGTTTTGCATCTAAATACCAACGGCAATTTCGTCCAGGTTATTTCAACTCTATTTACCGGTTCGGTTTACTCGTCCTGATAGTATTTAAAACGCTTATTTATAACGTGTAATCTGGCGGCGTATTGTATCCATGGCCTCTACGAATGTATCCTGTCTTTCCGCCCCGCGAACGTTTTTTTTTGTTACATTTATTAACTTCTTGACAAGAGTATTTCAAGGAGTCTATTGTTTTTCACTTTTAGTAAAAGTAATGTCGCGAAGTTTAAAATAACAGCATATTTTTTTAACTAAACTAAAAAAACGGAGACAAAAATGGCAAAATTTAAAGATTCACTCGAATATCACTCCAGTGGTCGCAAAGGTAAAATCGAAGTTATTTCTACCAAGCCGTGCCAGACAGCCGCTGATCTGTCGCTTGCCTATTCTCCCGGCGTTGCAGAGCCCTGTCTGGCCATCCAGAAGAACCCGGAAGATGCATATAAATACACAGCTAAAGGAAACCTGGTTGCAGTCGTCTCCAATGGTACTGCCGTACTTGGTCTTGGCAACCTGGGCGCTCTGGCGGGTAAACCGGTCATGGAAGGGAAGGGTATCCTCTTCAAACGCTTTGCCGATATCGATGTCTTTGATATAGAGCTCGATACAGAAAATCCGGATGAAATCATCAAGGCCTGCCAGTTGCTGGAGCCGACATTTGGCGGCATTAATCTTGAAGATATCAAGGCCCCGGAATGCTTCTACATCGAAGAAACTCTTAAGAAAACCATGAATATTCCGGTGTTCCATGATGATCAGCACGGCACTGCCATCATCTCCTCGGCCGCACTGCTCAACGCTCTTATGCTGGTGGGGAAAAAGATCGAAGATATTCGCATCGTCGTCAACGGTGCCGGTGCCTCGGCAAACTCCTGTGCCAAGCTGGCCATCGCACTGGGAGTTAAGCCGAATAACATGATCATGTGTGATACCAAAGGAGTTATATACAAGGGAAGAGTTGAGGGTATGAACCCGTATAAAGCGCTCTTTGCCGCCGAAACCCATTTCCGAACTCTGGAAGAGGCCGCTGCCGGGGCGGATGTGCTGTTCGGGCTCTCCGCCAAAGGAGCCTTTACAAAAGAGATGATTGTCAGCATGGCTCCTAACCCGATCATCTTTGCTATGGCCAACCCTGATCCGGAAATCACTCCCGAAGATGCTCATTCGGTTCGTAATGATGTCATAATCGCCACCGGCCGATCCGACTATCCCAACCAGGTTAACAACGTTCTTGGATTCCCCTTTATCTTCCGCGGGGCGCTTGACTGTCGCGCCAGTTGTATCAACGAAGAAATGAAACTGGCTGCGGTAAAGGCGCTTGCCAATCTGGCCCGCGAAGAAGTGCCCGACTCCGTCAGTAAAGCATATGGCAATGTTAAGTTTGCCTTTGGTCGTGATTATATCATCCCCAAGCCCTTTGACCCCCGCGTACTGCTGCACGTAGCCCCGGCAATTGCTCGGGCTGCCATGGAGACGGGTGTTGCCCGTCAACCAATAGATGATATGGCAAAATATATTGAACTCCTCGAATCAACCCAGGGCAAATCCAAAGAGATCATGCGAATGATCATCAACAAAGCGAAGAGTGAACCAAAGACAATCGTGTTTCCAGAAGGTGACAACGAAAAAATACTCAGAGCTGCAAAAGAACTGGTAGAAGAAGGGATAGCCAAGCCGATCCTCATCGGCGAGAGAAAAAAAATCGAACAGAAAATGGTAGATCTTCATATCGAGCTGGATGTACCGATCATTGATCCGTCTGACTCACCACTGACCGAACGCTATGCCGATGAACTTTATCAGTTGCGTCAACGTAAGGGGATGACACTTTCGGAGTCTTCGCGTATTCTGCGACGAAAATCCCGCACCCATTTTGGCGCTATGATGGTTCGAATGGGTGATGCTGATGCGCTGCTGGGTGGCATTGATACCCACTATCCTGAGACGATCCGTCCTGCTCTGGAGGTTGTAGGCAAGCAACGGGGACTGTCAAGTGTTCACGGTCTTTATATGATGGTATTCAAAAAAGGTGTCTACTTTTTGGCGGATACAACCGTTACCATCGATCCGACTGCTGAGGAGTTGGCTGAAACCGCGATTCTTGCCGCTGAGAAGGTACGCATGCTTGACATAGAGCCACGGGTTGCCATGCTTTCTTTTTCAAACTTTGGTTCAGTTAATCATGCTCAGGCCCATAAAGTCCGGAGAGCCGTGGAGATTGTCAAGGAGCGAGCCCCTGACCTGATTGTCGAAGGAGAGATGCAGGCCGATACGGCTGTCGTGCCTGAACTATTGGAAGGCTTTACGTTCTCCAAGCTTCATACACCGGCAAATATCCTGATCTTCCCGGATCTGGCTTCAGGCAACATCTGTTACAAGCTTCTCCACCGTTTAGGGGAAGGCGAATCAATCGGTCCGATTCTTATGGGTATGAACAAGCCCGTGCATGTGCTTCAGAGAGGCGATAGTGTGGATGATATCGTAAAGATGGCGGCTATCGCTGTTGTGGATGCCCAAACAGCATAAGCGGTTATGACAGCTAACTTGTTGTGATTATTTGCTGTTAAAGGGTGCGAGGGCAGGCTTAGGCTGGAACTCGTACCCTTTTTTTGTTTGATAGTGACCATAAATTCAAAACTGATGGGTATTGATTGCTGGCAGAAGCGTCTGTAACGGGATTTTTTCTTAATTATATCCGCCAGTAAAGGTTTGACATGCCAGATAAATTACATTAGTTTCTAGGCCGTTGTGCCAACGAGTTATCCATAGGAGGTCCAGATGTTCCTTCTCCCCAAGGGCAGCCCACTATTTGAAAATCTGGCTGTTTCAAAGCTGAAACTGCCCGATGTTTTATCTAAGCTGAGTAATGGCTCTTTTACCGGCTATGCAAGTTTTATCTTTCAGACGAGTACTGCTATTCTGGTCTTTGAAACCGGTAAATTGGTGAGTGTGCTTGTAGAGGCCCAAACGGGTAAACGGCAATCCGGTTTTGAGGCCCTCTCGTCTCTGGCTGAATTGATGATAGCATCGGGAAGCGGGGCCTTGAATGTCTATAAACTTTCAAAAGACCTTACCATGTGCATTCACGCTCTATTGGAAGGAGATATCCTCTATAAAGCCCAGGATTTAAAACTGATCGACATAAACGCCCTCCTGAGAAAGGTTAAGGATGATCACATGAATGGCTGTCTGCGCATCTACACTGATGAACATTCAGCCATGATTTTTTATAAGGATGGTAATCCACTGGGCTTTTTTCACGACGGTTCAAGTGATATCGAAACGTCATCCACGGAGTCACAAAAAATTGCCGGGTTGCCCGGAGCCAAGATAGACCTGTTCTCAACCCAAAGCGCGGATGAGTTGATGGGTATGAACCTGCTTGAAGTAACAAATGTTCAAAAAATATGGGATACCTGTGTTGCACTTCATAAATCGGAAATTGATAAATCTAATTTGGAACGTCAGGAGCGCGACAGTAAAGTTATGGCGCTTAAACTTGCAGGATTGGAGGAACAGGTTAAAATTATCGTTGCTGAATACGTCGGCAAGGTTGGTCGAGGTATTGTAGATAAGGAAATTTCAGATAATGGTGGCAATTCCTGTCTGATTGACGCTGTTAGAAGTGAAAAGTTCATGAAGGGTGTGGAACGCGCAGCAAAACTACTTGTCAGCGGTACAAATATCAAGCTGATGATGGAAAAACTCACGTCCGCAATTTCCAACGCGACATCAGAGGCTTAATCTTATCGCTACATACTGGAGGATATAATGGAAAAGTTTTTTGAATTACTGACCCAAATGAATCCGTTTGACCTTGTCCAGGTAATCTTCTGGGGGTTGGCGGGAGCGATCAGTTTTTATTTCAGTATCGGTAATGCTCGCGTCTGGACAAGTATTTCGATCGGATTCTTTCTGATATTTCTCAGTCAGGCGTACGGTATCAACCCGTGGGGACACTACCAGAAACTTACGGCATTTCATTATATTGTCGGTATTGTTGCAATTATGACGATTACTCACGGGTTTCTTGAATACTATGTATTCTGTAGAACCTTTGAAATATCCGGGAACAAACTGGTTGTATATCTGAGTACGATGGCAATTCTTATTGTATCGGCAGGTTTCCTGTATATCAACCCAACCCCGAGTCCCAATACGATCAGAAACTTTAAAATGGTTGAAAACGCAATTTGGGCCATCCTGTGCGTTATGAACCTGGAAATTATCCGTAAAATATACACGGCAATCAAAGACTCTGATATCTCAAAAGGATTCATCGCGTTTGCTGTGGTATTTCTATGTATCTTCATCTGGAGAGGCTCTGAACTGTATCTGCAGGTTTTTCAGTGGGATCAGGACTGGCAGGATATCATCGCCATTATGACGGAGGAGACCTCTGATATTGAAGATTTCATGGGCCGCGTGGCGTTTTCGCAGGAGGTAAGCCGCTATGCCGGTCTTTTATCCGGGATTTCTGTCGGTGGAGCGTTTGCCTACATGTATAAGCTGCTGAAATAAAACTGCTATGGTATTGTCGTTTATTTAGAAGGAGCCACTATGCCGTTTTCTGCAAAATTATCGCTGTTCACCATGCTGTCACTGTTTCTGCTCATACTTCAGGGGTGCGGAGAAAAAACTGTTGTTGCTCAGGGTGGTGCCAAAATTGAGCAGTCCCAGGCATGTATTGATTGTCACCAGGGAGTGGTTAACCCGGTGACGGGTAAGCTGATTGTTGAAGAGTGGAAACTGTCTCACCACAATACGTTCAATGGGGCGGGATGCGCCGACTGCCATGAGCCGGAACCGGGGCACCCTACCGGATGCAATCTCTGTCATAACGGTACTCCGGCAGGATCGCTGCGGCATGTCAGCAATAACCCTGACAGGGACAGCAAATGCGACAAGTGTCATGGCAGATCAAGCGGACTTTTCCCCACATCAGGGGCCCGGGAGGCACACTTTAATACGATTACGTCAGTTTACTATCCCGGCAGTTATGTCTCCTCGCAGTATGTAAAAAACTGCCGAAAGTGCCATAACCCCCACGATACATCTTCCACCCGGAATAATTTAAAAGACTGGGCTACCAGCAGTCACGGTACGGTCAGTGGATTCAGTTCATTCAGAACAGCGGCCCGCGATGATTTTGACTTCAAAACTGCCGGTTCTTTTGCACTCAAGGCGTCGCAGGCGCTCAGCGACAGTACAAACGGCACCTACCAAACCTGTCTCCGTTGCCATACAACCACCGGTTTCGTAAATTATGTCAATTCAGGTCTCAGTGACCTCAGTCCGTTCGGCGTAAATGATCCCAAAACCGGTAAACCGTACCGTATGGACGACTATCCAAGTGGTCCGACCGGTTTCAGAAGCAAAATTTCTTCTGATAAAAGTAAAGAGCTGACCAGCTGTGATGCCTGTCATGACAATGGCAGTGGCTCCGCATATGGATACAAACTGCGTCTAGTCCAACGGATTACTACCTACTACAACTTCTCCTCTTCACAATCGGCGAATGTAGCCATGAAAGGTGGCCCTGCGCCAATCTCCGGCGGCGCGCCTGTTGGTGGTGCAATCCGAGGTTTTGGTCTTACATTTCCGGATGTCGGGGCGTCAAACACCTGTGTAGCATGCCACTCAGGCCGAATGACCGGCCTCAATGTAAAGATGGCTGATATCAGGGGACTGGAGCTTGAAAAGGCTGGAAGGATTGTCAATCATTTCAGGGGGGCAGCTGAGATGCTGTTTCGTCCTGTCGACAAAAATGGCACAGTGGTTGGTGCCGGTTTTGAGTTCTACAGCAGCAACTCTTCAAAACTTCAAAATTACAATAATGTTGCTTTCACTCACGATATTATCGGTACCAGTAGAACCAATCCGCTTCGTACCCCTGAAGGCACAAAAGGGCTCGTCGCAGATAATAGAGGCTATGGTCCCTGTATTGGCTGCCATATGAATGCTAATGGTAAAGACGGAACATCGCACACATTCCTGCCGGTCAACCGGAACGCTAGTTCAACTTTCCGTAACGGTTCGTCTCCGTCAGATCCAATCACAGGTGTAACGAGTAAGGCGTGTGCCGCCTGCCATACGGACACGGCCGGGGTCATGGAGTGGGATGTAAGTGGGATTGATCCTGCAAGTGGTGCTACCTATAACCTGCTGGAATTACAAAAAATACAATATAAAGCGGCTGTAAAGGCATTTGCCAGATTACTTGCTTTTGCTGTCGATTCGAGAGTACCTTCGGCAGTTGATATTGTGAATCCGCTTACTCCAACCAATACCAGTTCGGCGAATAACAGGGTCTGGGTTGATTCTGAAGGGCGGCCAGGAACACCGGCTAACTGGTATGGAAGCAACACCGACGGAAAAGTAAGATTGCAGAAGTGGTTGCGAACGAATACAACTCAGGCAGACAGTGACAATACACTTCTTAATTATTTTATTCCTGGTGCTGAGTTTACCGACCCGCTCACCGGTTCAACGTATCAAATCCGCTCTGCGGCATACAGCATGGGGGCTGCCTATAATTTCTATATGCTCTACTACGATCCGGGTGCTTTTGCACATAATCGACGCTACGTGAAGCGTCTTATCTTTGATTCTATGGATTGGCTGGATGATGGAAAACTCAATAAATCGGTGTGTGACGCTGCAGCCGTTTTCACACGGGCCGGCGACAGTAAAAATCGTCAGTACCCGCGTCTGAATACCTATGGTGGCGCAGGTTTAACTGGTGACAACGATACCTTTATGTATGGAACCTATCTGACTGACAGTGAGCTTAAACAGGCGAGCTATTATCTGTGCGGGAGTGTAGTTACAGGTAATAATGCTGATGGAACAATCAAGACCTATACGACTGACCATCGGCCGGCTCCGTAGTTCGGGTTGTGAACGGATCTACCCTTTACGGGCACAAAGCCCATCAAAATATGTATGGTAACTAACACTTTGGGAGATGAACTGATGATAAAGCATTTCATTAAAACAACGCCCGTATTGCTGACCATTACTCTGGTGGCGCCCCTGTTCTTTTCGGATAATGCCAACGCCATTCCAGCCTTCACACGCGCCAATAATGTGGAATGTAGTACCTGTCATACCATCTTTCCCGAGCTAAACGAGTATGGTGAAGCGTTTTTGAAAAACGGATATGTCTATTTTGGGAAGGGTAAAAAGAAAAATGCTGAAAAGGTTAAAGCCGCTCCTGTTGCTGTGAAAGTAAAACCGGTGACGCCACCCGCAGGAACCGGTGATGTTAAGGGGGAGGGGGATGCCGATTTACTGAACAAGCTGAAAGCAGGCATGATGCTTTCAGCGGATGCTCCAGTTGCCGCAGTGGAGCCAGCACAACCTGCCGAGACGGAGAACGCCAGTGCCGCTGCTGTTGGTGAATCCAAGGCTGAGGGTGTTGCCCTGGCGGGGATCCCTGAATACCTGCCGATCTCTTTTTCGGCTAATATTCATGGTACGTATAATCCTGACGCAGTAAATGAGTTTGATCTTTCCACCAGGACTCTAAAGCTTAATGCTGGCGGTAATTTCAAGGAAAAGGCCGGTTTCTTTGGTACCTATCTGCTGTATACCGAAAATACTGCCGGTATTACCAATACCTCACAGACACCTACGAACATGACCGCTAAAAACGATATCGGTGAGTATTTTGTCATGTGGCGGCACGCGATGGACACCGCTGTTAATATAAAGGTGGGAAGGTTTCAGCCGAAGCTTGGCCTCTGGAAGGCCGGTAACAAGCTGTCTACAACAAATTCCTATGCGACGTATGCCTACACCGTCGGTTCATCACTGTTTAAGGCTGAGCAACCGCAGGATGCTATTGAAGGCAATATGATTATTGCCAACCGTATATTCATGGCTGGCGGGGTCGTGAATCGTAAATTGCAGAATACCAAAGAGTGGTATGTGCATACTTCAATGAAGGTCGGTGGAGCAGATTATCTAGCTAATGAGCCTGAAATTGACCTGAATAAGGACGAGAGTATTTTTGATTATCTTACCCTGACAGTCGGCGGCTATGGGTATGTTGGCAGAAGTGGCGAACCTAATACCACTCCAGGTGTTACGCCACTGCAGAACCAGTTTTATCGTGCGGGCGTGGACATTGATCTGCTTTATAAACTGGCCCGGTTGAAATTGTCCGGTGTTTTAGGGAATGACGATAGCCCGGAACTGCGATATGCACCACTTAAAACCTATGTCGGAGCAATCGAGGGAGAGTATACCCTTCAGCAGAACCTGATTGCTTCACTTCGCTTCGAGTATCAGGATGACGGAGTAAATATCATCCGTCGCTATATTCCTACCATCGCATACACCGCTATGGAAAACTTCAAAGTAGTTGCCGAATA
>JAQTXD010000012.1 GCA_028688955.1 Desulfuromonadaceae bacterium
TAAATTGCTTCATCTCAGGTCCTTTTTTTGTAATTACCGTGCATCCGTTTTTGCATCCGTTTTGCTCTTCGCTACCATCATTTTGCATCCGTTTTTAGCGTCGTGCATCCGTTTTGCATCCGTTTTACAGTTGGCAACAAATTAAAAATCAGGAATCACCTAGAGACATATTTAACAAATTTGTTTAGTAATGTCAATTATTTATAAAAGCAAGTTGAGACGCGAGGAAACACTTTGAAACATTTTGAGCAGGAAATCGTCTATATTGCCAAGGTTGAAGTCGCGGGTCCGAATCCCGTTTCCCGCTCCAAAAAATTTTACGGGCCAGGTCATGTACCTGGCCCTTTTTTTATGGGGCTTCACACCGATTACTCTCACCCCCGTACCCACCCACCAAATCCAATTCCACACTAAATCAGTCAAGTCTGTGCCTTGTTTGTGTAAACCTTGCCCACCCTGCTTCTTTTTGCTTCCCCTCTTGACCTTTTCTCATCGCTAATGTACGTTTGAAATGTACATTTAAGGAGGCACAATATGCTTGAAGTAACAGTCACCACATTCCGAAAACACATTCCTGATTACCTCGGCATGGTTCGAAGAGGCGAGGACATCTCGCTTACCTCCCGAGGCAAGGTCATTGCCCGACTGGTGCCGCCTGCGGATGAACAACTGAGCGCGAAGGAACTACTAACGGCTCTTCGCGGTTCCTGCCATATCGGCGATGTTATTACACCCCTTGACGAAAAATGGGAGGCGAACAGTGCTGATTCTTGACACGTGCGCCCTTGTTTTTGACTCGCTTGATCCGGTACGGCTTAGCACAAAGGCGGCGACGGCGATTGCCCAGGCCGAAGATGTTGGTGCGCTGGCGTGTTGCGATATTTCGCTGTGGGAAATCGCCATGCTGGTTTCAAAAGGGCGCCTTGATCCGGGTACTGATGCCCAAAAGTATATTCAGCTTGTTCTGGCGGCAAGGAACATCAAAGTATTGCCCATCACACCGGAAATCGCCGCCAGAAGCGCCCAACCGGATTTTTGTCCTCATGGCGATCCCGCCGACAGGATAATTGCTGCCAGCACAATACTCCATAGATCAAAACTGGTGTCATCCGACCAAAAACTGGCAACTGTTGCCGGCCTGCATATAGTATGGTAGCCGGTAGGTTGGGCAACTGATTCATCGTTGCCCGCGCGGAATTAATGCACCAAGCGGCAATGCGGCTGAAATCTGCAACGAAACCCTTCGCTCTTTATATTGGCTATTAAAGTACACAATATAATTGCTAATAGGCACTAAACATGCTACTAAAATAGCCATGAACGTAACTATCGAAATATTCATTGACGGCAGATGGCAAAAAGCTGGGGAATTCTCCCCTGATGAAAAATCAATCAAGCGAGGCATTGGCTGCGGTGGCACGTTTGAATACGACATCGATTATACCGTTGAACAACTGGAAAACCGCCCCGACCACCGAGTGGGGCTTTGTTACCCCGTCAGTTTCGAACTCTTTCGTTCTCCTCGCTGGCCCGCTTTTCTGCTTGATATCATGCCTGCCGGTGCGGGCCGCCGTGTTTGGTTGCGTCGTTTAGGAATAGCCGATGGGGCCGAAGCAGATTGGGAACTGCTCCGAAAAGGGGCCGGAAACCCACCCGGTAACATTCGCATTGCCGGAGCGGCACTGCCTACGGGGCCTCCGCATCCCGGTTTTTCCAGAGAAGAGATTGTCGAAAAGAATGCTGATTTCATCGAGTATGCCGAAGAGCGCGGTGCAGTGGTGGCCGGAGCCACCGATGTGCAGGGTGATGCCCCCAAATTTCTTCTTGTACGTGATCACAATCTGCGCTGGCATCCTGACGGGGCACTGCCGGATAATGAAATCCATGACTTCTGGATTGTCAAATTTCCCAGGGGCAGGACTGATGCCGACCGCACGGTGTTACGGAATGAATTGCCCTACCTTGAAGTAGCACGCAGATTCGGACTTCGAGTGGGAGCGCCGCTCGAACTGATCGATGATGCTCTGTTTATCCCCCGCTTTGACCGGATGGTTGCCCGCGGCTCCGTCCGGCGTCATGGCCTTGAAAGCCTCTGCTCTGCTGCTGGTATCGCTGAGTATGGCAGGCGCGGCAATCATACCGAGTTTTGTGCGGCAATTGCCCGCCATGTAGTTGACCTAAAAACCGAAATCATCGAATACATCCGTCGCGACATCCTCAATGCTGCACTTCGCAATACCGACAACCATGGCCGCAACAGTGCGTTCCTCAAACATGAAGATGGCTCCGTAGCGCTATCCCCACTCTACGATTTTGCCCCGATGTTCCTTGACCCGGAAGGAATCCCCCGCAGCTCCCGCTGGGAGGGAGAGTTGGAACCGGTTATCGGCAGGCCGTCATGGGGATTAATTGCAAAATTGTTCGCTTCTGTTGTTACTCCGGGTGAGTTACGGTCGGTTCTGTCGAGAGATGCAGCGGCAGTTGCCAGGTTGGCTGAAACGATGAAAGAGTGTGGTGTAGAAGATCAGGTAATAGAACGGGTGGCTTATCGCTGTGCAGAGATTGCCGCCGATCTGCTACAGATAAAGGGGTGATCTGATGTCGCCACGGAATAAACGCAAGAGGACGTCTGAAGAAATCAGAAGCGAAAAAGAAGCACTCTACGCTGATATCGAGTCTGGCATACTGACGCTAGGCCAGGCAACGCGCCGGATGCGCAAGATCGTCGGGATGACGCAGTCGGAATACGCCGAAAAAGTGCTGATGATATATCCCCGCGTGCTGATGGAGATTGAGCGGGACAGGGGGAATCCAACCCTGGAGACGTTACAGAAGATAGCTGCGCCATTTGGTTTGGTGGTGAGGTTTATTGCCCCCACACATCAGCATAGGAACAATGAGATGGCCGGGATGTGAGAGCGGTCCGTGGAAACGGATTTTTCGAAACAGCCAGGTGGGTGGGTAACTGATTCATCGATCCCCACGCGGAATAATGCAACAACCAACAACACGGATGAACCTGCAACGAACCGGTGAGCAATAAACCTTGCTCACCCTGCTTCTTTTCGCTTCATCTCTTTACACTTTTGACATCGCTATCAACCTCACTCAATTCCCACCCCCAGCTTCGACGTAAACAGCCACAATCAGTATAAATCGAAAAAAGTATCCTGAGTTTGAGGGAAACTGTTCTCCTGTCCGTCATATTAATCATAGATATGGCGAACCTCGCATATCGAAGGCAGCTACTTCACAGAGACCGGCCAGATCAACTTTTGCATAGATTCTTGTGGCTGATGAGGATTGGTGACCAAGATGGTCACCGATTTCCTTGAGAGAGAATCCTTCCGAGAGAAGGTGTGTAGCGCAGGCGTGCCGCAGAGCGTGAGGAAATAAGTACGACAAGAGAAGCAGGCGATGCAGTTGTAACACTTGAATTTGTGTCAAAGGCTGAAGCACTCCCAGATCTCTTTGCCGGCAAGATGCATGCAATTCTCTTCAGTAAGTGGAAGAACCGGGTCAAAGGTCGTGATTGGTATGATTTGATCTGGTATGCCGCCAACCATCCTCAACTTAATCTTGCCCACCTTGAGCAGCGGATGCGTCAGACCGGTCATTGGAGCAGTGATAAAAGTCTTTCACCGGCAGTTTTTACCGATTTGCTGTTCGAAACAATCGACCGGCTGGATGTCAATCAGGCTCGTAAAGTTGTGGCGCCATTTGTCAAGGATCAGCAGATGCTCGCCATCTGGTCGCACGATTTCTTTCAGGATGTGGCAAGCCGGATTAAGACTGAAGGATAGCAACAAATGGAGGTTTCTGTAATGTTCAATTAGGATCTGCTGGCATCGCTGCATGAGTTGCTGGAAGCATCAAGTGCCATGACCAGCGGCCAACTACCCAGTGCGACTGAACTGGAACGATATCATCGCGCCCGCGAGTGGGCACAACGACTCCTTGTTCGCGAGAATATGGTAAAAAGTTAGCGGGTTGATTACATACGATGAATATTCTCAACTAAACGGAGATTTTTGATGCGTATCCTGATTATACGATAATCTTCGGCAGAAGTTTCGCAAATGGCAGATAACGCTCAATATTCAACCTGATCTTGTCAAGCAGTTCCTCTGCAAATTCGGTTTCCTCGCCCGGCAGTAGATCCTTTAGATTAACTGTATTTATTGCTTTTATCAGGTTTGCAGACATTGTCGTGAGTGTGTTGGCGACTAGACGTTTCTGCAGGCCACACCTCTCACACATCACTGCCAATTCCCATGGTGTAATCTCTTCCGGATCAAATGCATCGCCAATTGCCATGGAAAAATCACGGTCATACTCTGCGGCGTACATATCTAGATTGAGCAGGTCATACGCAGGGGCCATATCAATGCCTCCCGGTCCGACAAAGAAGGAAATATTCTTCCCGTGAGCATCGCTATTACCGATAAATAGCTGGAACAGCACCCAGTTGAGCATATCTCTCAATGCGGCTGCCGGCACTCGGCATAAACGGCAGGAGGCAAAAAGATCCGGCAGGTTTGCTCCGGATCTGATGACAGCGGCATCTCCACCCTTACCGAAAGGGCGCTCGTATTTGTAGGTGGGAGGAAGATTCAGCATCTGACAGCCATCGATCAGGTGTAGCCGGATGATTTGATCGCCTGCAAACTCCCGGTCGAAACGACGTACGACCAGCACCGGCTCTCCAAAACGGGCAAGTAAAACATCTGCAACAGGCAACTTCATGATCTTCGCCAGTTGCATACAGATAAATTCGTTGATGACAAGGTGCATGGCGCGAGCAGTTCCGAACTTCATTATATGGGTAGTGGCCAATTCCCCCTCTCCGAATCCCATCTGGCCATCCGTCCGGATAAGCAGAGGCAGTTTATCCTGTACGCCTGCGACCGAAAGGCGTGGCTTGCCATCCCATACAGCTATTGAAATGTTCTGACGTTGACTAATACGTTCTGACAGCTCCACTGGTGTCACTGCTCTGAAGCTGGTTGTGGAATTGTCTGATTGCGTGTCTCCCATCCTGAACGTCAATGCCCCGGTTGTTTCCGAGCCGATGACAGCAACCAGTCCGAAAATATTAGATCTGGATATGTGGCTTGAAATTGAGAGCTCTTCGAGCCACCTTCCTTCCGGCAGCAGGTTGGCGAGAAAGCGTCTTACTGATTCGAAGGAACACTCACCGGGCTTCAGATGCGGAGATATGCTGAATCCTCCTGCATTAAGCCATGATGGAGCATATTCCAAGGCATACTTCTCACCGTTTTCTTCGAGGGTAATCTTTCCGAGATGCTGGCGGTTAATGTTTACCGTAAGGTTGGTATCCACTATTTCCCCCGTGCTTCAATGCTTATAGTGACTCCAAGCATGGCGCATATGTTCAGTATACTGCTCAGCTTGACATCGCCACAGGCAGTTTCGAGCTTGCTCAGAGTACCTACGGCAACACCGCAGAAGGCTGCTGCTTCGTGAATTGTCATGCCAGCCTGAGTCCTCCTGGCCCGCACAAATCTTCCCAATGTAGCTGCGTCAAGCAGTTGCTGTGGCTCTGGTACAGGAAGTGGAGTAACTGTTTTTGACATGATACGATCCTATGAGCAATAATATTATCGGAGTGTTATTTACTCACAAATATTTTGATCAATCAATATAAATATTACTGGGGGGGTATTTAACGCCAGGGTGGATGGAAGATCGTTATAAAAGCTATTGCAGTGATAACAATAGTTTTTTATTGTTACTAAAGCTTTGGAATAATGAAGACTATTAAAAAACAGATTGAGAGCAGGGACACATATCAAAGCTAGTCTGACATTAAACAGCTGGATCTGTTCCTCTCAGGACACTTTTCTCAAGCATCATTACCCGTGCAGCGTAACTTGTTGCCCGCAGTGCTGCGGCAAAAGCGGTTGACCGGAGCCGAAAATTATCAAATCAGGTGAAGACGGCATACAGATTTCCTTCTGTAACTCCTCACTGCGACGACAGAAACAGTGCACTTCTCCAACTTATTTCATGATATATGAAACATAATGTCAGGATCCTACCGGGTTGCCCTTTGTCTCAACATCATAAATTTCCTGCAATGTTTCGGCCGTAAACGGGCAGCAATTCACATGCAGACCGGTTTTCCCCTTGTGAAACCAGGTAACAGTATCTCCGGCGGCATCATGCTTTAATGCCACCCGCGTACCACCGATACGTTTGACCTCATTCCACATGTCATCCATGGTTATTAATTCAATTCCGCCGATATCATCTGACCCGCTGGTATTTTCAATAAAGCGGTCGATCAGATCATAATCTATGAAATCGTTCTCTTTTCTCCACCACTTTACGAACTGGTGCTCCTCATTCCGGCGTTCGTTGAGGCTGGTAATAATTTCACGCCCTTTCATAGCATACCTCCCTTATTCCGTTGATTAAGCCAATTACTCGACGGCTCCACGCATGTATCATTATACTCCAGTCAGATCAAACAAGATCATAATTATGTTGACCAATATGGTTAAGTATATCTTCAAATGAGAACATGAAAGTGATAGAATGAATCGGGTAGAAAGGGAAAAATCCGATCATGTTTATCAGATTTTGGAAGGGGGAAGTCATGAACATTATCGAATGCACCATGCAGATGAAGAAAGAGACACTAGCCCATTACGAACGTCTCGCGGAAGCTGTGACAGATAAAGAGTTGAAGAGGCTTTTCAGTTTACTTGCAGCAGCTGAGGACGAACATGTTGGGAAACTTGGCGTATTAATGAGTAATCTGAGTAAATTTGATGTTGAAAACTTTGATACACTTGACGAGAAAATGTGTGTTTATAACCCTCATGTCGATCCACGCTTTCTGGCAGAATCGTTGAAAAATGATCCTGATGCCTACCGACAGGTCGTCAGGGAAGAGGAAGACACAATCGATTTTTTTGATCATCTGAGTGATCAGGCTGAGAGTGGGCAGCTTAAGCGGATATGTCATCTTCTTGCCGACAAAGAGCGGGAGCACCTCGAGATGCTCGAAAACATCTATTTTTTTGTCGAGGAGCCCAGAACGTATCTTGAATGGGGCGAATTCAGTAACCTTAAAAGTCTGTAAAAGAGGGGAGGCGATATTATGAATGCAACAAATTACACGAAAGTATGTTACCGCACGGAGCAGCAGGATGAGGAGGTTCTTCTTCGCAATACATGCAACGGTGAAACGGGTTATTCCTTTGGTTGTACGAATGAGGGAGAAACTGTTCAGGTGAGACTTATCAACGGCGAGTTGGACTCTTGGGGACGCGATGAATGTACGGAAAGCGAGACGGAATAGCGTAGACCGTGATTCAGATAACATCATGCACGGTGTCATGGCGGACGAAATCTGCGAGTTTGCAATTCGTTCGCCATCCATCGTTTCAGCATACTGAGCCCTGACGAGATAGCTGATCCAGCGCTCATGCACTCTCTTTCGGATGGGGATATCAGGAGGATTTACGGGTTCATGGTTCTTGCAAGGACCTTCGACCCGTGAGTGAACGCGCTGCAATGGGAGGGGAGGCACGCTGCCTATCCTCCTGAATTGGCCGGGAAGCCGCTCAGGTTGGGAGTGCCTTTGCCATTCGGGCAGGAGATCTGTTGACCCCGTCCTTACGTGGTGCGGGTGTTCAACTGACTCTCGGTTATTTTTCTGTTCCGATGGCTGTATTTTCCGACCCTGAAGTCGCCATGACGGGGCATACCCAGAGAAGTTCGAAGACGGTGGGTTTCGATTTTGTCGTAAATTGTATGCCGGCCAGTGCAGTTGCCAAAGCACATGTCGCCGGGATGACTAACAGGATACTCAAGATAAATGCCGACCGGGTTGCTCCATAAATTAGTTCGGCTGGTAATACATTGGTGGCAACTCTTTATGGCAGTTGCCGCACCGTCCCCGCTTGCCTTCCTTTTCTGTCGGAACCCTGTTTCTGGTTCCGCAAAAGTCACAGGTAATACCATAGTTTGACTTTTCAGCTCCTTCAGCAATGGTGCTGCTGCCGCACAAAGTTGAGTGTGCCGCCATCCAACAACTCTTGGCGCTGACGGTCTGAGACCTCCAAGAGAGTGATAATTTCGCGACCATTGACAAAGACCGGTATCTCAGTTGCACCGTTTTCAATGAGATGTCGTATGCCAGGAATGGAAATCTGATCACCCTGAACGAAAAGGTCTCTTTCATCTGGATGTTTGAAAACTAATGGTACAATGCCAAAGTTAACCAGATTGGCCTTATGGATACGGGCAAAACTTTTGACTATTTTGGTACGAATCCCGAGATAGCGCGGTGCTATGGCGGCGTGCTCACGGGACGATCCTTGGCCGTAGTTCTCGCCAGCAATGACAATTCCATCGCCACTTGCCCTGGCTCGAGCAGGAAAATCTGCATCCACCTGTTCAAAAACATGCTCACTTATCGCCGGAATGTTGCTGCGCAGCGGCAGCACCGTATTTCCGGCAGGCATGATGTGGTCGGTGGTTATATTGTCACCAAGCGTGATGACTACGGTAGCCCGAAGCGAATCAGGCAGCGCTTCGAATTCTGGAAACGGGATAATATTCGGACCGGTCTTGATTTCGACCGTAGATCTGTCATCGAGTGGAAAGATGATGCCGGAATCATCTAACAGATATTTTTCTGGGTTCTGTATCGCCGGATATGGTCTGTGTACCCCCATGCTGCGCGGGTCGGTAATAACTCCGCTTAATCCTGATGCAGCAGCGGTTTCCGGCGAACAGAGATATATCCTGTCACCTTTGGTGCCGCTCCGGCCGGGAAAATTGCGTGGAAAGGTACGGAGGCTGACCTGATCGGTTCCTGGTGCCTGCCCCATGCCGATACATCCGAGGCAGCCGGACTGATGGATACTGATGCCTGCCATCAACAGCATTAAAATACCGCCGTCCTGAGCAACATTTTCCAGTACCTGGCGGCTTCCCGGATTGACATGGAAGTGCACACCCGGTGCAACCCGGTTGCCATCCACCATCCGGCAGACGGTCATCAAATCACGGTATGATGAATTTACCGAACTTCCCACAATGACCTGGTCAACTTTCGTGCCGGCGACGTCACTTACTGCTACGACTTTGTCGGGGGCTGATGGACAGGCGATGAGTGGTTCTACTGTTGAGAGATCAATTTCATCGTACTCATCGTACGTCGCTCCCTCATCTGCCAACATAGGCTGCCAGCATGCGCCCCTTCCTTGTGAAACCAGAAATTCGCGTGTTCGCTCATCAGACGGGAAGATAGAAGAGGTTGCCCCCATTTCAGCCCCCATATTGCCGATGGTCGCACGGTCGGTAACGGAAAGAGATCCCACTCCGGGACCGTAATACTCAATAACTTTCCCTACGCCCCCTTTTACGGTATGCCGCCGCAACATTTCCAGAATCACATCTTTACCTGAAACCCAATCGGGCAGAGTGCCGGTCAGCTTAACCCCCATAACCTTCGGACTGGGCAGGCTGAACGGATGCCCGGCCATCGCCAGAGCGACATCCAAACCACCGGCACCGATCGCAAGCATAGACAGGCCGGCAGCCGTCGGTGAATGAGAATCTGCACCGAGAAGCGTTGCGCCCGGAACTCCGAAGCGTTCCAGATGCACCTGATGTGATACCCCGTTGCCCGGTTTGGATAGATGTATGCCATATTTCATAGCTGCCGATGTCATAAAAACATGGTCATCGGCATTCTTGTAATCGGTCTGCAACAGGTTATGGTCAATATATTGTGCCGCCAAGCCGACCTTTACCCGAGGTAATCCCATGGCGATAAATTCCAGCATCGCTATGGTTCCGGTGGCATCCTGCAACAGAGTATGGTCAATTGTGATTGATATTTCGGTATCTGGAATCAGCGTTCCAGCAACCAGGTGAGATTCCAGAATCTTGGTAGTAAGGTTCCTTTTCATATTCGCCACCACCTTTCTTCTCTCTGGATTATACTCCTGTTGACAAATGGTGAGCAGCGCTAATTTTGTATAGTGATTCACAATGGCGTGAGATTATATTGGCCGGTATGTTGGGTATTCCACTGGATATTGATACTATGAACCTATGAATGAATATCAGTTTCTTACCACCTGGCGTGTTACCGCACCTCTTGATCAGGTCTGGGAGGCAATCTATCATTCGGAAAATTGGCCGAAATGGTGGCCTGGGCTTTTACGTGTAGTCGAACTAGAACGGGGAGATGGCAATGGTATCGGCAATCTGCGACGCTATAGCTGGAGAGGGATGCTCCCTTACCGATTGGTTTTTGACATCCGCACCACCCGGATCGAGCGACCGTATTTGCTTGCCGGTACTGCCAGTGGTGACCTGGCTGGAGTTGGAGTGTGGCACTTCTGTGAAGAGAATGGAGGTGTTGTGGTGCAGTACGAATGGCTGGTGTCAACTCAGAAAAAATGGATGAATATCCTCACCCCGCTTGCTCGGCCGCTTTTCCGCTGGAATCACGATCAGGTTATGCGCAGGGGAAAAGCAGGGCTGACCAGATATCTTGAAAACCACCAGACAAAATCAGGTCAGGCTTAGAGCTGAAAATTTCAGCAACAAGTTCCGGGTTGAGTTCCAACTCTCCCATCAATTCTTCTTCGACTACAGTATCATTGATATCATAGGAGAGAGTTTTGAGCGGCAGCATGGTGGTCTTGCCACTATTCAACAACCTCCAGAACACCTTCCATCCCCTTTTCACGGTGACTTTGAAAAAAGAGGAGTTTTTTATTGCAGTAAAATGGATAACTGCCGACCTTTGTTGGGGTGAAACGAATAACCGTGGCTTCATTCTCCATCGGTGCGTCAAAAACGATTCCTGCTTCAGGTGCGGAAACGATTATATTGTGCGGGACAATTCCCGGTTCTTTGCGAATCTTCAGTTCTACCGGAATATTGACTTTGAGGATAATCCGGTTCGGGGTGAAAAAATAGCTACCACCAACAATCTCTGCCTTTTGTAACGAGTCCGCGGCAACAATTGCCTGGAAAGCTTTGGTCGGAGCTGACTGATCTTCACCATTTACAATGCCTGCGATCGCTGTCAGCAAAAGAATTCCTGTCACTGAGAACATTAAATTTCTGAATTTCATGACCATATCTCCTGTTTATGGTGAATCATGTATCTTATTAATGGTTTTTACATTTTTATAATTGCCAGCGTACGTCGTAACGTACAAACCAATTTATCCTGTTCGTTGTAACTCTTGATATCCCACATTTGCGTCTTTGTACCACTATGAACCGGTGTGGCTATGCCGGCTACCCACCCACCGGAAACATGACGGAAGTGATTGGCTATTTCCTACCCCTTGTTTGCAAAGCAAATTAGCAAACGCAAGCCAGAGATGTTTCCGTATGAAACGAATACTCCGATATTCACATACTTTGACTCCCGTTGTCAGATCACCGATGTTTGTGGCTGAATTCTCTAAAACTCGAATTGTGGACATTTTTGGGTATTTTAACATCTGAATGTTTCCAGACCATTTCAGACAGTTTGTTTTCAAGCGGATATAAAATTATTGCCAACAAGAAGATGACAACAAATGCACAAAAAAACATGCCCAGCATTTCAAATGAGGCAACTATTGCATCAACAAATATCTTCATGGCATGCCTCCTTTCTGAAGCACCTCCAACGCTTACATTATACGCCAATAGATGAAAGTGAATGAATAGTTTTTTGGTATTCAAAGGACCGCATATAGTTTACTAATTTGCTCATATTTGATATAATTTAATCGTAAAACAACGAACTCACAGAAGGAGTCAACCATGAAAAGCGTACTTATGGCGGTAACGGTGGTGGCGTCCTTGTTTTTTTCTATAACAGCTTTTGCTGAGGAGAAATCGACTGGAACATTTGGTGGCTATGGTCAGTACGATGACTATGGCCTGTCAGGCATGAAGGATCAGTGCCTGATCGTAGCGGAAAATTGTATTGGTGGAGATGATTCCGTCTTAAAGAGGGTAGAACGACTCAACAATGAGATTAGCAAGGGGGCGGATGTATATACCCCAGAGGAGTTGAAAAACTTTCAGGAACAGCTGAACTGGATTTATTATGAAAGTAACGATTTTCCTGCGGTTCGACTGTAGTTAAAGACGAAAGGTGGTGGATATCATGCGAGGTAGTACAACTAAAGTATGTGCCGTAACTGATATACGGGTGCTGGATAAATTGACAGAAAATGCCGAGGTCACCTGTGCCAGATGTGGAGCAAAAGCTCACAGCAAATCCAATGTGTGTGATCCGGTACCATTTGAGCCAGATCATTAGTGGGAGATGGTGGTAATTTTAGAAAAGGGGGATGCGAATCATGCATCCCTCTTTGTGTTGGTGGCGAGACAAATCGAACCCTACTCTGCACTATTCTGGCACTCTTCGAGTGAATACAAAAATGCATCCCCTCAAAAAAAGTCATTCACCTGCCACCAAGAGACGTCCTTTTCTTGTTAATGAGGGAGTCAATACTCCACAATCCGCCTCCCTGGGTGGCAATGAACAAGAAGACAAAGCAGTAAAGTGCCGCCGGTTCACCATTGTTCACAATCGGAAGTAACGCTTTTGTTCCGTGTGCCATCCAATACGCACACGCCATCAGGCCACTCGCAAGAAAGGCCGCCCAGTGGGTAAACAACCCTATCATAATGAGTGCCCCGCCAAAGAATTCAATCGGTCCTGCTATATAGATAATGAATGCGGGAACCCCTGGAGGCATCCCTTCAGGAAAGCCGAACAGTTTCTGCACGCCATGCCAGAGAAACAGAAACCCCACCACAAATCTCATAAGAGCATAGCAGTGTGAATTATACGCGGACAAAATTGATGTCATTGCCATACCTCCTCTTGATATTCAGTCTCTGCGACTACAGGATAATTTTAGTCCTGAATGCTGAATTTATCAATAGTCGCTCTCCCCCCATTTTCTCAAATTCAGGAATCCACACGTGACATTCATTATTGAAGAAAAATACTACTACTCATCATCACCAACAGGAGTATAATTGTCCCATATCAACAAGTCTTGTCTGAGAGGTGTCTGGACCGGTACTGAAGGCTCTTCAGAGCGGATTGGAGGCATAATCGTGTGAGAAATTACCGGAGCATCAGGACATATAGGTAGCAAAGCAGCAGAGTTATTGTTATCACGAAAAGAAAGAGTAAGGGTTATCGGCAGGGAGGCATCACACCTGCGCGGGTTAATTGATAAGGGGGCAGAGATCGTGATTGGCGATATGCTGACACTCCCCTCCTCATAGATGTCTTTACTGGTGCGAGCGCCGTGTTCATTATGATCCCCCCGAATTATACCGCAGTTAATTTCAGGAAATACCAGAAGGATATTGGTGAAAGTATCGCCTGTGCCGTATCGAAAAGCGGTGTTAAACATGCGGTGAACTTGAGTAGTCAGGGCGCCGAACTGCCGGGAGGCACAGGTCCCATACTGGGTCTGCGTGATCAGGAGCAGCGGCTGAACAGTCTATCAGCGGTTAATGTACTGCATCTGCGCCCCGTCTACTTTATGGAAAATCTGTTGTCAAATATTCCGCTCATTCATCAGATGGGGATTGCCGGTTCGCCAGTGCGGGGTGATCAGAAGTTTGCCATGATTGCCACAAAGGACATCGCCGCCAAGGTTGCTGAACATCTGATCAGACGAGACTTCACCGGCAAATCAGTATACCTGGAATCATGGATTTTCTGAATCATCAAGGGGACACTGGGTGATGGCAGGATGCAACTTCGATATGCATCTGAGTCCAATGTTTTTATTCCAGCCAACAGTATAGCTTACTCTCCATAACTAGACTCCCGAATCATTTTCATTGTCGTCAGTGCTTGCCGTTCCAATTCAGGTAACAATTCTCTCACAGTTTCTATCGCACCCACTTTTGCCGCATTCTCAACATGCATAGCACAATTCTGCAGGAAATGTGCGCTGATATTTCCTGCTAATCCCTTCAGCGTATGTACCTGACGCCGGATTACGAGACAGTCATCATTTGTGCACAGATTCCGCAACTCTTCAATCAATTCTGGAATTTCTTGGAGCGAATCCTCCAATATAACACGCACAAAGGCTCTATCCTCCAGTCTCTCCACCAATTCAACCTCATCAAAGAGTGAAGGGCATGGGCTTCTCTGCTTAGGGGGCGGTGATATTGCGGCATCCTTGTCCAACTTGGTGTCGCTGTTATCCAGCCATTTTGGGAGGATTTCGGCCAGTTTTGCTTTTGTAACCGGTTTCGCTATATAATCATTCATACCAGCCGCAAGACATTCTTCCTCGTCACCTATCATTGCGTTAGCAGTCATGGCAATAATAGGTATGGCGTGATTGGTTACTTTCGATTGTTCTCCGCGGATTGCAGATGTTGCAGTAAAGCCGTCCATTTCCGGCATTTGACAGTCCATCAGCACCAGGTCGTAGTTAATCAATTCCAGTGCTTTTACCGCTTCAAGTCCATTTGCAACGACATCAACCTTGTAGCCAAGGCTGTTTAACATTTTTTGGGCGACCTTCTGATTGATGATGTTGTCTTCTGCTACCAGAATTCGTATGCCACGTGCAGCAGACTCTTCAACGGTATGTCGCGTGACGATGCCGTTTTCTGGCTTTTTGGCCGCGATCGAGGCACGCCCAAGGACTATGGCCAGACAATCATAGAGCTGTGATTTTCGCACCGGTTTATTTAGATACCCGGCAAAACCAATCTGCTCAAGCATTACCGCATCTCCCCGCTGACCCATTGAGGTCACCATCACCAAAGCGGCTGTTTCAAGAAGTTTATCGCTCTTGATCAACCGTCCAAGTGTTATTCCGTCCATACCTGGCATCTGCTGATCAATCAGGGCTATCTGGAAGGGATCAGCCTGCTCAAGGGCCTTACGCATAATTGCTGTTGCGGTCACCCCGTCGGATGCCGTTTCATACCGACAACCCCAACCACTCAGCAGTGATACCATCAGCATCAGATTAGTATTATTGTCGTCTACAACAAGAATTTTTGCCCCGGTCAATTCCGCTCGGGGTTCAGAAACTGGTTGATAGCCAATGGGCTGCTCGAAGCGGGCGGTAAACCAAAAGGTAGAGCCTTTGCCCACTACGCTTTCTATGCCAACTTCCCCCCCCATCATTTCGGCAAGTTTTTTACTGATGGACAGGCCAAGTCCTGTACCGCCGAATTTGCGAGTTATGGACCCGTCCACTTGAGTAAAGGGGGTAAAGATGGCATCAAGTCGATCTGCAGGTATGCCGATGCCGGTATCACAAACTGAAAAACGGATGGTAAAGTGTCCGTTGCCGGCGGATTCAAGTTTGGCGTTGATAACTACTTCGCCAACAGTGGTAAACTTGATGGCGTTGCCGATCAGGTTTGTCAATATTTGTCTTAGTCTACCGGGGTCCCCCTTAAGTTGGGACGGTATGGCCGGATCTATCATGCAGATCAGTTCCAGACTCTTTTCCGCAGCCACTATTGCCAGAATATCAACGGTGTCTTCCAGTGTTATCCGCAGGTCAAAGTTGATGGACTCCAGATCCAACATGTGGGCTTCGATTTTGGAGAAATCTAGAATGTCATTAATGAGATGCAACAGAATCTCGCCGCTCTTTCTGATAATCTCAGCGCATTCCCGCTGTTCACTGGTCAGTTCGGTATCCAGCAACAGGCTTGTCATGCCGATTACCCCATTCATCGGTGTTCTGATCTCATGGCTCATGTTTGCAAGAAATTGGCTCTTGGCGGTGTTGGCTGCTTCAGCAAGTTCCTTGCTGGCTGTCAGTTGTTCCAAGAGTTCCTTTTTTTCCGTAATGTTTTCTTTGACTGCTAGAAAATGAGTCATGTTTCCGTATTGATCTGTAATCGGCGAAATAGTTGCTTGTTCCCAGAACAATGTGCCATCCTTGCCCTTGTTTAAAAATTCTCCCTTCCATGTTTTACCCGACAGAATGGCAGACCATAATTTTTCATATACTTCTGGTGGAGTTTGATCTGATTTCAGTATTCGGGGATTTTGGCCAACGGCTTCTTTGGCAAAGTAGCCGGTAAGTTCGGTAAAATGCGGATTTACATATTCAATAGTGCCATTGATATCGGTCAGCACAACGGTAACCGGACTTTGCTCTACGGCTCGATGCAACATGTGTTGCTCGGCTTGCAACTGGTCAATGAAGCGGATCAGTTTGATCCCTCCAACCAGAGCAACGATCAAACAGGCAGCAGTGAGCAATGAAAACATGATTATTGCCCGGGAAATACCATCATCAAGGGAATATTTTGCCTTATTGATGTTTTTGTCATTGGATATGGCAAAGGACTCGATCGTGACCTCTGCCAAATGTATTAACTCCTTGTCCGATTGGATAGCCTTATTAGCACTCTCTGGAGATGTTATGTTTCCGTTTTTAATCTGCCTGATGACATCGTTAAATTTGTTTTTGTACTCTTCAACCTCCTTTGATATAGCAACCAACATCTGAAGGTGCTCAGGTTCATCCTCCAGTTTTTTCAGAGCTTCCAGACAATTCTTGACCTTCTCACTGGCACCATTCCATTTGACAAGGTACTCTCCAACCTTGGCATGGTCGTTAATGTTTATGAAGGTATCCTTCTCAAAGCGGCGCATGGCGTTTAAATTAGCTCGTAACTGTTGCGAGTATTCAACCACCCTGGATTCCGAATCAACAATCTGTTTGCCCTTGGAAATGGAGGATTTTAGTTCATATATTCCGGCACCTCCAAGTAATACCATTAATGAGAGACATGCGCCAAGTCCCCACATAATCAGTGTTTTTATCTTCATAAGGATCCTTTTCATCCATATATTTTGCTTGCATACGGCTACTGGGCCGTACGGCCAGCAAAACCACATACCAGTACCTTATTTATACTTACCGCTTGATAGACTCTGTTCGAGGATATTATTGTAAATTTACAAACACGCAACTGGAACCATAATAAGTTTCATCCTCTTCAAAAAACATCTCCTTCACGTTGACTTTTTCAATTTTTTTGAATCATCATTGGTTTAGTCGGGTTTAAGATATTCCCAACTTATATTGAATTTAAACCATGCATTATAACTATCATACTAAATGAGTGATTTGCTCTTAGGGTATAACCCAATTATGCCATCTCGCAACACAGATAGCTTGTAAGGTTTCTGAATAAATCCAGCTAATCCTTTGCCCACAAATTTCTGTGTTACTTCTAATTCATTGAATCCACTGCTCATAATTACTTTTACGTCGGGATCCAGCATACGTAGTTCCCGGAAGCATTGTTCTCCATCTATGTGCGGCATAGTAAGATCAAGGATTACAAAGCTTATATCTGTTCGTAATTTATAAATTTCTATAGCCTCATGTCCATCATTAGCAGTCACAACGTTAAAGCCCAGCTCCTTAAGCATTTCCGAGCCAATCCCCCTAACAGTTTCTTCGTCATCAACAAGGAGCACAGTACCCGTTCCCTTCCACTGATCATTCTTTGATTCGTAATTGAAAATTTCGGAAGGTTTTGCACTTGCGGGAAGAAGAATCTTGAAGGAACTTCCTTTATCTAGTTCACTATAAACTTTTATTGCACCTTTATGACCGCGAACAATTCCAAGGACAGCGGCCATACCAAGGCCCCTCCCGGTGAACTTTGTCGTGAAAAATGGATCAAACAATTTTGCGAGTGTATCCCGGCTCATACCGCACCCCGTGTCAGCAATTTCTATGTAGACATAAAGACCATCTCCAATGTTTTCATCAAGCCAAACATCTCTTAAATAGCTCCTGTCACAATCCATGCAGCCAGTATTTATGGCAATTACACCGCTTTTATCGCCTATGGCTTCCGAGGCGTTTATAACCAGATTCATGATTATTTGGCGGATTTGTGTAGCATCAGCCTCGACAGATGGTAGTGGGTGAGTAAGGTTGAGACGCAGCACCGCTTTTTTGGAAATTGAGACTTGGAGAATGTGGAGCATCTCCTCCAGCAAGCCATTGATGTCGTGATTACAAATAACAAACTTACCTTTGCCAGAGTAGGCAAGCATCTGTTTGGCTAAATCGGCCGCCCGGGCAGATGCTTTTTCTATACTATAAAGATTATCTATTGCCGGAGATTCCGGATTGATCCGCATAAGAGCCAGTTCAGCATTCCCGATTATAGATGTAAGGATATTATTAAAATCATGAGCAATACCTCCAGCAAGTACACCGAGACTTTCAAGTTTCTGGGCATGCAGTAGCTGCTGTTCCAGCTTCTTTTGTTCTGCCTCCGCTCGTTTCGAGGAAACAATTTTCCAGACTGTATCCATGAAAAGCGTCAGTTGCATTTCATCAGCACTTAGATAGTCACTTGCCTTGTTGGCGACACCAACAACTGCGATAATTTTTTCCTCTGAAACAACAGGAACAGTAAGAAATCTTTTAAGGGTTACATGACCTTCGGGTAAACCTTTTTTAAGCGGATTGCTTGCCTGAAATTCATTTAGCATAACAGACTTACGTTGGCGAACTGCTTCACCCCAAATTCCTGTGCTGTCTAGGTTATACACAGTTTTCTGCTCCATGACCGCACACTCTTTCATAACTTCATGTGACCATGTGTTGAGTGTAAATTGTCGCGTTTGCTCGTTATAGAAATAGATGTATCCGATTGTGCTCCCTGTTAGCGTGAGAACAAGTTGTAACGCGTGGTCGAGAAAGTCCTGTTCTGTGGTGAAAGTATAGTGTGAAATTGCAAGAAGCAGGGACATGCGTTGTTCATTGAGTTTTCGCTCGGTGACATCACGAGTAATTCCCAACAGGGCAGTAATATTCCCCTGCTCATCACGGAAAGGCACTGCGTGAGTTTCAAGCCAGATATGGCGACCTTTTAAACCTATGGTTTCAAATAAAAGTGTTCCGGTAATCCCCTGGAAAATCTGTTTTGTAAGAGCAATGAAATCGTCTCTGTGTTGGTTGGTAACCAGTGGGAATACGCATTGTCCTTTAACCTGATCAAAGGAATCAGCCTGTATCATTTCCAATCCTGCCGGGTTCATTAGTATCAGGTTGCCGTCAATATTGAGCAGTTTGATGCACTCAGGCTCAGAATCAATGACTGTTTTCAAGAACCGTTCGCTGTTTGATAAGGCTTCTTCGTTCTTTTTACGTTCGGTGATATCACGGCTGATACCCACTAATCCGTAAAGAGTTTCGTCTATATCCTTTAAAGGGGTTATTATCGTGTCCAAAAGTATTTTTTTACCATCTGGGTAATCTACCCATTCTTCATTACTTTCTGGTCTCCCCGATTTGTAGACCAGGCGATCTTTTTGCACAAAAAACTCAGCAACATCTTTGTTAAACAAGTCAAAATCAGTTTTGCCTACCACACTTTGTTCTTCGTACCCCACAAACTGCTCAAATGATTTGTTGCACCCAAGATACACGCCATCAATGTTTTTGAAGAAAATCAAGTCTGGTATTGAATTTATAACTCCTCTGAGCAATCCCCTTTCCCTCTTTAATGCTTGGCGGCTTTCTGCAAGTTCCTTTTCAGTAGCCCTGCGGTCTTCTTGTTTCTTTAAAATGAGGCCAATAATTAATGTGAGGATGGGATAAATAAGCAGGATCGGGAGAGCGATTTTCTTGATGATGGTATTGCGTGTTTCTACCGGGAAGAGGAACATGCAGGAGAGCATTGTTAATTGGATAACTACGCCAAAAACATAGAGGTGCAGCCAGTTGAGTCGTTTGTTGTGCTTATCTTTCCAATATCCCCAGGCGAGACCAGTGCAAGCCGTTGAAACAATAACAACAGTACCGATTATTCCGCCAGGGCCTCCCTGGTAAAGCCTGAACGCTCCAGCGAAAACAACCGCGATCGCTGTCGGGACAAATCCAAAATAGAGCCCACAGAGACTGAGAAGGACCCACCTCGTATCGAAATACAGTCCACGTTCGAGAGACCACGGATTCAACATAACTGCGATACATATAAGACCAACTAAAACACCTGTCAGACTGTCGCGCAGATTTTTTCTGGATATTGAAAAAATACCAAATGTGTCATATATGACGCAAAGTATAAGCATCAACGCCGCATTATTTAAGAATCCGGTAAACGTATCCAAAAATCCTCCGCTTTCAATAGCTCTGTAACCTGCAAACGCTAATAATGCCGAATTGATTCAATGCTGATGGAAGAATCCGTTAACCTGAATACGTTATTAGATGGTTGAATGCTCGAAAAAGTTATGCCCTAAGAGGATGTGCCCTGAGTGAAAAGTGTTCCGTTTGGCTCGAAACGAATTTTTCGATTTTATGCAGCTTGGCATAATTTTCTGAATCAATTGCATTGAGTAACCAACCTGTCAAGTATTTCAATCAATTTTAGAGACGTTTCGATCATCTCATTGCAATACTGCTCGGCTTTTGTCTTGTCTCCAGAGTTGTATGCCATGACGGCTTGTTTGCCAAGCTCGTGAACTTTTGCATGTGGGACATCAACCTCTCTGAAGATACTGAGCTGACCACATGTGTCCTTTCCTTGCCCCTGATACCATTTTCCAAATGCACAGGTAAGATGCGTCGGTAACGCATTAGGCTCTAATGTGTGTGCGCCATGCAAGTGTGAACGGATTTTGCCCGTGAAAATCAAATGGGCACTCTTTGCCTTACTTAAAATCAACCGAGTACTCTCGTTCAATTTGAATTTTGCCAAAGATCCGAGCAGTGCCTCAGCATCCATATTCAGGTGGCTAGCTTCCAGTGCAGAGGCATGGGCATTGTCAGACACACTTTTGCCGATATCTGTAATGCGCATCATATTGCTGCTTATCTCACTTGTCGTTGCCGTCTGTTCTTCGGCAGCGGTTGCAATTTGATTAACCTGCATCGATAGATTGCTGATCTGGTCAAGGATTCGCTCAAGTGCCTCGCCGGAGTGAGTCGCTTGCTCGGTACCACGTTCGACTTCGTTGACACCTTCATTCATGGCATTGACCGCTTCTCTGGTCTCTTTCTGGATAGCTTTGATCATGTTGCTTATTTCATGAGTTGCTTTGGTCGTCCGTTCTGCAAGCGCGCGAACTTCATCTGCAACCACAGCAAAACCTCTCCCTTGTTCGCCGGCACGTGCAGCTTCTATAGCAGCATTGAGAGCCAGGAGGTTGGTCTGGTCGGCAATGTCTTCAATGGTCCCAACAATCTGGCCGATTTGATCACTACGGGATCCCAGACTTGCAACGGTTTGGGCTGAGGACCTTACCTGATCAGCAATACGTGACATAATGGTAATGCTATTCTTTATAACTTCTGCTCCTTGGTTGGCTTCATCTGTTGCCGCTTTGGAACTTTCAGCTGCCATTTGACAGTTGTTGGCAATATCGCACGATGTCGCCGCCATTTCCTCGCCGGCCGTTGCCACTGTCGCCGCCTGAGCAGCAACCTCTTCAGCACCGGTAGCCATCTGCTCTGATGTCCCGTAAATTGTTCCCACAGCTGTAGCAACTTGACAACTGCTTTCAAGTACTCCGGTCAATGTCTTACGCATATTTTCTACTGCGGCGTTTACAGAGGTTGCAAGCTCACCTATTTCATCATTTCTTTTGCACGTTATTTCTGTGCTGAGGTCGCCGTTGGCAACCTGTCGCATGTCATCAACGATCAGGCGTATCGGTCTGATAATGATGGCTCTGATTCCCCATACAAGCAATACGATGGCAACGATGGAAACTGCAAAAGTCAGGGCAAACGATATGAGCAACTTGTTACGTATGCCACGCTCAATAGTACCTAAATCATCCAGAATTTCAAAAGCTCCGTGTTGTTCGCCCGTTTTCCATCCCTCGGCTTTAACTCCGATAAGATCGTAACCATCTTTGTTTAGTGTGTCTGATGGTATGCCGTGACAGAGCAGACAGTCTCCCGTGAGCTTAATCGGCCGAAGGTAGCGGATGACATTGTTGGCCTTATCGACCATAAAAAGCTCAGTCAAATTTTCCTTCTCAATTTTGTTAAGCAGTTCGAGTTCAACGGCATCAGGTTCATTTGCTTTGTTTCGAGCCTGTACTTTGGGCACTCTGAGCTTAAAGCCGGCTTCTGCTGCATGTTCACCGGCAATCTTCATTGCAGCAACAATAGGTACTGTATTAAAAAAGACCGTTTCACGGGCGGCAGCAATCTTGTCGCTTGATCCACTCAGCTTTTTATTAAATGCTTTCTTAAGTTCTACTTCGTTAAATGCACCACCACTTCTCAAGGAAGCAATATAGTTACGTGAGCTTTCGGCTTGTAACAGTACAGCTCGAGCCTTTGTTTTCACCGCATCATATGCTTCGTTACGAATATTAATGCTGAAATACAGAATGTTGGCAATACACGAAATTGCCAATGCAGCGGCTACACAGAGCGATATTTTGGTACTCAACCCACGTCCGGCCATGCTCATAATCCCGCCTCAATAATTAATTTAACTTCCTCAACGTTACTTGTATCAAAAAAGATTTTTCTCAGTATTTCGGGTTGGAATTTCTCTAACAAATGCGATTATATTGTCGCTATCCTGGATATGTGTTGTACTGACTTCAACATCAATTATTGAACCATCTTTCATTCTATGACGGGTTTCAAAACGATCTGAGCCAAATTCAATAACCTTTCCGGCGTGTTTTTGGAATTCTTCAAAATTTTCTGACGCTTCAATATCACATACTCTCATTTGTAGTAGTTCATCTCTGCTATAGCCGGACATCTGACAGGCTCTATCATTCACAGTAATAAAATTGCCGGCGCAATCGATGAGCCAAAAAGCGTCAAGGGTTGTTTGGACGATCGCTTGAAACTGTTTTGCAGATGAAATAAGCCGAAACTCGTATTTTTTTCGTTCTGTAATATCTATGGCATACCCGGCAAGAAACCTTTTGCTGCCTCGCTTAAAAGGGAATTTGATGGTTGAAAAGGATTTGTCATCGAATTCCTCATCAATTTCGGTTTTTTTATCTGATTCCAACACGGCACAATCATTTAGTAGAATTTTTTCTGCAAATTCCGCTGGGAACAGCTCCCTCATCTCTTTACCCACAATTTCAATGATAGGCTTGCCAAGCAACTGTTCATAGTTGCTACTCACATGCACAAACTTCAGATCACTATCTTTAATAAAGGTATATATGGGGCTGTTTTCCACAAAAAGAGTTAAAAGTTCTTCACTGTCTTTGATAGATTGTTCCATTCTTTTGCGCTCAGTCACATCTTGAACTACTAATAGCAGGTAATGCTCCCCATTTTGCGTAAAGCGAGACATGCTGCAATGAAGCCAAACTTCTTTGTCAAATGTTGTAAAAAGATGAAACTCACCGGCGGTTTCGCGGCCACTGTGCATGACATCCTGGGCCATTATCAACAACCCCGATTTTTTCCAAGACTGCAGAGTCATGTAATTCTGGCTCAGAACCTCTTCATAACTTGTTCCGATCATAGATGCAGCAGCATTATTGGCTATGACACACTGACCAGCTGCATTATAAGAGACAAGTCCAACAGAAGTTGACCCAAGCATACGGCTCTTGAGGTCAAGAACATTAAATATTTCAGTTTGATTTGCTGCGTTTTTAAGCGAAAATCCGGATACAAAGCGGTAAGACATTTTTTTACGATCAAAAAAAATAGGATAATTGGCATTCTGCAGTGTCATCATGTAGCGGTAAATGGTGCGTTCAGTAACGCCTAATGATTCTGCAAGCAATGTGGCAGTTATTCTTGTCCCTTTATCAAGCTGATTGAGAATACTGATTAGTGAATTTAATTTTACTGAAGATTCTGGTGGCATAAGTCTAGAATTTACCCGTAATGTACGAATTAGATTCTTTTTTTTGCACTATAGCACAGTATACTGACAACATGATGTCAGAGTAATTTTAATTTATTTGTTATTTAAATTAGCTACCAACGTTGAAGAAGTATGAGTTGATTTCAACTCTCCAGGAATCTTTAGTTATGGTGTCAACTATTGACAGACTACGTCACTATGGGCCTTCCCCATGAAGACGGACCGTTGGGGGCTGGAGGCGCACCGGTAAAAGTAAATGGAGTTCAGTCTGGCGGCAACAGTACTTCCGTTTACTTACAGTTGCGCGGATTGTGCTGTTGAGGTAGCGAGGTCTACTGCTGCTGGCGGTACGATTGACAAGTAGAAGATATCGACAGGAGATTGCGAGCATATTGGAAGTGCAAAGGAGAATTTATCATGAAAGAAGCCATGTTTTATGAACGGCTGGATAATATGCAGGTGCGCTGTGGGTTGTGCCGCTTCACGTGCTTGATCGGCAACGGTGACCGTGGCCTCTGTGCTGTTCGCGAAAATCGCGGTGGAACTCTCTATAGTCTGGTATACGGCTCGCTCTGCGCGGAGCATGTCGATCCGATTGAGAAAAAGCCCCTGTACCATGTTATGCCTGGCAGTAACACCTATTCTATTGCTACAGTGGGATGCAACTTCCATTGTCTCCACTGCCAGAATTATTCCATCTCACAGGTTGAACGAAGTACGCATATCTGCGACGGAGACCGGACGCCGCTGGATATTGTGCAGCGGGCTCTGGATAGTATGTGCAGCTCGTTATCCTATACCTATACAGAGCCGACAATATACTATGAGTTTGCCTATGACACCGCCCGTGCCGCACGGGAAGCGGGATTAAAGAACATCTTCGTAACAAACGGGTATATCAGCAGGGAGGCGCTGGCGAAAATCTCGCCATACCTTGATGCTGCCAATATCGACCTGAAAGGGTTTTCGGAAGGATTTTACCGAGATGTTGTTCATGCCCGACTCTCTGAAGTTCTCGATTCAATCATTGAATACCGTAAGCAAGGAATCTGGCTGGAACTCACCACACTCATTATCCCCGGACTCAACGACTCGGATACCGAGTTGCAGGGCATTGCACAATTCATCGTCGCTAATCTGGGAGTTGATACCCCATGGCATGTAAGCCAGTTCTACCCAACTTATCGATTGACCGACCGTCCACGGACAGCGGTGGCTACGCTGCGCGCGGCGTGCGATATTGGCCATGCTGCCGGATTACGGTACGTCTATGAAGGTAATGTGCCTGGCGGGGGGCGTGAAAATACCAGCTGTCCATCCTGTTCGGCGGTACTGATTAAGCGGTGCGGGTACGTTATAACGGCGGACAGGATCATTAATGGCTCCTGTCCTGACTGCGGAGCGGCTATCGCCGGAGTTAGCCTGTGAGCGACTGAAACCCCGTTGCTCACACTTCAATTCTGAATTCTGCCCCATCGTCAATATTCCGTGCAGTCAGGTCGCCATGCATTTTTTTATCGATGATCATTTTTGCCATATAGAGTCCGATGCCGGCACCCGTGATCTGTTTCTTGGTGGTGAAGTAGGGGTCAAATATTTTAGGCATGATTTCCTCACGAATGCCGCCGCCGTTATCGCGGACGGTAACAACCGAACGTCCATGCTCTTTAAAAATACGAATTGATACGGCAGGATCTTTCCCCTGATGTTCAATCAGGGCATCCCGCGCATTGATCAGGATATTGAGAAACGCCTGCATGTACTCATTGGGATACCCTTCAACGGTAATGTCTGGTTCTTCATCAAGTTCTATCCTGATTCCTTTTCTTTTCATCGAGGTCTCGACAAAGGTGATTGCGTGGGAGACCAGTTCATTAATCTGGAATGAACTAGAGACTTCCTCGTAACTGAAAAAGTTGCGGAAGTCATCAATGGTCTGTGAGATGTGTTGCAGTTCCTGCATGGTTTCGGCAACATCGGCATGCAGTTCCTCAGCGGAAAGGTCGTTTGATTCAAAGGCAAGCTGAAGACTTTGAATGATAAGCCCGATATTATTGAGAGGTTGTCTCCACTGATGGGCAATCGAGCTGACCATTTCACTCATTGCCGCCAAACGGCTCTGCTGTATGAGCAGAGCATCTTTTTTGCGTAGTTCAGCAACTGCGGTTTCTATTCGTGACTCAAGAGCGCAGTTTATCTCTTCAAGCTGACTCTGGTAGGCCGTCAACAACATCTGCTGACGATTCTTCTCTGTGACATCCCTGGCAACGTGGACAGTTCCCGTCATCCTGCCTTCTGCATTCATCAATGGCGACACGGTTACTTCAAACGTTCCGCCAAGACTTTCTACCGTAAGTTCTACTGACCGTCGTGTACCGCAGTTGATTAATTCGGCATGAGGACACAGCGCAGGGGCAGCGTCTGCAGCATGCATCAGCTCATAGCATTTAAGCCCCACCACCTCTCGTGTTGCAAGACCACACCTGGCTGCCATGGCATGATTGGCCCGGATAATGGTATGGTCGCGGTCAACAATAAAAATCAGGTCGGTAACAGAATCAAAGGTCTGCTCCCATTCCCGTTTCGCGTGAAGTATTTTCTGCTGTTCATCTTGTTGAATAGCGGGATACTCTTTCTGCATGACAATTCCTCGCAATTCCACTTTATATCTGCTTCGCTGTATATGGCTTGATGATGTGCAGTAATAGATATTCGTATAAACAGGTCAAGGCGGATCTTCCTGTCAGGCAAAATAGGTCTCTCTTATGAAGTGCAAGCCGATGTGAGATGATTTTATTCGGATGACGGTGCTGTATGATTCATTTGAATATTGATCTGAGTCAGCACAAATATTGAGCCGGCATGTATCACCAATCTGAATGATCGTGGGGAGGGGAGGGGGCACCATTACCAACGCCCCGGTAAGCGAAATGTTTTCCAGCACGCCGATATATTTTGAACCGTTATGCAATACGGAGCATTTTGAAAAACACGCCACTCTCTGAACCGCTCTTTTATCTCCCATAACTACATCTCCTGCTTCTCTGCGCTGACGCACACATGGGCTGCCGGCGAATTACCCCCAAATAAGGCACCCCGGTTCGTAGATAGTTCCCAGAATCGTATGATGCGGTGCGACGCGCAGCATGAAGCCGTGTCGTCCGCAAAAACGGCACTCCAGGGATCCGTTGAATTCATGTATGCCGTTGCCGAGATCGCGCGTCATCTCAAGCGGCACCGTTTCACCTCCCAGAATGGACCCGGTTGAGTCCAGAACCCCGAAATATCCCTCCACTGCAACGTCTTCAGCAGCCAATTCCCCCAGGTTTATGCGGGCTGAAACCGGAACCATGCTGCCAACAGCTACTGCATCCTCAACATGTGCTTCGGCGTTTACAATTCTGACCTGCGGCCAGGCTTTAAAGACACGTTCTTTCCAACGCCCAAGATCCAGTGCCAGTGCCAGATCATCGGCTACCAGCTGTTTCCACTGGGTATATGCCGGAGTGTAGGAGTGATCGACATACTCCTGCACCATGCGATCCGTAGAAAACACCGGGCAGAGGGTCTGCATCGAGGCTTTCATGGTGGCTACCCATGATCGCGGCACCCCATCACTTCCCTGATCATAAAAGTTCGGCACCACCTCTTTTTCCAGTAATTCGTAGACGGCCCGTGCCTCCACCTGATTCTGATATTCGAGATCTTCATATACTTCACCCTTACCGATTGCCCAGCCGTTGTTTCCCTGGTATCCCTCGCACCACCAGCCGTCAAGGATGCTCATGTTGAGTCCGCCGTTGAAGGCGACTTTCATACCGCTGGTGCCGCTGGCTTCCATCGGTCTGAGAGGTGTGTTGAGCCAGACGTCAACTCCATGAACCAGATGGCGCGCCACTTCCATGTCGTAATCTTCGATGAATACGATTCGGTGACGGAAACGTTCCTGATGGGATGCCTGGACGATCTGCCGGATTAGTTCCTTGCCTTCCTGGTCCTGAGGATGGGCTTTTCCGGCAAAAATAAACTGCACCGGCATGTCCGGATTGTTGAGGATGGCGGCCAGCCGGTCAAGATCCCGCAGCAGCAGCGTCCCCCGCTTATAAGTGGCAAAGCGACGTGCAAATCCGATCGTAAGCACTTCCGGGTCGAGTACTTCTGCGGCAGTAGCAAGTTCTTTGAATGTGGCGCCAACTTTGGTCAGTTGCTCCTTGAGGCGCTGGCGTGCAAAGTCAACCAGTTTTTCTCGGCAGCTCTGCCGTGTGCGCCACAATTCAGTATCAGGGATTTTGGTGATGCGATGCCATACCGTATGGTTGGTAGGGTCATCCATCCAGCGGGTTCCCAGATAGCGTACCAGCAGGCTGGCCATATGGTTGGACATCCAGGTGCCGGTATGAACTCCATTCGTTATCGAGGTCAGCGGTACCTGTTCCAGCGGCAGTTCCGGCCAGGCATTCCGCCACATCCGCCGTGAAACTTCGCCGTGCAGCTGACTGACGCCATTTATATGCCCTGCCAGCTTAAGCGCCAGTACCGCCATGCAGAACGATTCCAGAGGGTCTTTGGCGTTCTGACGTCCTAACCCGAGAAATTCATCGCGGCGGATTTCCAGTGTTTTTAAATATTTGGTGAAGTAAGTATCAATCAGTTCAGGTGAAAAGTGGTCGATTCCGGCCTCAACCGGCGTGTGAGTGGTGAAAATATTACCGGCCTTCACTATATCACGAGCTTCGTTAAAGCGAATACCGCGCTTTTCCATGAGCAGCCTGATGCGTTCCAGTGCCAGAAAGGCGGCGTGCCCTTCGTTCATGTGGCAGACATTTGGGACGATACCGAGAGTCCGGAGGGCACGGATACCACCTATGCCGAGCAGGATTTCCTGAATCATGCGCATCTCTTTATCGCCGAAGTAGAGTTGGGCAGTAATCAGCCGATTTTCGGGGCTGTTCTCCTCCAGGTTGGTGTCCAGCAGGTACAGCGGGACGCGGCCGACTTGAACCCTCCAGATATGGACGAAAAATTTCCGGGGGCCGAACTCCAGCTCGAAGGAGAGTGGTACTCCATGCTCGTCACGCTCAAGTGTTAACGGCAGGTTATAAAAATCGTTCTCAGGGTAATATTCCTGTTGCCAACCCTCATTGTTGAGATATTGCCGGAAGTAACCCTGGCGGTAGAGAAGGCCGACCCCGACCAGCGGCAGCCCGAGATCAGAGGCTGATTTGAGGTGATCACCTGCAAGGATGCCGAGCCCCCCGGAATAAATCGGCAGCGATTCATGGAGACCGAATTCCATGGAAAAATAGGCGATTTTCATTTCAGAATTGCCGTTGCAACAGTTCTCGAACCAGGTTTTAGTGCTAAGATAGTCGGTCAGTTTCTCGTCCACCTTGTTCAGGTGAGCCATGAATCCTTCGTCATTTTTGAGCCCGTCCAGCATGGTCTGCTGGAGGAGCCCCAACATTTCAACCGGGTTGTGCCGGGTTGATTTCCAAAGGTCGGCGTCGAGTCGGCGGAACAGACTGATGGCATCAATCTCCCAGCTCCACCAGAGGTTATAGGCGATCCGCTGAAGTGCCGCCAATTCTTCGGTTAGTGATGGGATGACAGTAAATGTATGCAGCATTTTTGTAAAATCCATGGTGTGTGCTCCTGTCGGCAAAACCGCATGCTTATAAGTAATTCTCAGCAAAGAACTGTCGGCACTGTTCACCTTTAAACAGGTGTTGCCCGGTCAATGCGACCGGCTTGACGTGGCTTCATGGTCTCGACAACTTCCTTCACTACCTCTCGCATTTTAGTGAAGTTGTACGGTTTGCTGATAAATCCAGCGATATTATCCGGGTCTATGCGTGAACTTACGGCAACGTGATGAAAGCCACTTGATATTATGATAGGAAGATTCGGGTTTTGCGTCTTTAACTCCCGGCACAAAGCATATCCATCCATGACTGGCATTCCTATATCAGTGACTACCAGGACAATCTTTGCTGCATTTGCATTGTAATGCTCAAGTGCTTCAGCGCCGTTACAGGCGACAATAACTGCAAATCCCAACTCTTCCAGCATCTCTTTTGCGATGCTGGCGACCTGTTCTTCATCCTCGACCAGCAGAATGGTGTCGTTCCCTTTCCAGGCTTCAATGGTAGTGGCTATTCCCTGCGGCGCTTCATCTTTGGAGTATTCGTCATCCTGAATGGGGAGATACACCTTGAACGTCGTACCCATTCCTGATTCACTGTAAAGCTGCAACGCTCCGGAATGTGCCTTGATGATGCCGAGCACTGCAGACATCCCGAGTCCCCGGCCGGTAAACTTGGTAGTGTAGAACGGCTCAAAAATATGCCGCAATGTCTCATCATTCATCCCACAGCCGTTATCAGTCACCTCTAAACACAGATAATCACCGGGGTAAATTGTGTTTCCAAGATAATCGCTTTTAGGTTTCTTCGAGCTGATGGCAGTTCTTGTAAGAGAGATTATAATGTCTCCCTGCTGTTCGCCGATAGCCTCAGATGAGTTGATGAGAAGATTCATTATGATCTGCCTGATCTGGCTCTCATCGGTTTTAATCGCTGGAATATTGTCTGGAATGTTGAGATGAATTACAGCATTCTGACTGATGCTTGATTTCAGCATGGCAACCATATCCTTTACCAGGTCTGCAATACTGACAATTTTTAAAATAATCTGGTTTTTTCCAGCGTATGAAAGCATCTGTTCACACAGCTCTGCAGCCCTGTCTGCTGCTTTTTTTATCTGCTGAATATGGTCTTCAGAGTGTTGAGGTCTCCGCATTGCCAGTGAACAATTGCCAATGATAATAGTTAAGAGGTTGTTGAAGTCGTGGGCAATGCCGCCGGCCAGCACCCCAAGGCTCTCAAGCCGCTGGGCTTGCTGGAACTGCTGCTCAAGCAGTATTTTTTCATGTTCTGATTTTTTTCGCTCAGTTATGTCAAAGAAAATTACCAGGAGGCTGCCTGACAGTGTTTCACCCAGAGGCGTGGCACTGCACATGAAGGAACGTACGGAGCTGTCCTTGCACACCACATCTATTTCCATGGGAACAAATGGTTGACCGGTACGTGTCGCTTCCTCCAGATGCCTGTTCCATATGTCGATCACTGACTGTCGGTACTGCTCATCCGGGTAGGCTCGAGGCCACCATTCCTTAATATTTGCAATATCGGACACACTGTAGCCGATACTTTGTTCAAAAGCCCGGTTAAGATAAGTGATGTTTCCCTGCTCATCGTTCAACGCAAGGGGAATCGGTGACGCATCGATAATTGTCCGTAGACTCTGTTCGCTTCTGAATAACGACTCCTCGATTTTTTTCCGCTCGCTGATATCCCTTGAAACCGAGAGGATACACGGTTCACCAAGGAACTCGATTGTACGGGCAGACATGAGACCCGTTATGACGGAACCATTCTTACATCTGAATCTTGCTTCCAGGTTGTTGACCGCACCCCGCTCCTTCAGTTCGGTCACAAGGTGATCTCTCTCCTCAGGATCAGCCCAGATATTCAACTCGAGAGATGTCTTGCCAATCACATCTTCGGCTGTAAATCCACAGGTCTCGGTGAATCCGTCATTTATCTCAAGATACATTCCATCGCTGAGTCTGTTTATGTTAATTGCATCGGGGGTCAGCCGAAACGCAGTAGAAAATTTTTCTTCTGAAGAGCGAAGTTTCATTTCAGCCTGCATGCGTTCGGTTATGTCCATGCCTACAGATTGATATTCAACCAGATTCCCCTGCTCATCAAATATCCCTGAATGGGTCCAGCGATTCCACAGTATCCGGCCGTCGGGCAGTACTATTCTGCTCTCAGTCTCCACAGTGGGGTTGCCAATGCATATTGATTCTATTTTCCTGACAACCTCATTGCGATCATCTCCATGGATGAACGGATAGAACGACTTTCCGAGCAGATAACCCGCCTCCAAGCCTGCAAAACGGGCAAGGGCAGGATTAACGTAGGTTAAAATGCCACCGGGTAGATACCGGTCGACAAAGTACGACTGAGACTCGACAATGTTTCTATAAAGTTCTTCACTTCTGCCAAGCGCCTTCTCGACCAGTTTCTGTTGCGTGATATCTCTGGCGAAAGAAATAATTAACCCACCCTGCAGAGGCAGATAGGTCGCACTTACCTCAACATCTATGACAGAGCCATCCTTGCGAGTATGTTTTGATTCAAACCGGAGTGAGCCATACCGCATTATTGTTTCAATACGCTCGGCGACTTCTTCGGTAGTATCTATCGTATCGATTTCCCATACGTGCATGGTGAGAAGTTCTTCACGACGGTATCCGGTCAACCGGCAGAAGCTTTCATTCGCTTCAATTATCCTTGCGTTGGAGTCAACTAACGTAAAACCATCTACCGACGCGGCCAGTAACGTGTTGAGTTCTTCTGAAAAGTCGGGATTCCTGGTTTCTGAATCCATGGCAAAATCCTCTTGATTCGACATAGTTGCTAAGATTTTATCATAAGAGAGCGTTTATACAATATGAGCACCACTTACTGTCCGAACAGCGTCAATAATAACCTGTTTTCGCATGGTTGAGTGATGATTTCTGCTGTTGACATGACGCCTCATTATGATATGTACTCCCGAGACAGACCATAAAAAGGAGGTTTATATGAGAATCTTGGGAATGTTGAGCGGAGTGCTGTTTCTTATTATCGTTGCGGCGGTATCTGTTCGGGCGGGAGAACCGCGCGATGAAGCTGTCAGTCTGGTGCAGGGAGCTGTGAAGTATTACAAGGCGAATGGGCTGGAAAAGGCTATTGACGAAGTTTCCAATCCGAAAGGCATGTTTAATAAAGGGGAATTGTATGTTTTTGTATATGACGCAAATGCCACTATGATGGCTCACCCGAATCCGAAACTGATCGGCCAGAACATGATTGACCTGCCTGATGCCGCAGGCAAGAAATTCCGCAAGGAAATTGTTGATATTGCTGCCAAGGATGGCAAAGGATGGACGGATTACAGATATAAAAATCCTAAAACAAGTGAAGTTGAGAGCAAAACAACGTACTTCGAAAAAGTTGACGACCTGATTTTCTGCTGCGGAATCTACAAAAAATAACATGCGGTTATTGCCTCACCATGATTCGTCCGGGAGCATTTCATGAAAATTCGTACTAAACTGTTCTCCAGCGCCATGCTTGCCGCTGTTGGCATATCCGCTCTGGCAGCTCTTTCCCTGTATGTCGTGTTCTCCATTAAGGGGAGTATTGCCACGCTGACTCAACGCTCGACGCCGCTGCAGATAAAAACCTTCGAGATGCAGCGATCTATAGATACCCTGTCTAGTCAGCTACTGCAGATTGCTTCGGCGCAAAACAGTGCCGAAGTGGATAAAAGGGCCGGAGAGGTTTCTCGGGAAATGGATAGTGTCAAACGGCTGGCATCGGAAATAGCTGCACTTGGTGAACAGAGCACTACCGTTATTCAGGTGTTTTCATCCCTTCACGATATTGTTAAAGCTTCCGTCAGCAAAAGACTGGCGTCGGTGGAGATTTTCAGAAAAGAGATGGCGTTGCTTGATTCGTCGCTGACAAGCGTTGATAAAGCGCTGCAGTCGGTGAGGAAAAATATCGACAATCTCAACTCCGGCGTTGCTCAGAAGGTTTCCGTAACGGTCAAAAATTCATCAGCCCTATTTAAAAATTCTGCTGTTGTAAGCGAAGCACAAATCATGCTCCGTGAGATGCTCGTGATAGCCAATGATCTCGACCTGGCAAAGACTAAAACCGAAGTTATAGTCATAAAGAGCAAGATTAAACGGGTCAACGAGTCAATTCAGACAGCATCGTTTGAAGATGCGTCCATCAAAAGTTCCGTGCAGGCGGTTTACGAGCAGTTTGTCAAGGATGGCGGCCTCGTTTCACTAAAGGGGAAAGTGATTTCCGGTGACACTGCGGCGGCTTCAGAGTTTATGACAGCCAAACGTGCGGCTATTAATTCGGTAAATGATATCGGGCTGAGGTTGGGAACGATTGTTGACGGTATGGCAAAGAAAGTAGAAAACGGCCAGGCCGATGTGGATTCGGCGCTCAGACAGCGTCAGGCAATCAATGCCCTGATTGCGGCGGCAGGCAGGCTTGAGGTGGACGCCAAAACGCTTGAGGCGCAGTCTCGAATGGTGCTGCTCTCGGATACACAGGACAAATATGAACAGGCTGCTGCTGCCGTGGAACGCCTAAAAAATGTCCTCAACAAAGACGTTGTCGAAACTGACAAACTGATACGTACCATTACGGGACAGCCGTTTGTCGCAACGAGCGCAATCCGTTCGGTCATTGGCTCTGTTGATGCCATTGTTCAGGCGCAGCGATCGGTCATTTCTGCAAATACCGAGGTTGCTGAGGCCATGAGCAAAGTGAAGGATGCATCGCTGGCCGCCGAAAAGGGGGGCAACGAGCGGGTGAAATCTGTCGAAACAAAGCAGCGTGAGGTTGTCTCCTCCGTTAACTCCAAAGTGTCCCGGTTTTCCATTCTGATTATTGCTATTTCCATACTTGTTGTCGTCGTGGCATCCGGTGCAGGTTTAGCGACAGCAAGATCAATAAACCTGTCGTTACGTGAGATCACAGACCGGGTTCGTGATCTCTCCGAGGGTGAGGGTGACCTGAGCAAGCGTATCAACATCAAAGCACAGGACGAAATTGGAAGTGTCGCCGGGTACATTGATCAGTTTATTGCCAAAGTCCAGGGGAGTATTTCCCAGTCCGTTATTAGTGCGCATGAAACCGCCGTGGCAAGTCAGGAATTGTCGCATATTGCCGCCAACCTGAAGGAGACGGTGCAGAGCCAATCCAATATGATTACCGAAGGCGACAAGCTGACGCATGATGTGGCGGGAAATCTTGATGTCACAGAAGAAATGGCTGTTTCCACAACCGAGGCAATTGAGGCTACTCGAGTGATTCTTGCACAATTTGTGGAAGATCTAAAAAAAGCCGGTGCTGTCATCATAGGGGAATCGGAAAGTCAGGCTATTATGGCCGCCCAGGCCCAGGAACTGGCCGGTAAAGCCGGCGATATCCGTGAGGTTCTGGAGATTATCGCTGATATTGCCGACCAGACAAATCTGTTGGCGTTAAACGCCTCCATTGAGGCGGCCAGGGCAGGTGAGGCCGGGCGGGGTTTTGCAGTTGTAGCGGATGAAGTGCGGGCATTGGCTGCCAAGACGCAGAGCTCTCTTGATCAGATCAACAGCAGCATCAGTACTGTTGTGGACGGGGTTGGGAAAGTGTGTGGCGGTAACGAGCGAAGCGCATCTCGAATGCGGGACATTGCTGCATCGACCCGCTCCCTGATCGAAAACGTCGGTGGTACCGGTGACCGTTTGAAGGTATCGGTTGATATCTCATCCGATCTGGTCAGAAAGAGCATCTATATTGCCACCCGCACCAAACAGCTTATTGAGTTGATGAATCAGATCTGTTCGTTATCGGAGCAGAATCGCACTGTCTCTGTTGAAGTAGGCGGCGTTTCAGCAAGCATGGCTCAGAAATCGGAAGGGCTGCGCGAAGCCTTGGGACGTTTTAAAGTGTGAATAACTCAAATAAGTTGTTCATGTATCGAGTGCAATAAGCAAACGGAGTGAGAGCCAGACAAATTCTCATGGCCTGACTGGAGACAGGGTGGTGACCGCAACAAACAATAAATTCTCGGGTTATGAATAGCTTCTATAATTATTGGGCAAAAAGGTGCGTCGTAATTTCAATGGAAATAAGAGGTAGTTATGGGAAGAGGATTGAAAGAATTGTTAATATTCAATTCATTTTTGAAAAATACTAAGGACTCTATCGTAGTAAAAGAATATTTTGCTACAGAAGATGGACGCTACTCAGGCGGTGTAATAGTTTGTGCCAGTGCAGAGAAAGCAAATCATTATGGCTTAACGATGGACACAATCCGGGGGCGTACAGACTTTGACCTGATGTCGCGAGAGCAGGCAGAAAAAGCCCTCCAGGATGATATATGGGTATTAAGCAATGGACAACCACTGGAAGATATACGAGAAACGATCACTCATGGGGATGGTGAAACGGTATTAGTTTCAGTGTCAAAATTCCCGTGGATATTACCTGGCGGAGAAATCGTTGGTGTAATGTGCATCGCTAGAAAACTTGCCACTTCAGAATAATTTTTCGCGGGTAGTCTGGTCGGACGACAATCCATGTTTTCCTGCTGGTAGGCCACTGAAAATCGATTCAGGAATCCCAGACGAACTATCTTACGGTTGTGGATCTCCTTTCAAGAAGGGAATCGTTGATGCTCTGTTGAAATCTGCCAAGACGGAATTAAGGTACCGACCGGAAGGGCATGAGGACAGTTTAAAAATGGGGTTGGCTGCAGGAGAAGAGATGGTGAAATTAATTTCAGAAACTGCCGGATCCATCCTCTTTAGAGTTCACTTGGTAGCCGGCCAGATTTTATATTTTTGGAGCCGTTTTTCCATCCATACCTGATTCGGCTGCGGCCACAGCCTGGGTCGTTTCAGTCTGCATAAGCTTCAATAACCTCCTTACCTGTTAATCAGTTACCATCCGAACCTATTCTTTTCCAAAGAGATGGTGGACAGCTGACAATGCCCGTTAATTTCAGGAATAATTACTGTTGATGATCGGGAGTTCTCATTGTCGCCCATCATTTCGCCGTGGACGATTCAGTCAGAGCGCTACGTGAGATTATTCAGGAAGCGGCGCTGCTCGGAATCTGGCGGACCAAGTCTTTCGATTATGCAGATTTCCACGGCGGTACGGCCCTGCGCATCCTGTCCGGACTCGACCGGTTCTCCGAGAATCCGGATTTATCGCTGTTGACGCCATCCCCTGACGTTAACCTGGCTCGGTATACGGCATCACTTGAAGTCAGAGCAAAATGCCGCACATTGATACGCACCCCGGTCTCGTCGATGATAACCGGTCTGTGCAGCTTACACCTGCAGTAGAGATGAGTGACTTCACGCATGTTTGTTACAATTATGTGTACTTGATAATACTCTGTTGATTCGGTCTTTTTGTGGTTTATACTCCGAGAAAAGACAATCAATGAGGAGGGCATCATGATTTTGTACGTACTGCGGCATGCTGAAGCGGTGGCAGGAAGTGACGCTTTGCAGGACCAGTGGCGCTATCTTACTGAAAAGGGAAGGGCGTCAGTCAAAAAAACGAGTTCGGCTATTGCCAAATTCGGCCCCAAAACGCGGCTTACCGTCACCAGTCCCTTGACCCGGGCTGTTCAAACTGCCGAGATAGCGGCTGAACAGGCCTGTCGCAAGAATGTCGTTGTTGCAAGCACTCTGCTTCTGCCGGGGGCCGATGTCCATGATCTGGGTACATATCTCAGAGGCGTCAGAGACTCGAAACAGGTCATGGTTGTTGGTCACGAACCGCAACTGGGATTGCTGGTTGCCGCGTTACTCGGCCGTTCTCAGGAGGCGGTGTCACTCAATAAAGGCGCCTGTGTGGCGTTAAAGCTTGATCCGGGCCCGGATGAAAAACCGGCCGGTTTTCTCTGGTACCTGACACCGGGAAAAAAACGGGTCACCTCTTTCGAAAAGGCATTCCCTCAAAAGGTTTCCTGAATATATGCCGTTACTTCATTCGCGATTTTGGCCTGATTCGGCTACAATTCTGGAACGCTCCCGCGGCGTATTCATTTCTCACTGGGAAGAGTTCATGCGGTTGAGACGTGTTTCTCTGAAATCAATGGACCCGGACGATATCCATGACCTTCGGGTTGCATCACGCCGCTTCAGGGCAATTCTGGAACTTCTCTATCCGTTTGCACCAAAGGGTCAGAAAACGTATTTACGGAAAAAAGTTCGCAAACTTACCCAGGTGTTGGGCGGCCTGCGTAATATCGATGAAGCAGAGCTGTTTTTTCAGTCGCGGGCCAGTGGGAAATTCTCGATCGGGAGCACATTGTGCCACACTCTTGCCAAGCTGAGAGCAAGCGAGTTTGTCCGCATAAAGAAAGCACTCAAAGAGTTTGATCAGGGAAAAATGGATGCAATGGTACAGGAGATCGTTGCGGAATTGGCCGATGCTTCCCTACGCAAACGAAACGGCACCTCCCTGCTCGCCTATTTATCTGAAGTTTCCATCAGGCAATACCTGCCGATACACCGGCTGCTCAGCAGTGCCGCAATCCCGGAGCGGCGTACATCACGCCATTCGCTGAGGATTGCCATCAAAAAATGGCGCTATTTTTTTGAGATTATAACTCAAATTCTTGGCTGTGATTACACTCGCACCCTGGAACTGCTTAAAGAGTATCAATCCATTCTCGGGCAGATGAATGATATTGCTGAATTCGAGCTGCTGCTTGCCCCCCTGAAACTGCCCCGTGAAGAACGGGCGAAGAGCAGGGCACTCCTCAAGGCGGAGGATGCCCGGCTCCTGGCATGCCTTGAAGAACTTATCGAACATAAACCGCTTGCCTACACATTTTTACTTTAAGATGCTCCAAAAAAAATCGCGAATAGCCGCAATAGTTTAATCTGCCGGTTGATCTGATGGGTCAATATGAACGCGGCCCATTTTGCTTTGATGTTATGGAGCAGGGCAATCTCTCCAACGTTAAATGGTTTGGAGGAATTGGAGAATATCGGTTGGATTGGGGGCCGGGCTATCGGGTATATTTCGGCAAGGACGGTGACCGGCTGATTATTCTGCTCGGTGGTGGTACCAAAAAGGGACAGCAAAAAGATATCGATAAGGCAGAAGCAATTTGGAAAGAATACAAGGAACGAAAAGCCAACCAGAAAAAGAAATAGATTAGGGAGATACGGGGGAGGAAAAAATGGCACTTACAAGAGAATTCAAAGAAACGATAAAAAAACGGGTTGAATGTGACCCTGATTTTGCCAAGTCACTGTTGCATGAAGCAGTTGATTTATTGCTGGACGGCGATTCAGTTACAGCCAAACTGATTCTACGCGACCTCATAAACGCAACAGTCGGATTCGAGCGATTGGCGGAAGAAGTTCAGAAACCGAGTAAAAGTCTTCACCGTATGCTTTCCACCTCCGGCAATCCTACCATGGAGAATCTATCAGCGATCTTTGCCACCATTAAAAAGGCATTGCACGTCAGGATAGATACTACTGTTACTGCTGTATAGTGCCTCACCTTCCTGCCGCCACCGCACAAGCAACAGTGAAAACCGAGCGTCCAGCAATCGGCGACACACAGTCGGCGCGGATAAATCCCCGCACCGCTGGTGCGCCTCATAGCCGTTGGGCCATAAGGAGATTCAGATAATGCTTCACAATCACGGAGAATCTCATAATACAACGAGAATTGGTTGGCTGCGAGCTGCTGTGCTTGGTGCGAATGACGGAACAATTTCGGTCGCAAGCCTTGTTGTTGGCGTTGCTGCCTCGGGAGCTCAGCAAAGGAGTATTCTGCTTACGGGTGTAGCTGGTCTGGTTGCTGGGGCGATGTCTATGGCAGCCGGAGAGTATGTCTCGGTTCAATCGCAGGCTGATACCGAATCTGCCGATATTGAAAGAGAAAAATATGAACTGCAGGTTCAGCCGGAGAGCGAACTTGCGGAACTGACTTCAATTTATGTGAGCAAAGGCCTTGATCAACCATTAGCACGCCTGGTAGCTGAAAAACTTATGTCCGGTGATGCACTTCTGGCGCATACCCGTGACGAATTAGGCATTACGGAGACTCTACGGGCGCGGCCGATTCAAGCTGCTCTGGCCTCCGCTGTTTCTTTCGTAGTAGGTGCCATTGTTCCAATCATAAGCGTATTAGTCGCACCTGCTACCCGGGTCACGGAGGTCGCATCTGTAACTGCGCTGCTAACTTTAGCCATTCTGGGAGCAACCGCTGCATACGCCGGTGGCGCGCCGGTTGCCAAGGGTGCTCTTCGCGTTGCTTTTTGGGGGGCGCTTGCAATGGGATTAACCGCGGGCGTCGGCAAACTCTTCGGCACAGTTGTATAAAATAGTACGCACCCACCAGAAAACTAGAGCCGCAGAAACAAATAACGGCGGGTCTGCTTCATGCCCGATAACACTTGAAAATTACTGACAGTCATATGCTATATTCACGTCGTCTGATGTACTCTGATAGCCACCACATCAAAAGTGACAGGAACGGAAAATATGCGCAGAAAAGATCGGGAAATCAGCGAACTGGAAGCTGTTGAACTTTTAGACAAGTCAGAATATGGGGTACTGTCAACTGTCGACACAAACGGGCAGCCTTACGGCGTTCCATTAAGTTATGTGTATAAAGACAATGCCATATATTTCCACTGTGCCGTTGACGGTCAAAAACTCGATAACATCGCAAATAATTCAAAAGTTTCATTTTGTGTTACGGGCAAAACGACGGTCCTGCCTGAAACGTTCGGCACTCTCTACGAAAGCGCCGTAGTCTTTGGAGTCGCACGTGAAGTTCATAGTGAAGAGCGACATCAGGCTCTTGTTTGGTTATTAGAAAAATATTGCTCGGATTTTATAGCTGGAGGTTTACAATATATCGAATCAAAAGACAAAATCACCAAAGTGATTAAAATTGAAATAAGTCAGGTAAGCGGTAAAGCCCGGAGGGGCTGATGCGGGAACCGTCCGTGAAAATGGATGACATGCGATGTTCCAACAAGCCCCGAGGACACCGACCGCCCGAAATACCGGATGGGCGGAACATGGGGGCACACCGTTACCAACCTTACGGAGGCAGCCTATGAAAATATCTGTAGAAACCGTAATCAAAGCGCCGGTTACTAAAGTCTGGAGTGCATATACGACGCCGGACGATATCATACAGTGGAATACTGCTTCAGAAGACTGGCACACCACCAAATCCAGCGTCGACTTGCGCGTTGGGGGGGCGTTCACCTCACGCATGGAAGCAAAAGACGGCAGCGTTGGCTTTGACTTCGCCGGAACATACACCAGGATCATACCAAACGAGTTGATTGAATATTCTTTTGGCGAGCGTAGCGGTGCTGTCGAGTTCATCCCGGAGACTAACGACGGTGTAACAGTGCGTGTCACCTTTGATGCTGAATCAGAGAACCCCGTGGAACTCCAACGTCAGGGATGGCAGGCCATCTTGAATAATTTTGCCAGGTACGTTGAAGCTGGCCAGTGACGTAGTTGCGGCAATCATGGCAGCTAACCCGGCGTTCGTGGTTGATGCGCCGCCGTACCTGCCTGAAACCGCCGGTGAAGACCGACCACGTTGAACAGCAGAAAGGGAATGGATGGGAAAAAATAGGCTGGAAGCATTTAGTGATGGTGTCCTGGCAATCATTATCACCATCATGGTATTGGAGTTAAAGGTTCCGCACGGTGTTGACTTTGAGGCGCTAAGGCCGCTGCTCCCCAGCTTTCTGTCATACATCCTGAGCTTCATATATGTTGGAATTTACTGGAATAATCATCATCACATGCTGCATGCTGCCAATCGTGTCTCGGGCGGCGTGCTGTGGGCCAATCTCAATCTGCTTTTCTGGCTCTCACTGTTTCCGTTTGCCAGCGGCTGGATGGGTGAAAATCATTTCGCCGCACTGCCATCAGCAGCCTATGGTTTTGTGCTGCTCATGGCTTCGCTTGCGTATTACGTGCTCCAGCAGAGCATCATTGCCGCAGATGGGCCGAAATCTGTGCTCAAGCTAGCCGTGGGCACCGACTGGAAGGGCAAAACTTCTCCATTGTTTTACATCGCGGCCATGGTCTCGGCATTCTGGATACACTGGGTGGCCCAGGCCATCTATGTCGCAGTAGCACTTATCTGGTTGATTCCCGACAGGCGAATCGAACGCGCCCTCGTTGGCACGGATAACACACATTAATCACCGCGCCTATGCTCGCCACCGCAGGTGATATTTCAGCACACGGTACAGTCACATCATCTGCCTGACCACATAGCTTATAGTAAAGGACGAAATAAATGCCAGTTTACGAATACCGCTGTGATGCCTGTAATCTTCAGTTTGACCTTCGTCAGAAGTTTTCTGACCCACCGGCAGATCGCTGCCCCACATGTGGTGGAAGCGTCCGAAAGCTTGTCTCTGCCGTCTCATTCAGTCTCAAGGGAGCCGGGTGGTTTGGTGACGGCTATGGCACAAAGGCAGAACCCGCCAACACAGAAGCTGCTGCAGCATCAGGTGCCGGAGCTGTAACGGAAGCGGCAGCATCAGTCGCACCTTCGGCGGAGGCACCGGCACCACCGGTACGTCAGGAATCTGCTCCGACCCCGGTGGAAACGACGAGTAAGAGTGTTGAAACAAGTCCTGCCGACAATTCCTGACGGCCGGTTGATACAACTTCCCGGCTTTTGGTACGTGCCACAGATTGAAGATCCGGCTATGTTTCACAAGGCTTTACTTAAAGGTCTTGGCAACCCGTGATATCACACGTCCATTGCATGAAATTTGGTCGTACACCCGTCCCCGGTTAAATTTTCTACCCTGCCTTGACATCTGTCATTATCAATTTATAATCATCACCAACTCTATTTTGAAATAAAACCCCGTTTAAAAAGGAGATCGTGTATGAAGAAAATGGTGACCACTGCTGCACTGTTCGGTTTGATGCTGCCTGCAATTACGCAGGCGATGGAATTTCAAACTCCCGGGACACTGGGGATGGGGCGTGCCGGTGTGGCCCGCACGACAGATGCCTATGCAACGTTCATAAACCCTGCCGGACTGGCCTTTTATGAAAAGGCGTTCAATATGAAGCTGGGTGCCGGGGTTGGCGTCTCAATCAGTTCCTCTCTGGCTGATAACGCGGATAAAATTGGAAAACTTGATCTTGGTAGTACGGATATGAACTATAGCACTCCTGCTGCTGCGGCCGATGCAACAACTAAGGCTGTTCAATTTGCCGCGATAGTAGATGATTTGGCGGCACGAAAGGGGAATCTGGCGGTAAATGTCGATATTGAACTTGGCTTCCAGTTTCAAAATTACGGATTAGGGGTCTTCGGTGTGACTGAACTGGGTGCCGGTGTGAAAGACATCGATAAGACGAATCTGCGTATAGGAACTGTAACAAGTGGCGGCAGTACAGCAACCAACGTAAACACTCTTGCAATTAACGTTGTAAACCCAGCCTATACGAATGTTTCGCAGATTACCGCCGCAGATGCTGTGCGTCCCTCCACCCAAATTTTCTCGCAGGCGCAGTACGATCAGATTGTGGCAGCATTTCAGACGGCAGGGGGAGCCAGCGTAACTACACAAACGGCTCAGGCACTGGCGAGTAAGCTTGAAGCACAGCTTGCTGCAAACAACACGACCAATCTGACACCTGAACAGCTCGTCTCTGCTCTCAATTTGACAGCCACAACTCTCAACCCTACAAACGACACTATTGACAACAATCAGAGTACTGTCTTGTTAAGTGGTTTGGCTGTTGTTGAAGTACCCCTGGCCTATGGACACAAATTTGATCTGGGAAATTTTGGTAAGCTTGGCATTGGCGGCGCAGTAAAAGCCATGCAGGGTTCGGTCTACTATAATGTTGTAAAAGTTAGCGAGCTTAAGGACTCCAAAGACACGACAACCAAGGCAAAAGATCAGCATGAAGAGTCTACGCAGATTGGTGTCGATCTTGGAGCGTTGTGGCGTATGGAAGATGTGGCATTTGTCGGCCCGGTCAGTGTTGGTCTTGCCCTGAAAAACCTGAATTCTCCCACGTTTGATGGCCCCAAAGACCCTGCGACCGGTGCTGCAACAGGAAAAGTCAAAGTTGAGCCTCAGGCACGCCTCGGCGTTGCGCTTGACCCGTTGAGTTGGTTGTCACTGGCAGCCGATATGGATCTTACAAAGAATAAAACAGTTATTCACGGGCGCGACAGCCAGTTAATCGGCGGCGGACTTGAGGCCCACTTTGACCACTGGTACGCTGTATGGCTTGCACTTCGTGCAGGTATGTACAAAAACATTGGAGAAGATGGCAGCAAGCCAATTATTACAGCCGGTCTCTCCCTTGGGCCGCAGTGGCTCCGTTTTGATTTGAATGGTGCGTTTGCGACTGAAAAAGCGAAATACGATAACAAATCATATCCAAATGAAGCGAAGGTTGAGTTCGGGTTGAGCACTTCATTCTTCTAAAGATTTACATCATTGATGCAGCACAGAGAGGCCCGCAGACAATGCGGGCCTCTCCTTTTTTGCAGTAATATCATGCCTGAATCAGCGAGCGGTATAACGACAGGTACCGTATCGCTTCATCCTGAGGTGAAAAGTGCTTCTTCATATACTCTTCTGCATTTCGCCCGGTTTGCTCCCGTAGTGGTGCATCCTCTTGAATCTCCATAACGAGTTTTCGGAAATCCGACTCACCATCATAAATCCAGCCGTTTTTCCCCTGTTGAACCAGAGATCGATTGCCGGGAATATCGGCTGCAAGCACCGGTCGCCCGATAGCCATCGCCTCCATGAGACTGTTCGGCATCGATTCCGATCGGGAACAATTCAGCACCAGATCGGCTCGTCCATACAGATTGCCCATCTGCTCATGCGGCACTTCGCCAAGCCATCTGGCAAACGGCGCCTTGTCCAGCAGGGTGCGGATAAACCGGGCATAGTTTTCGTCGATAACTCCTCCCGCAATGATGAGCTGCACTGTTTTGTCACTGTCTGCCAGTTGTGAGAGGGCTTGAATGGGAAACTCAACACACTTAACCGGTCGTAGAGCGGCAGGCAGCAGGAGTACAAATGAATCCCCAGGAATCCCAAAACGGTCATCTTCAGATACCGGCAGCACTTCAACCCCCTGGGGTACCACTGTCACTTTGTCCAGAATGTTCGGGAAAAAACCTGTAAGTTTCTTTGCGTCACTGTTGTGAAAGCAGATAACAGATTGTGCCGTCTCCATAACACGTGCTGTCGTCGGATGATGCCGCAGGTGTGAGTCGTGCAAATCGCTTCCCGTAATGGTTATCACGTATGGAACGTGCAGGAATTCTGCAAGTTCCCGTGTTGTCAAACCACAGTAATGCGCATGAAAGCCATGGATCAGGTCCGGCTTGAATTCAGCCAGTTGCAATTTCATCTCGTGGAGAGAATACCGGTCGACCGGAAGTATGTTTGTTGCGACGCCGGCAGAGCCAAGAAAGCGGGCAATGCGCTGAACAGTGATGATATTGCCCCGCATGGGGCCGCTGGAATAGGGTGAAATGAGGGCACAACGCATGGAAGTCCTTCAGCAGTCATACAAAAAAGTGGCTGACAGTGGATGATTAATCTGTATTTTACTAAAAGTTCGCTATTATAGTGGCGCTGATGGATATCATACAATTACAAAAAATTGTATGCTCTTCAGCAGCTGAATGTCAAAACAGGCTGAAGTCTCATCTCAGGAATATAGCGCATGCCTCTTCGAATCTATACAAGCAATCGGATGGAACAATTGGTCGAGGCTCTTGCCGTCGTCCTTGCCGAACCTCTTGACTCCCCGTTCACACCAGAGGTGATTGTGGTACAGAGCAAGGGAATGCAGCGCTGGCTGGCTATGGAGCTGGCCAAAAAGTTCGGCATCTGGGCCAACTGCACGTACCCATTTCCAAACAAGATCGTCTGGGATCTCTTCTGCAAAACCCTGCCGAACATACCTGATGTCTCGTTATTCTCTCCTGAAATTCTGACCTGGAAGATTATGGCGCTTCTGCCCGAGTGCATACATCAGAAGGAGTTTGCTCCTCTGAAGCACTATCTTGGCGGCGAAAATGCCGGTCTCAAGCTGTTTCAGCTTGCAGAAAAGATTGCTGACTGCTTTGACCAATACACCTTGTTCCGGCCGGACATGCTTCTGGAGTGGGAACAGGGCCGGGGAGGGGAGTGGCAGGGAATTCTCTGGCGGGAAGTCGCAGCGACCGGCAACGGACAGCACCGGGGGAAGCTCAAAGAGGAGTATTGCCGTCAGATGACAAACGGTATCCGGAATTTTGCGGTTCCGGAGAGGATCGCGGTGTTTGGCATTTCGTATCTGCCCCACTACCATCTTGAGACCCTGAAGGCTACCGCCGCAGCCATTGATGTCAACCTGTTCCTCCTCAGCCCCACTCGGGAGTACTGGGCCGATATCCTCCCGGAGCGGGAGATGATCCGTCTCGCGCCGGAAGCGCGGGCTTTCCGTATCGAAGGGAATCCGCTCCTCGCGTCACTGGGAAAACTCGGCCGTGACTTTTCAGATATGGTGGTTGAGATGACGGAAACTGATGCGGCTCAGGAAGATCTTTCCGGAGATCCGGGCTGCAGTTCGCTCCTTTCGGCTGTTCAATCTGATATTCTCAATCTTCTCGGCGGAGATGCCGGTCAGGACAGGCGGCAGATCGACGCGGATGACCGGTCGATCCAGATTCATTCCTGCCACAGTCCCCTGCGGGAAATTGAGATCCTGCACGACAATCTCCTCTCGCTGCTTGAATATTCTGATGATCTTGCGCCCCGCGACATCGTCGTCATGACTCCTGATATAGAGACGTATGCGCCTTATATCGCAACGGTATTTGAAGGAGGGGAGGATCTCTGCCGGAAGATTCCTTACTCCATTGCCGACCGAAATATAACCTGCAATGGAGATATTGCGATGGTCGTGCTGAAACTGCTCGGCCTTCCCGGCAGCCGGTGCAGCGTACCGCAACTGCTTGATATCCTGGAAATGAAACCGGTTCGGGCGTGTTTTGACCTCGATGAACATGATCTGGAAATCATTCGGGGCTGGCTCGAGGCGACGCGGGTCCGCTGGGGGATTGACGAGCGGGACCGTGAGCGGTGCGGGCTGCCAGCCTACCGGGAAAATTCCTGGCGAGCCGGTCTCGACCGCCTGCTCCTTGGTTATGCCATGCCGACGGAGGGGGGGCACCTGCTTAACGGCATACTTCCCTTTGACGAGATGGAAGGGTCAGATACTCAGACGCTGGGGAAATTGTGCGAGTTCGTTACACGAATCTCCACCTGTTCAGAGATGCTGGCCAGATCCAGAACCCTCGGAGAATGGCGGGATGAATTCCGCTTGCTGCTGGGAAGCTTTATTGTCGCCGATGAAGATTCGGCCCATGAGTTTACGGCAGTATCCGGCGTAGTGGAACAGCTCGGGGAGTTGGGTGAAGCTGCAGGTTTCAGAGGTGTTATTGAGCTTGATGTCATCCGCTCCTGGGTCTCAACGCGACTTGCCCGGGAGGAGAAAGGCGTCGGTTTTATGACCGGTGGAGTGACATTCTGCGCCATGCTCCCCATGAGAAGCATCCCGTTCCGAGTTGTTGCACTCATCGGTATGAGTGACGGCGCATTTCCCCGCCAGAGCCGTCCTCCCGGATTTGACCTCATTTCCCGCCACCCGCGCCGTGGCGACCGTTCTCTGCGCGATGAGGATCGCTACCTGTTTCTTGAAGCGATCCTGTCGGCACGGGAGTGCTTCTACATCAGCTACATCGGCCAGAGCATCAAGGACAACAGTGAAATTCCACCCTCCGTTCTGGTCAGCGAACTCATAGACGCTGTAGACAAGGGGTTTACAGCCGGAGATGGCCGCGCTGCTGCGTCCCGACTTGTTGTGCAGCACAGACTGCAGGCGTTCAGTAGCGACTATTTTAACGGTAGATCGATGCTATTCAGCTATTCATCAGAAAATTGCGCTGCACTTCGGGAAAGGGGCGGCGGCCTCCGGGAGCCGGTGGAATTTATCAGCAGACCGATCGCTCCACCATCCGAGGAATGGCGGGACGTCTCCCTGGCAAAGTTGCTGCAGTTTTTTGATAATCCCACCCGGTTTCTGCTTGAAAACAGGCTGGGGATCCGCCTCGAAGATACCGCCCTGCCGCTTGAGGAGCGTGAGCCGTTTACCGTTGACGGCCTTGATGTCTACGCCCTGAAACAGGAAATCCTTGAAACATGTCTCCAGGGTGGCGATGTCAGCACTTATCTGCCGATCGCCAGATGCCGGGGAATATTACCGCCGGCACACCATGGAGCGGAGCTGTTTGCTGATGTTGCCAAAGAAGTTGCGGAGTTTGCGACTAAGGTGCGGGGAGTTATTTCCGGTGCTCCCACACTGTCTCCCCTTGATGTTGAGCTCTCGCTCGGTACATTCCGGCTTTCCGGCAGGCTTGAGCGGATCTGGCCGGACCACATGATTCGCTACCGGTGTGCAAAAATGAAGGCGAAAGACCGGATGCGCGCCTGGTTCGAACATCTCTTCCTCACAGCTGCCAGGCCGAAGCGGTACCCGGAAGAGACGCTACTTGTAATGGCCGATAGTACCGTAACCTACGGAGCGGTGGAAGATGCAGCAGCCATTCTGCAGGATATTCTCGAATTATACTGGGAAGGGTTGACGGTTCCGCTCCGGTTTTTTCCTGCATCATCCATGGAATATGCGAAGAAACTGGAGTGGAATCTGGAGCGGGCCCGGACAAAATGGGAGGACGGCTATGCCTTTGCCGGTGAGGGGGCTGACCCGTATTATCGCCTCTGTTTCGGTTGTAATGATCCGTTCAACGCCGATTTCGAGCGGGTCACCCGCACCCTGCTCACCCCGCTTCTCCACCACCAGCGTTAGGAATTACCATGAGAGAACTTGACCACCTGAACATTGAACTCTCCGGGCGGAACCTGATCGAGGCCAGTGCCGGGACCGGTAAGACGTACGCCATTGCCTGTCTCTATCTGCGTATCCTGATTGAGCAGGATCTTACCCCTGAGCAGATACTTGTCGTCACCTATACGGAGGCTGCAACGGAAGAGCTTCGCGGCAGGATTCGCAGCAGGATAAAGGAGGCACTAGAGGTCTTCTCCGGTACGGGGACAAAGGATGACTTTCTTCTCGGCCTCCATGAAAACTGCAACGGCAAAGGCCCAACTCCTTCAAAAGCCAAAGATATTCTGATGCGGGCGCTTTATTCTTTCGACACCGCATCTATTTTCACCATCCACGGTTTCTGCCTGCGGGCCCTCCAGGACAACGCCTTTGAGAGTGGTTCCCTCTACGATACGGAATTGGTCACCGATCAGGCCGCGCTGCTTCAGGAGATCGTTGACGATTTCTGGCGAATCCATTTTTTTGCCGAATCGTCACCGTTCCTTGTCTACGCTCTCGGCAAGCGACTCTCACCCGATTATTTTTTCAATTTCATCAAAGGAATGGCAAACAATCCAAAACTTGAAATAATCCCCTCATTCAGCGGAGAAAAGATTGCAACCATTGAGCAGAGCTGCCGGGAATGTTTTGCCGCGGTCCGGGAGGAGTGGCACAAATCCAGAGGGACAATTATCGATATCCTTACTACTGACAAAGGGTTAAGCAGGGCCGTCGGCAACTATCCACCCGGCGATGTGCCGGATATGGCAACGCAGATGGATATTTTTGTAGCCGGAGATAATCCGTTCGCCCTCGGTTCCGGCTTTGTCAGGTTCAGCAGTTCGGGCATCGCACAGGGTAAAAAAGAAAAGGGAGCGGCTCCGGCCCACCCGTTTTTCGATCTGTGCCAGATGCTGCTGGTCTCTGTGGAACAGCGCTTCCTTGCCCTGAAATGGGAACTGGTATCATTTGTCAGAGAGCGTCTTCCGGTTCGGAAACGGGAGATGAATATCCGTTTTTTCGATGATCTTATGACTGATCTGTATGACGCGCTCAGCAGTCCCGGTGGAGACACTTATGCCGAGAGCCTGAGGGGAAAGTTCCGGGCGGCACTCATTGACGAATTTCAGGATACCGATCCGGTTCAGTACGACATATTCAGAAAAATATATACTGATCCGGCCTGTCCGCTCTTTCTCATCGGTGATCCAAAGCAGGCGATATACAGCTTCAGGGGGGCTGATATCTTTGCCTATCTTGAAGCGGCAGCTGATGTGGACAGGGAGCGTCGCTTCACCCTGACGGCGAACTGGCGCTCCACTCCGCAGCTGTTGGCGGCGTTTAACACAATTTTCAGCAACGACGGGAAGCCGTTTGTTTTCGACGAAATCATCTATCATCCGGTTACGTCAGGCAGGGTAGAGGACGGGAAACAGCTTGTCTCCCCTGACCGCGATGAAGCTCCGCTGCAGATGTGGTACCTGCCGGTCAGTGAGGATGGTAAACCGGTGAATGTGGGTACTGCCAACGCTGTTATTCCGGCAGCCGTTGCCGGAGAAATCGGCCGCCTGCTCCAGGATGGCCTGGATGGTACGGCATTTATCGGTGACAGAGCCCTGCTTCCCGGGGATATTGCGGTCATTGTTCCCAGTCACCGTCAGGCCGGATACATCCAGAGCGCGCTGAGGGATGCCGGTATTCCGAGTGTCATGCGCAGCGATAAGAGTATTTTCAGCACCGATGAGGCGCGTGACGTCTGTACGCTGCTTGCTGCGTGTGCCGACCCGGGCAACGAAACGAAAATTCGCACCGCCCTTGTGACCGATATCCTTGGTAAGAACGGCAATGACATCGCCGGCCTGATTGAGGATGAACAGTGCTGGGAGGCGTATCTGGAACGATTCCGTGCATATCACCATCTCTGGGTAGAGCGCGGTTTTATGGTCATGTCGCACGCTTTTCTGGAACGGGAAGGTGTGCGGGGACGCCTGTTGAGCCGTGTCGACGGTGATCGGAGACTGACCAATCTGCTGCACTGCTTTGAGGTGATCCATCATGCCGCCCATGAGCGGGGACTCGGCATCGAAGGGCTGCTGGTCTGGTTCGGCGAGCGGGTGAGCGGCGGCGAGGAGGATCAACAGTATCAGATCCGTCTGGAAACCGACGAAAAAATGGTAAAGATCGTCACGGTCCACGTCAGCAAGGGCCTGGAGTATCCGGTCGTATTCTGTCCGTTCATGTGGGGAGGATTGAAAGGGAATAGGGAGGTTGTAACCTTCCACGACTCATTCACGATGGTGAAGGATTTCGGTTCAGCGGATATTGAAACGCACCGGGTACGGGCGCAGCAGGAGTCCCTGGCTGAAAGCCTGCGTCTCCTCTATGTTGCGGTGACCCGGGCAAAATACCGTTGTTATCTGCTGGGAGGGAAAATTGTCGGCCGGAAGGGAGTAAACGAGCCTGAAACGTCGCCCCTCTCCTATCTTCTCCACGCATCAGACACCGTGAAAAGCTCGGACAGACTGGTCAGGCAGCTGGCACTGGAAGTAGGTGCACTCTCAGCCGGACAGATGGAAGAGCAGTTGCGACGTATTGCGGCAGATGGCGGCGGTGCGGTCTCAGCCGCAGAGCTGCCGGAAGCCCCGGAATCTCCACAGTACATGCCACCCCGGGATGACGGAGCACAGCTCGCCAGCAGGGAATTTACAAGGATCATGGCGAGTGATTGGCGCGTTGCCAGTTTTACCTCATTTACGGCTCATGGTAATCGTTCAATCGAACTGCCGGACCGGGATGAAACAGGCAGCGGGGGGATGACAGCCGGAGTGACTCTTATGGAAGAAAAACCCGAGGGGAAGACGGTCTTCACTTTTCACAAAGGCGCCCAGGCGGGTATATTTCTTCATAGCCTCTTTGAGGAACTTGATTTTTCAGACAGCAGGGACGAAGCGGTGCGGGTCATGGTTGAAAAAGGTCTTGAAAAAGCAGGATATGACCGGGAATGGCAACCGTGTATCTCCGAACTGGTTACAAATGTCATCTCAACCCCCCTGAACTCGCCGGAAGGCTCGTTTACTCTTGCCGAGCTGAAGCGGGGCCGCTGGCTTGCGGAACTGGAATTTTTTTTCCCCCTCAGGTTTATTACCTCTCCGGAACTGAAGGATTTGTTGGGGAAATGGGGTGGCGGCGATGGTGCGGCTGACCTGTCGCAGCTCAGTACGGTGCTTTCATTCACCCCGGTACGGGGGATGGTGCGTGGTTTCATGGACATGATTTTCGAACATGGCGGCCGCTATTACCTGGTTGACTGGAAATCGAACCACCTCGGCTACCGGGTGGAGGCGTATGATCAGGATGCACTTAAACGGGAGATGGTGAAAAATCTGTACCCGCTCCAGTATCTCCTCTACACGGTGGCACTCAACAGGTACCTTTCACTGCGGGTTAACGACTATGCCTACGAACGCCATTTTGGCGGTGTGCTGTATTTTTTCCTTCGTGGTATGAAACCCGGGAACGGTGAAAAATACGGGGTTTTTCGGGATTTGCCGCCGGTGGGGTTGATCAGAGAATTAACAGCTTTCCTTGTTCAGGTCGGAGGGTAGGGATGTGAAAATGGATTTTGAATTGTCATCCACCGACCGTCATTTTGCCGCGTTTATCATGCGCGAGGCGGAACATGCCACCCCCTGGCTGGGACGTGTCGCCGCCCTTGCAAGCCATGCCGTGGCGAGCGGCAACATCTGCCTGAATCTGGCTGAAATTGCCGCTGCCGAGATTTCCCTGGACGGCTCGGAACATCACGTCCCGAAACTGGAAAAATTATTTGAACAGCTTTCCGGAACCCAGGTTGTCGGTGTGCCGGGGGAATATAAACCGTTGATTCTCGACCCGGATGGTCGGCTGTACCTGTACCGCTACTGGAAATACGAGCATGATCTGGCGCGGATTCTTCTGGATAAGGCCTGTTCGCCGGTCGGCGATGTTGATGAGGAACTCCTCGCTTCAGGGATACAACGGTTATTCCCGAGCAGACCGGAGGCAGGGATTGATTGGCAAAAAATAGCCGCTGTTACCGCTGTGCGTAAAAGATTCTGTGTCATTTCCGGAGGCCCCGGAACCGGCAAAACCTCAACGGTGGTAAAAATTATCGCCCTGCTGCTGGAACAGGTTTCGCCCGGACCGCTGCGCATTGCCCTTGCCGCACCGACCGGGAAAGCCGCTGCGCGATTAAAGGAATCAATCCGAGGCATGAAGGAAAGCCTTGATTGCAGCCGCGCAACCAAGGATCTGATTCCCGAAGATGTTTCCACAATCCACCGGCTTCTCGGCGTGCGCTCCGGGTCAGTGCGGTTTCGGCATAACGGAGACAATCCGCTGCCCCACGATGTGGTTATAATTGATGAGGCTTCCATGGTGGCAGCTCCCCTCATGGCAAAGCTTGCGTTGGCACTGGCACCTGCTGCACGCCTGATACTTCTTGGCGACAGAGATCAGCTTGCCTCGGTCGAAGCGGGCGCGGTGCTTGGCGATATCTGTGCCGGAAACCGGAGCGTTGGGACTTCTCCGGAATGTGCCGGTTTTATTGCGCGGGTTACCGGTGAAGCAGTTCCGCAGCAACCGGATGTTATCAGTGACGGCGTCATCTCCGATTCACTGGTGGTGCTGCAATGGAACTACCGCTTTGGAGCTGGCAAGGGCATTGGGGCCGTGTCCCGGGCAGTAAACGCGGGAGAGGGGAAATCTGCCCATGCTTTGTTGACGGGCGGGAGCGGATCCGGCTGCTGCTGGCACGATATCCCGAAGCCGGACGGGCTTAAAAACGCACTTGCAGAACAAATAGTCTCAGGATATGCCGCCTATCCGGATGCCGGATCACCTGCAGAGGTGCTGAAACGTTTTGACCGCTTCAGAATCCTTTGCGCCCTGCGTCAGGGGCCCTACGGTGTTGCCGGGGTGAACCTGCTTGTTGAGGAAATCCTTGGTGAAAAGGGATTGATCGAACGTCACAGTCGCTGGTATCCGGGAAGACCGGTGATGATCACGGTAAACGATTACAGCCTGAAGCTTTTTAACGGCGATATCGGGATTGTCCTCCCCGATCCGGATCATGGGGGGAATCCCCGTGTCTGGTTTGCCGCATCTGACGGTGGCGTTCGCAGCGTGTCTCCCCTGCGGCTTCCCGCTCACGAGACGGTCTATGCCATGACGGTACACAAGAGCCAGGGATCTGAGTTTGACCAGGTCCTGATGCTTCTTCCAGACCGTGACTCCGAGGCGTTGACGCGGGAGTTGATATATACCGGGATCACACGGGCGAGGAGTACTGTTGACGTGTGGGCAGATGAGGCAGTTTTCTGTGCCGCAGTTGCACGGAGGATCAACCGGACATCAGGGCTTGCCGCCGCACTCTGGGAACGCAGAAATTCGGACTGATTGTTACACCAGTCGTAATAATGCAGTTCGTAATTACTGCCATCTACACGATAGTTACATTAGGGAGGGGTGAACCATGAGCATTATTTCAGAATTTATCTCCAGTGTTCGAGAGGTTGTTTCCTTCGGATCAAAGCTGCAACGGGAGCAGAGAAAAGAGATACAAACAGTGGTGGGAACACTGTCGGATGAGTTGTTACGCGCTGTCAACCTGTTTGACGTTTATCTGGATGGAATCAAATCAACTGATTTCAGATCCCGTTTATCCCCCTATCTTCGTGACGCCGGCAGTAAAATATTTTCTACATTTCGTGAATTTCAGGTCTGCGCTGGACTGTATGAAATCAAGGATAGGTTCAAGGGTCTCTTTGATCCTGTCGGTGCCTCGGTAAATTTGAGCAGCAAGGGAACAATCATCAAGCTGGTTGACGACCTGGCACAAGGTGAAAGAATGATCTTCGACGATCTTGGCGAAACGTTGAATGTTCTTCGGTCTTACGCAGATCGCCTTGATGCTGCCGCAACTGATAGTGAGGAAGAAATTATCAAGTCTGAATTGCGGATTGAAGTGAATGCAATCAAAGTGGACCTGGAAAACAAAAGAACGAGTATCAAGAATACCGCCAGAAGCATAATCGATAGTTTGTAGGGAACCATCATCGGGCATAAAATGGGAAATTATCGGGTTCTCCCTTGCCCCGCCCGCAGTTAAGCACCTGTCGGACAAACGTGGCCATCGGACAGGTCAACGGCGGCAATTGTAAACATATACATACATAAAATAGAAATATTTTAATTTTGGGGTATATAAGATGAGCCCTGTTAATGATCAACTGAAACAATTTGGTTGGGATGAATGGCTTGCTGAAAAGGCGGAATCAAATGGCTTGACTGAATATCGTCTTGCACGGGTTGTTGCTGTAGACCGTGACCAACTTCTTGTCTTAAATGAGTCCGGTGAATTTCGCGCAAAACTTGCCGGTCGTTTTCTCTATATGACCGAGAATCCAAGTGATTTACCGTGTGTTGGAGACTGGGTACGGGTTCAATACAGCGGTTCTGATGATTTTGGAATAATTCATGACGTTGTTCCGAGAAAGTCGTTTCTTCGTCGTAAGGCTGCAGGGGATGCCATTGAATACCAGATGATTGCGTCGAATATTGATGTAGCCCTGATTGTCCAATCCTGTCAGTTCGATTTCAATACTAACAGGCTTGAACGGTATCTGGTAATGGTCAGAAACGGACACGTGCATCCTGTCGTTTTACTCACAAAAACCGACCTGGTCAGTGCGACTACTCTCCAGCAACTGATAGAAGAAATCAGAGGGGCTGGAATAACTGCGGAAGTAATTGCATTGAGCACTATCACTGGCGAAGGGGTCAATGACGTCCAAACTATTCTGCAACCTGGGAAAACCTACACTCTTCTCGGTTCATCAGGTGTTGGCAAGAGCACATTGATAAACCGGCTGATTGGTCGACACATACTTGAGACGAAGATGGTGAGTGGTACTGGAGAGGGGCGGCATACGACAGTGCGGCGTGAGCTCATCGTATTGGATAACGGTGCGATGCTGATAGATACCCCGGGTATGCGCGAGTTCGGCATGTTGGGGGCTGAGGAGGGGATTGGCAGCAGCTTCGCTGATATCTATGAGTTGGCATTACAATGCAGATTCGGTGATTGCTCTCACTCTAACGAACCAGGGTGTGCAGTTCTGGGTGCTATTGAGGAAGGAAGCCTTCATAAGGCGCACTTCCAGAATTTTCTCAAACTCAAGAGTGAGTCAGAGTTTCATGATCTGTCATATCTTGAAAAGAGAAATAAGGATAAGGCATTTGGTCGCTATATCAAGTCGGTGAAGAAGGATATGGGTATCAGGCGTACATAGATCGGAAAGAGAATGAGCAACCTTCCTTTCAAGATTTATTGGAATAATCCAAAATTGCATGCCAATCAGAAGCGCCTTCCTGAATTCGCTGTGGAGTCAGCTCCGGATACATATTATCGCAGCTATCAGAGCAGCTGAAGCCTTCTCGGAGGATCCAAGGATTACGTACGTCTCACACTGCCGGAATATGAAGGGGAGCGCCACAACTCTCAACCAGTGAGGCACATCAGTGTGAATGATTATCTGTGGTAAACTGAAAACATTGATGAACCGGCAGTGTAGCTGAAGTAAAACAGTAAAAATAGACAGCGCATGGCAATCGGAGCAACAGGTGAACGATGTCCTTGATATTCTGGTAAATTTCGGTGGCGGCAAAGGTGGCGAGGCGTCCGGAACAGTGGTGCGTTTTTTGTTACCTGCATTTTTCTGGCTGGTACTGGCAGTCGTTGCCGCGAAAGAATGGCGGCGGGGCAGCAATCGAACAGATCTGTTCATTCTCCTGGCAGCTGCTTCCGGGGCCATGCGTGAACTGCTGATGTTTATGGCGGAGTATGGCAGCTATCGCGGTCATTTTTCATTCGACAGATTCTACCTCTTTTACCCACCGCTCGAGCATGCTGCCACCATGTTTGTCGGAATTTTTATCTGCTATGCATTTATGCATTATGGTTCGCGGGGGGAAACATATCAGAAAAGATTTATCGCTGTATCTTCATTCATTACGCTTGTGATTTATGCGGTTACTGCCGTGGGATGGCCGGCTTATCTGTCAATTCACCCAAAATCTCCGTTTGCCCTGTACGGTGGCGATATGGCTTTCCGGGTTGCAGCAAGTCTGATCCTCGGCTTTGCACTGTCAGGGTTTGTTTTCGACAAGAACCGGGGCAGGCGGATTTCGATGCCGCTGGTATGCGGTGTCGGATTTCTGCTGCTTGATGAACTGCTGATGATTATAAATATTGCCACCTTAGAGCGGAACGTCGCCTTTTTTGCTCCGGTGCGCCACAATCTGCACATCTGGGCAATCCCGCTTTTTATTGCAACCTATTGGACAGAACTTGCCTTTGCCCGGACAGTGTTTGAACGTGCCTTGGAAGACAGCAGGGATAAACTTCAGGGACAGAAAGTAGAGCTGGAAACCATCGGCGGGATGCTGCGCGAGCAGATAGTGGAATACGAATCTGCCCAGGTTGAGTTACGCCACGCGAAGGGTGCCGCCGAAGCCTCCAGCAAGGCAAAATCAGAATTCCTTGCCATCATGAGCCACGAAATCCGTACCCCGATGAACGGCGTAATCGGTATGACAAGACTTCTGCTTGATTCCGGGCTGACCGATGAACAACGGGAATATGCCGAGATTGTCGGCAAGTGCGGCGAAAACCTGATGGGAATTATCAACGATATTCTTGACTATTCCAGGATTGAAGCGGGAAAGCTTAATATTGAGATCCTGGACTTTGATCTGAGGGCAATCCTTGAGGATATTGCCGATATGCTGGCGGTAAAAGCCGGGGAAGCCGGATTGGAACTGAGTTGCCGGATAGAACCGGGGGTGCCGCTTTGCCTGAAAGGTGATTCGGGACGTTTGCGGCAGGTCATTACCAACCTGGCCGCCAACGCTCTCAAATTCACGCACGAAGGCGAGGTTGTCATCACTGCTGAGCTGAAATCTGAGCGGGATAGCATCGTGGAAATTCTTTTTGAAATCAGTGATACCGGTATCGGAATTCCTGAAAGCAAGCACGCTGTAATCTTTGAGTCGTTCACCCAGGTGGATGGCTCCACTACCCGCAAATATGGCGGCACCGGGCTCGGGTTGGCGATCTGCAAGCAGCTGACGGCGCTGATGGGGGGAGAGATCGGTGTACGGAGCGAGGAGGGGAAGGGGTCTACCTTCTGGTTTACTGCAAAATTTGAAAGGCAGACCGGTTCAACCCAGGTGTCCGGCGTGGCTCAATCACCAACGACGATCCAGACCTCCAAGACAGACAAAGGCAGTATACGAATTCTGCTTGTTGAAGATAACACCATTAACCAGAAGGTGGTTCAGAGCATTATCGGTAAACTGGGGTACACGGCGGATATAGCGGCCAATGGTATCGAAGCGGTTCAGGCGCTGGAGGTGGTACCGTATGACATCGTCCTGATGGATTGTAAAATGCCCGGGATGGATGGTTATGAAGCAACGGCTGTTATTCGCGATTCAGAGTCAAGAGTGTTAAATCATGCTGTTCCGGTTATTGCCCTGACCGCAAATACGATGAAGGGCGACAGGGAACGGTGCATTGCAGCGGGTATGAATGATTATCTGAGTAAACCTGTGATACAAGAGGATATTCTGGAGATGCTTGAAAAATGGGGAAGCAAAAAATGTATTTAGGAGCTATTTCATAATGTCAAAACAAAACGAATCACCCTACGTATCTCATGTTTTTGTCTGTACCAATGATCGTGGGGGAAAAAGCAGGTCGTGTTCAGACAATAACAGCCCGCTTATTAAATCAAAGCTGAAGGATGCTGTTAACGGGAATGGCTGGAAAGGAAAGGTCAGGGTAAGTACTTCAGGATGTATGGGGCTGTGTGCCAATGGTCCCAACGTGATGATATATCCTCAAAAGATATGGTTTTCTGAGGTTTCCCCTGATGATGTGGATGAAATCGTGTCTGCCGTTAAACGTATCGTGGCGGATGACGAACCCTGAAGGTTGATATGGCGGCACTCCCCAGAACAGCAGGTCCGCTTCAGTACGTCTGTACGCTTCTCACAGCAGCCGTGATAATCGGTCTGGTCTGCCGTGCCACTGCGGAAGCAGAGCAACCGAGGCGGACATCATCGGTCCATGCCGGCTTTCTCTACCCCGCAGGCGTGGATGTGGCAGGCTACACCGCCGAAGTTGGCCTGAGTGACCATTGGTACTGGTACTACACATTCGGCTTCCCCTCCCTCGCCGCCACCGGGTTTTCCTGCTATGCCGACTATGACGGTAACGGCCCTGTCGCCACTGCCGGGGTGGGTATTGGCTCGGTCGCCTACGCCTCTGTTGTCTACCAGCTGCGGGTTGCAGACAATCAGTATCTCAAGCTGGGCGGGGGGTACACAACAGGCGTCGCCTACACAGGCCTCTACCCGGCGCTGTCGTACGAGATGCGTTTCAGGTAGGTGACGGCAGGTTTAAGTAAAACCGGACGTTATCCGTTGAGTACATAATCTGCATTGGTATGTCTGACTGGTTGTGCCGCAGCGGCTGTTTCCTTGACATGTCCCCTATTTCACCACCCCCGCCTGCAGGACATACGGATATATCATGTCGGTAATGATCCGATACCCCTCGCCGAGCGGGTGTATGCCGTCGCTCTGGTTAAGGGCCGGATCACCGGCAACCCCCTGCAGGAAAAACGGGATCAGTATCAGATCATGCTGTTTCGCTAATGCGGGATAGATGGCGGCAAATTGTGAGGTGAATTCCTTCCCCATACTGGTAACCATGCGCATGCCTGCCAGAATCACCCGTACCTTGTTTTCCTTGAGAAGCCGAACTGTTTCAGCAATGTTTTTCTTCGTCACCTGGGGATCAATGCCGCGCAGTCCGTCATTGGCCCCGGTTTCGAGGATGACGATGTCCGGCTTGAGCTTAAGCACCCAGTTAACCCGAGAGAGCGTGCCACTGCTCGTCTCGCCGCTGATTCCGGCGTTGATTACCTGCCAGTTGTACCCTGTCGACTGCAGTTTCTTTTCCAGTTGAGCCGGATAGGCGTCGGCGTCGTTGAGTCCATATCCGGCGGTGAGGCTGTCGCCGACGGCGACAATTGTACCTTTGTAGGCTGTCGGTACCTGCGGTGCCGGCGATGGCACACTCTGGGTGGCACTCCGCTCACACCCGCTCATCAGAAAGATTACTGCTACAGCCAGGGCAGTTATCGGCATTGTTTTCAACATAATTTTTCTCCATACCAAGTGGTTTATTCATCGGTCTGCTCCCGCAGAAATGCCGCCGGTTTTACCTGAAGAATTGAGAACGAGGCTCCAAGCCCGACGGCAATAACCAGCAGTGTTGTCGCGAGTACCATCAGCAGGCTTATGCCGGTAAACGGCAGCCAGGGCACATTCAGTGCGAAACGGCAGATGGACCAGCTGGCCGATTGGGCGATAAACAGGGCATTCAGGGCGCTTGCCATTCCGAGGAAAAGATTCTCCAACCCGAAAAGCGCCAGAACAAACCGTCCACGTGCACCGAGAATCGTGAAATAGACCGCCTCCCGAATGCGGGCGTAGCGCGTGGCAAAGACTGAACTGACAATGATGAGGGCTCCGGCGATCACGCTGAAGAAGGTGAAAAAGCGGATGATGGTCGAAAGTTTCTCCATGATCCCGGCAAACAGGGCAGCCGTTTCCGTCAGGTTGATCACCGTCACGTTGGGGAACTTCGCCACGATCCGGTTCTGGAGCGGCGCTATTCGTTCCTTCTCCACCCGGAATGCGGCAAACAGGGTCTGGGGGGCGTCTTTAAGTGCCTGGTCCGGGAAGACAAAATAGAAGAAAGGCTGCAGCGTCTCTTTACTGCTCGTGCGAATGCTTGAGATCCGTGCGTCCATCGGAATGCCCTGAATGCGAAAGGTAATGGTGTCACCGACCTGCATGTCCCGCATCTTCAGCACCGTATCCAGAACAGACACCTGCAGTCCACTCCAATCTTTCCGGAAAAGCGTGGTTCCGGATATGATCTGCTCATTGTCCAGAAGCTGCTCCCGGTAGGTCAGGTTGAACTCCCGCCCCAGGTTGTCCTCCCGCTTTTGACGCTCCTGGTCCTGATTGACCGCACCGTTGTTTATCGCGACGACGGTTCCTTTGACAACCGGGTAGAAGGTGGTCGCAGCACCCATCTCGTGTGCAAATGCAGCCTTCTGACCCGGTTGGATATCAATGAAAAAGAGGTTGGGTGCCTTCGGAGGATAGGATGTGACGAAGGAACTGTTGAGGTTTTCCTCCACCAGAGTGATGCAGAAAATCACTGCCAGGGAAGCAGTAAGGGTAACCAGTGTTGAGCGGGTGGCATTACCCGGACGGAAGAGACCTTTCATCGCCTGACGCAGAACCAGATTACGCGGCCGCACTTTTTTGAGCAGGTACATGACCGTTTCGGCACAGAGCAGGGAGACAAAAATCAACAGGGCAACACCGATAACGAAATAGAGGCCGGTTTTTACTTCACGAATGCGCCAGAACACCATCACAAGCAGAAAGAGAAGAAGGAGGCATCCGGTAAACCAGGCCGGCCGGCTCTGAAAGCTGCTCTGTTCCTCATTGCTGAAAATGGCGCGTGGTTTCAATTCTCTAAGCCGATAGATCGGCAGGGCTGTGAAGAGGAGTACGACAATCAGCCCCAGGCTCAATCCTTCGGCGACGGCACCTCCGGAAACCGATACCTCCACCGCAGCCGGGAGCAGCCCTTGAAACAGTTCCGGGAGTAACTTCTGCAGCAGAAAACTTGCCACAAGACCGCAGAGTGTCCCGATCAGGCCAAGAACAACGGCAAGCACGACGTACTGTCTGAGGATGTAGCGGTTTCCGGCCCCGAGCGCTTTCATGATGGCAACCGTCTGCCGCTGTTCTTTCAACAGGGCGGTGAGAGTGCTCTGAATGCCGATGCCTGCCAGGAGGAGGGTGAAGATACCGATCAGGTTGAGAAAGAAGATCAGGTTGTCGAAGAAGCGCTTTACGCCGGACCCGGCTGTGCGGTACGTCTCAACCCGCTCCCGGTCCTTCTGTGCGGAACCACTCAATGCTGCGGCCAGACGGTCAATTTCTCCCTGGTCCCGGGTTTTGGCCAGAATGGAGTAATGTACTCTGCTGCCGGTGCCGACAAGTTCCAGTGAAGCAAGATCGGCCGCGGCTATGAAAATCCGCGGCCCGAGTGAAAACAGATTAACCGGGCGATCCGGTTCGGCTGCCAGTACATCGCGGATTGTCATGGTTGCGCTGCCTATGCGGAGCCGGTCACCAACGTGCAGGTTAAGGCGGTCGAGGAGGTGCTGCTCGACAATGACATTCCCCGCTGTAAGCACATCCCGAAACGGTCGGCCTGATGAGAGGACGACGGTGCCGTAAAACGGGTAGCCCTGTTCAACAACCTTGAGATTGGAAAGCAGTGATGCGGAATTGTCATATGTCCGTACTACGGAGTAGAATTCATACGTCCGGGCGGTTTCAATCTCTGAATGCCGCTCATGCTCGGCGACCGCCGCTGCAAGAGGCGACGAGATAGGGGAATGTGATCTTATAATGATGTCAGCGGCGTGCAACCCGCGGGCATCCCGCAGCAGTGAGGAGTGGACACTGCGGCTGAAGCTGCCCAGAGATACCAGAGTGACGACCGAAAGTGCGACGCAGAGTATAAAGAGGGCAGACTGACGCAACGCACTGTGAATCTGGCGGAAAAGGAAACGGATGCTAGGCATGGTAGTCGTGTGTGATGATCCTGCCATCACGAAGGGTGATAATCCGATCAGCAGTATGCGTGATTTCCAGGCTGTGGGTGACGAGAATCAGCGTCGTCTGCCGCTCCCGGTGCAGTTCACGCAACAACTCCAGTACCCCCCTCCCGTTTGCCAGATCGAGATTGCCGGTCGGTTCGTCGGCAAAGATAATAGCCGGTTCATTGATCAGTGCCCGGCAGATGGCGCAGCGTTGTTTTTCCCCCCCGGAGAGTTGATGGGGAAAGCTGGCGGCCCGGTTGGACAGCCCCACCCGTTCAAGAAGGTGCTCGGCTTTTTTTCGAGCACGAATGTCGCCGCGAAGTTCGGCGGGGAACATGATGTTTTCAAGAGCAGTGAGAGAAGGGATCAGGTGGAATGACTGAAAGACGAAGCCGAAAGTATGATTTCTGACCGGCGCAAGGTCGTCTTCGGAAAGTTCGGTAATATCCCGTTCTCCGAGCAGGACCCTCCCGGTATCCGGACGGTCGAGCCCCGACAGGATGGAGAGAAGTGTTGATTTACCACTGCCGCTTTCTCCCGCTATGACGAGGAATTCTCCCTGTGCAACTGCCAGTGAAACGGAATCGAGGACCGTTATTCCACGACCGTCGATGGTATATGATTTTGAAACCGCACGTGCTTCGATGGCATGCATGTACATACTCCCGTTCTTCACCGGAATCAGTAGCGGAGAACCTTGGCAAGGAAATTCACCAGCAGGGGATTTTGAGGAGCGCTGAACAGTTCCGTTGACCGTTCGTTCTCAAGCACCCGGCCTTCGGCTATAAACAGGCAATGGTCGGAAACGTGCCGGGCAAAACCCATATTGTGGGTTACAATAATCAGGTTACGCCCTTCTTTGCGCAGTTCGGCAATGAAGTCAAGCACCTCCGACGTCATCTCCGGATCAAGGGCGGATGTCGGTTCGTCGAAGATGAAAAAGCGCGGTTTGATGGCAATGGCACGGACAATCGCCACCCGCTGCTGTTGGCCGCCGGAAAGTTCTGCCGGTCGCCTTCCGGCATGATTTAAGAGCTGAAAACGCTCAAACAGCTCCACTGCCGTATCGCGTGCTGCAGTTGCCGAAAGGCCATGAACCTTGACCAGAGGCAGGACGACGTTTTCCAGAGCGGTAAGATGGGGAAACAGGTTGTACGCCTGAAAGACTGTACCGATACTGCGGCGATGGGACAAGAGCGCATCCTCGGAAAAACCGATCTCCCGGTCGTCGATGCGCAGACTTCCCGTATCCGGAATTTCAAGTCCGGATATGATTCTCAACAGAGTTGTCTTGCCGCCCCCGGATGGGCCGATGATTGCCAGTGACTGGAACTCCGGTACCGACAGCGTTACCTCATGAAGTGCCCGAAGCTCACCAAACTGTTTGCTGATATTACTGAGCTCAAGTTGCATAATAAAATTTCCGCTCCAGAAACCGACTGATCAGGGATATGGGCAGAGTCAGCAGCAGGTAGCCGACCGCCAGGGGAAGGTAGCTTTCAAGGGTGCTGTAGGTGAAGGCGTTCACTTCCTGGGCGTTGAGTGTGAATTCGCTGACGGCAATGATCGAAAGCAGCGAAGAATCCTTGATAATTGAGGCAAACTGTCCGGTCAGTGGCGGAATGAGCTGACGAACCACCTGGGGAAAGATAACGTAGCGATAGGTCTGTCTCCGGGTCAGTCCGATGGCACGGGCCGATTCCAACTGGGAATCACGGATACTTTCAATGCCGGAACGTATCATTTCGGCCAGATAGGCCCCTGCAAACAGCGACAGGGTCAGAACACCGACCAGGTAGCGGTTTTCAATGCCGAACGCATTGGCGACTACGTAGAATAGGATGAGAATCTGAACCAGCAGGGGGGTGCCTCGAGCGGTTTCAACATACAGCGTTGCTCCGTAGCGCAGCGGCAGAAATGATGCACGTCGTGCCAGGGCTGTGATGAGGCCGATGAGAAGGCTTACCAGCAGGGATGATGCAGAGATGGCTACGGTCATCAGCCACCCCTGCAGAAATTTTTGCCGGTACTGCCAGATGGCGTTCCATTCCCACCCGTAATGCAATTGGCTGAAGGCAAACGTAAAGAGTGCAGCGGCGAGGAGTGCAACAAGACACCAGGAAATGATTCGGGCAGCCCGAGTAACCGGCTGCCCGTGAACCTGTAATACGAACTGTTTCAAGGATGTGTTCCCATTGTGCCTAGAGGAAAAACGTAAAGCCGAGACGTTTGAATTCACCCTTCATCTCTTTCAGATAGCGGTCTCCCAGCTGATTAAAGCCGCCTTTCGCGCGGTACTCTTTGATGAACATGTTGACCTTGCTCTTGAGGTCATCGTTGCCCTTGCGGATGCCGACCGCCCAGGATTCCTTCTGAAACGGTTCAAGTACCGCGCGTGTCGTTCCCCTGTTACGCTGCCAGTTCTGGTAGGTGGACATCTGGTCATATATAAAAGCGTCCACTTTCCCCTGGGAAACCTCCAGCACAGCTGCCGACTCCTTGTCCAGTACGAGGACTTCTGCTTTTTTCAGGTGGCTGGATGCGTACAGATGACCGGTTGTTCCTTTTTTAACCGCGACCTTTACCCCGGCCTTGTCGAGATCCGTGATGCTTTTTGCCGATGACCCCTTTTTCAATAGCAGGCAGAGACCGGTTGAGAGATAGGGGTCAGAAAAATCAATGGATTTGGCACGTTCGGCAGTTGCAGTCATGGAGGAAATCACCAGATCCACCTTGCCGGTCTTGAGAGCCGGGATAAGCCCGTCGAATGCCGTGTTCTGGATGACGACCGGGCGGCCGAGACTTCTCGCCAGGTCGGTGGCGAGGTCAACGCTGACACCGGAGGGCTTGCCGCTCGTGTCGGTCATCTCGAACGGGGGATAAGCCAGTTCCATACCGACAATCAGCGGTTTGGGCGACTCAGCGGCCTGAGTAGCAGCAGCGGAAAACAGAGATAGTGCCAATGCCAGCGATAAAAACAGACGTCTGCATCTCATGACGGGGCTCCTTTTAGTCGACTTGTCCATTTCATTTGTTGCTATGAATAGTATTTTTCACGGCGTACGTCTAGGATATTTTGTGAACAATCGTATTGGATGGGAGAGCACAAATCATTTCATTTCTCACTCTTATACTCAAAATAGATGTCAGAAATCGCGCCGATGGATATAAGCAACATTCGCTTTTGTCGGTGGAATTTGATACAACGTGGCTTAGTAATTTTGGGTGCTTTACAATAGTGCACTTATTGTGCGGTTGCTTTTAAATCAGCTGCATTTCGGGACGGTAAGGAATGACCAGCAGGAGTTGCCATTGGTTCAGGATGTTCAAAAATCATCACGAAGGGAAATAGTCCGGATCGTCGCGGTATACTCCATCTTCGGTGGACTCTGGATCTATCTTTCGGATACGTTTCTCGGCATGGTTATCAGCGATCCCGTTGTGATATCCCGATTGTCCATGTACAAAGGGCTCTTGTTTATCGTCCTGACAGCCGCTCTCCTCTACGTACTCATTGCCCGGTATATCAAGCAAATAAACGCCCATCTGATTGAACTCGAACAGGCACAAGAAACGCTGTCACGCCAGAAGTCATTGCTGGATATCGTTGTGGATGGGACAGACGACGCAGTCTATATCAAAGATGCCGTCGGCCGTTACCTTTTCATCAATTCTGCCGGCGCACGGATGACAAACAAGGCTGTTGAAGAAATAATCGGCCGGGATGACACCGAACTGTTCCCGCCTGACGAGGCCCGTACAGTCATGGCCCAGGACCAATGGGTACTATTGCAGGAATCTCTGCAAACCTACGAAGAGTGTGTTACCACGTGTGCCGGGAAACGCTATTTTTTGTCTACCAAAGGGCCGGTGCGCGGAGTTGATGGAACAATCACCGGACTTTTCGGCATCGCACGGGACATCAGCGAGCGGAAGCAGACGGGTGAAGCGCTGGAAAAAAGCGAAGAGCTTTTCCGTTCCTTTGTTGAGAATTTCAATGACATTCTGTTTGTGCTGACCCCGGCCGGAGACTTCAGCTACGTCTCGCCACAGTGGAAGGACGCCTTTGGGTATGACCTCAGTGAGACGATTGGTCAACCGTTTCTGCCGTTCGTTCATCCCGAAGACATCTCCGGTTGCCTGACTTTCCTGCAGGAGGTCATTGAATCGGGCAACAAACAGAGCGGGATTGAATATCGAGTGCTCTGCAAGGACGGGACCTATCTCTGGTATAGAGCAAATGGTTCACTCCTCAAAGACCCGGTGACAGGTTCCGTTTCATTCATTGGTATCGGTCGTGATATTTCTGACATTAAGCG
>JAQTXD010000169.1 GCA_028688955.1 Desulfuromonadaceae bacterium
CCGCCTGCTGGTTGACAATCTGCCGGTGGTAACATGGCAATCCGACCAATCCGGGGCGACCACCTTTATCAGCGCCAACATAGAAAAGTTTTACGGGTATACCGCTGACGAGATTTATACCTCCGGAGACATTCTCTGGTTCGGCAGGATCCATGAAGACGACCGTGAAGCCGTCATGGCGACGTATAAAGCACTTTTTCACGGTACCGGCATTTATGATGTCGAGTACCGGATCAGACATAAGGACGGGCACTGGGTTTGGGTTAACGATTTTGCCTATTCGACGGTTTTACAGAACGGCGTACTCGTCGCTCATGGTGTGTTCAGTGACATAACTGCTCGCAAGCAGGCCGAAGATGAACGGGATCAGCTCGAGATTCAGCTTCGCCAGGCCCAGAAAATGGAGGCCATCGGCCACCTGGCTGGTGGAATCGCGCACGATTTCAATAACCTGCTGACCCCGATCATGGGGTACGCTGAAATGGCAATAGCGGCTGTACCTCATAACGATCCGCTGGCACCAAAGCTGGCAGGTATCATAGCCGCATCCCAAAAAGCCAAGGCTCTGACCCAGCAACTCCTGAGCTTTGGCCGCCGCCAGTCGGTACCGGCTGAAATAGTAGACCTCAACAATATTATCCTGTCGTTCAACACTATCCTTCGCCGGACTATCAGTGAAAGTATCCGTATCGACCTGCTTCTTGACCCTGAGGGCTCGTTCATCAACGGGGACCTTTCACAGATCGAACAGATCATTCTCAACCTGACTGTGAATGCCCAGGATGCCTTTGAAGGCTCCCATGGACGAATCCATATTGAAACCTGCAGGATCTTTATGGACGGAGAAAATGCCCGTCTGCACCCCGGTATGGCGGAGGGCGAGTATGTGCTGCTGTCATTCCGTGATAACGGCTGCGGCATGAGCCCCGAAGTCATCAGTCACATCTACGAACCTTTTTTTACGACAAAACGGATCGGCCACGGCACCGGACTGGGGCTGGCAACCGTCTACGGCATCGTCAAGCAGCACAATGCCCATATCTCTGTCACCAGCCAGCCAGGGGAGGGAACCACCTTCAACATATATTTCCCGGGTGGTGCCACGGCTCCCCCTATGAAGACACCTATGGCAGCAGCGCCGGCAAGAACGGTTAGCGGAGATATCACCATCTTGCTCGTAGAAGACAACGATATGGTTCGGGAGATGGTAGAGGAGATGCTGAAGGGGTTCGGCTTCGGCGTCATATCAACGACAGACCCGCAACGTGCTCTTGAACTGTTTTCATGTGGTGCCGTCCGTATAGACCTGCTGGTTTCAGATATTGTCATGCCCGGCATGAACGGCCCGCAGCTGTACGAACAATTGGCGGTACAGTGTCCGTCCCTCAAAGTCGTTTTCATCTCCGGCTACCCGATTAATCCCAGCCTGCGGGGGGGGACACTCAATGATGAAGTCAATTATCTGCAAAAACCGTTTACCGCCGAAGCGCTGCTGGAACGCATCAATATGGTGTTGTGAAAACTGCATAAGCGCCAAAGTAATCAGGTGATTTTTAGGCGCCCGGATGCTATAGTTCCGGAGAAAACAATAGACTTCCGGGACGGGGCACGTATCATGGCGCAGCAAACGATCTATCTGATAGGGGCAGGTTTTACCGGTTGGGATGGTTTCCCGGCCATGGCGCTGGAGATTATCGGCAAGGCTGACATCTTGATCGGCCATCAGCGCCACCTGGCAATTTTCCCGGATTTTAAAGGCGAAAAAAGAGAACTCGGCGATCTTCCCGAGCTGATCGAGTTTCTCAAAAAGACCGAGCAACATGTGGTCCTGCTCGCCTCGGGTGATCCGACTTTTTTCGGTATCTCACGCTTCCTGCTGCGCAATTTCCCCAAAGAACGCATCGAGATCTTCCCCAATGTGACCAGCATGCAGTACGCATTTGCCCGGATCAAAGAACCGTGGGACGACGGTATTTTTGTTTCGGTGCACGGTCGCGGCATGCATCAGGCGGTAGACAAGATCATCGCCGCCGAAAAAGCCTGCGTGCTGACCGACAAGGTCAACACCCCTGCCGCTATAGCCGCCGAACTGATCGAACGGGGTGCCGAAGGGTACGAAGCGTGGCTCTGTGAAGATCTCGGCATGCCGACCGAAAAGTTCACCAAAACGACCGTACGTGGACTGCTCGATATTGAGGCATCCGAACTTAATATTCTGATTCTGATCCGCACCTATGAGCCGAACCTCGTTCATTATCCATTAATCGGCATCGACGATGACGAGTTTCATACTTCCAAGAAACTGATTACCAAACAGGAGGTTCGGGCTGTCACGCTGGCAAAACTCCAGCTTCAGGATGATCTGGTGCTTTGGGACATCGGAGCCGGCAGCTGTTCCGTTTCGATCGAGGCCTCAAACCTGATGCCTGACGGCAAGATTTTTGCCGTGGAAAAGAACCCGCAGTGCATCGGCTTCATCAGCGAGAATCTGAAGAAGTTCTGTGCCCGCAATATCAAGCTTGTTGAAGCCTACGCGCCGGACGGGCTTGATGACCTGCCAGATCCTGATCGCGTCTTCATCGGCGGAGCCGGCGGCAAACTGGACGAAATCATTGATATCGTCTCTCAGCGCCTGCGACCGGACGGTGTTGTGGTTATCAATGCCGTGACTCTCGACACCCTTACCAGAGCGGTGGAGTTTCTTGAAGACCATGGTTTTACGGTGGAAGCAGCCTGTATCAATGTCGCCAAAACCCGCAACCTGACCGAATACAAGATGTTCGAGGCCCAGAACCCGGTTTATGTAATTTCTGCGACGAAGGGCGGCGAATAGTGGCAACCGTGTATGCGGTCGGGGTTGGCCCCGGCGATCCGGAGCTGTTGACCCGCAAGGCTGAGCGGATTCTGCGCAGTGCCGATGTGATCCTGGCTCCGGTTTCAAACCTGGCCGAGGCAAGTGTGGCGCTGGGGACGATCCGGGAATTCATCGACGAGGGTCGTCAGGAGATCATTGTTCACCAATTCCCGATGACTTCCGACCGGACTCTCCTGATTCCGGCCTGGCAGGGTGCGGCAGAACTTATTGCTGCTCATGCGGAGGCGGGACGCTCCGTTGCCTTCATCACGATCGGCGATCCGCTCTTTTATTCGACCTTTATCTACCTGCTGCGCCTCCTGCGCGAACAGTGGCCGCAGATTGCGATCGAAATAATTCCCGGCATATCGAGCATCAATGCTGCAGCTTCTGAAGCGTCACTACCGCTGGTCGAGGGGGATGAGAAGATGGTTGTCATCCCGGCCACCGCCGGGATAGGGCAGATAAAAACGGCGCTGGAAACCTATGAAACCGTTGTGCTCCTGAAGGTCAAACCGGTTTTTCCAGCGATTCTGGAGCTTCTCAGCGCCGCCGGGAGGGAAACGAGCACCGTCTTTGTTGAGCGAGTCGGCAGCCCGCGCCAGAAGGTGTTTACCGATTTCAGCGAGATCGCCGCCCATTCTCCGGATTACCTGTCGTTGCTGATCATCAAGCGGTCGCCGTAACCACCAACAAAATCCCATAAAA
>JAQTXD010000081.1:0-9718 GCA_028688955.1 Desulfuromonadaceae bacterium
CAGTCCCGCGGGGTAAAACGGGTTGAAGATGTGCGCAATCTGCGTACATCTCAATTCGCCGAAGATGGCGGCCCGATGGCTCACCCGGTCCGACCGGACGCGTACATGGAAATCAATAATTTTTACACAGCAACCGTGTACAACAAAGGAGCCGAACTGGTCAGAATGCAGCATACGATGCTCGGCGCGACAAAATTTCGTCAAGGAATGGATCTCTATTTTGATCGTTATGACGGTCAGGCGGTCACGGTCGATGACTTTGTACAGGCAATGTCCGAAGCTGGCGAGATCAATCTCGAACAGTTTACCCGCTGGTACAGTCAGGCAGGTACACCGCAGCTCGATGCCCATGGTTCATATAACGCTGATGACAAAACCTTTACCTTGAAGATCGCCCAGAGTTGCCCGGCAACTCCAGGGCAGCCTGTTAAGGAGGCACTGCATATTCCGCTCAACGTCGGACTGCTCGGACCGGACGGTGAGGAACTGCCGCTGACTTTCATCGGTGAATCATCAAACACTGAAACGTCGCGAACCATTCACCTTCGTTCACCGGAAGAGTCCTTCTGCTTTAGCGGACTGGAGGCAGAACCGGTCCCGGCGTTGCTGCGCGGTTTTTCGGCTCCGGTTAAACTGGAATACCCCTACCGTCACGACCAGCTTGCATTACTCATGGCACACGAACCTGATCCTTTCTGTCGCTGGGAAGCGGGTCAACGAATGGCAATACAGGTAATTCTTGGCTTAATGGCTGATGTGCAGCAGGGCACAGAGTTATCCCTTGATCCCCTGTTCAGTGACGCGTTTCGAGCAACATTATCAAGCTCCCATCCTGACAAAGCGTTTCTGGCAGAAACCCTGACTCTTCCCTCGGAAAAATATCTCGCAGAACTTGTACCGGTAATCGACCCGGGAGCTATTCACACTGCGCGCCAGTTCGTCATGCGTACTCTTGCGTTACAATTCAACGACGAATTTCTTCATGTTCGCGTACAGAATCTGAGCGAGACGCCCTATACTCCGGACGATGGCCGCTCCGGCGAACGACGTCTGGCGAATCTCTGTCTGGCATACCTGGCCAGTAATGGCGGGCAGAGTGAGATAGATCTCTGCCTGGAACAGTATTACCGGACAGATAATATGACCGATGCGGTCGGCGCACTTGCACCGCTTGCTTCCTGTGATTGTCCGGAACGCCTGATGGCACTTGGCGATTTCTATAGCCGTTGGCAGGCTGATCGACTTGTGGTCGACAAGTGGTTTGCACTGCAGGCCACCTCACTGCTGCCCGGGACGTTATCTGAACTTTATCTGCTGCTGGACCATCCGGCATTTGAACTGACCAACCCAAACCGCTTCCGCTCTCTGGTGGGTGTGTTCAGTCAACGCAATCAAGTGCGCTTTCACGAACCAAGTGGCGCGGGATATCGCTTTCTTGCCGATCAGCTGTTGAAGCTGATCCCTGTAAATCCACAGGTATCTGCCCGACTGTTGGCACCACTGACAACCTGGCACCGTTTTGAAGCGGGACGGAGTGCGCTGATGCAGAAGCAGTTACAGAGGATACTGGCAGTTGCAGACCTGCCGAGAGATGTCTATGAAGTTGTTACAAAAAGTCTTACCGTAGCAGGTTAAACAAAAATTTGTATAAACCTGCTGACACCTCTGCAGTTGCCGTAACTCGACAGGCAGTGATTTACAGAATATTTTTGTTGACGTAAGCACGTGTTTGATGTATCTACTTCGGACGATTTCGGAGCCGCCAACTCCGCTGCTGACTGATTATTATTGCTTTTGTCGGCAGTTGTTATGTACTAACGTGGGGCTGTAGCTCAGCTGGGAGAGCGCCTGACTGGCAGTCAGGAGGTCGACAGTTCGATCCTGTTCAGCTCCACCAACGATTTTACTGAAGTCGTCCTGTCTTCCTAAAGACAGGACGACTTTTTTGTGTCCGGAATTCCCGCCAGAGCACTTCCCGGCTGTCCCGATTTTTTATTTTTCCAGCGGCATGAAGTATGATAACCGGTCATAACGCTTGAAATAAATTCAAACGTTATGACCTACGGTTGGAAACTGACCATTAGAGGAAAATTGGGGCACGTTGGACTACATACGCAGGATTGAAGATGTAAGAGCTCTAACAGCGTACTCCGTGTACAGAGATGTTTCTGCCGGAGTTATCGGCCCTGCACACAGCAGGCGACGACTGCTCTTCCGCTCTGTTCAATGATTTATGAATCCACAGTAGCGAGAGAATAAACGCTGCCGGGAGATATTCAGTGTTTCCAACGTACGTTAACTCAAGGGCGCAAACAGGAATAAATAATGCAATTGTCTTCAGATATGTGTTGTTCTTTATAAAAGTCATGGGGAAGTAAACCTCTCTTTGTGATGTGTGCCACGACTTTATAATGAAATCAAAATCAAGTCAATCAATAAGATAGTATTAGTCTTGATTACAAAACCAGGAGGCTCCTTTCTGCAGTCGATTAAAGCAATCACCATTCAGGATCCTTTGGTAATGTCCTGAACCCGTACTGACTGATTCGGGAAAAGGTCTGCAGGAACATGTGCCCTCCCCTTCGTATTCACGATCATCATGCGGACACAGCTGGTATGATCACCTTTGCAGTATTTATCTTTCAGGAGTTCGGCCGTTGCAGGTCTGTGAGCCATTTTATCGTTGAAGAAGATACAATCACCACTCAGGCTGCATTCACTCATTTATTTCCTCCATTGATCAGGTCAGTATCATCTTCAATGAGGCATACCATCAAAATCAAACCAGTATCAATAGTGCTTACTATACCATGCAACACCTTTCGGATTGAACTGGTGCCGTGGGCTATGGTAGATTTCTCCGCCAATTTCAAAGTTAAAAGATATCCAAATTTTATCCCGTCAACGTGACATCAGCTGAATGTTTAAGAAACGTCTATAGTCAACATAATGAATTGGGTCATACTACACCGGTTTTGCTACATATCCCTGCAACAGAAGGAACAGAGCCTATTTTAAACGGTCCCCTCTCTCAACCCCGCAGCCATGAGCAGTGGATGCGCCACGCCATTGTAGAAGCTCGTAAGGCACAGTCCAAGGATGAGGTGCCGATCGGCTGCGTCATTGTCCATAAAGAGAAAATCATCGCGCGGGGCCATAACCTGCGTGAAACAACTCATGACCCGGCAGGACACGCCGAACTTATTGCCATTAGAAAAGCCGCCCGGAAACGTGGTTCCTGGCGGCTTCTTGATACGGTCCTCTATGTGACACTCGAACCCTGTATTATGTGTATGGGAGCGATCATACTGTCCCGCATTCCTACGATTGTTTTCGGCTGTTATGATCCCAAGGGAGGAGCAGCCGGATCACTCTTCGATTTTTCCAACGATCGGCGCCTTAACCATAGCGTTGAATGTATTCCTTACGTTCTTGAACATGAATGTTCCGGCTTGTTGAGCGCCTTTTTCGCCGAATTGCGTTCCCGCAAAAAAGACGCTCGCACTTCCAGTAAGTCTGAACCCGGTTCCGATGCATAAAAACGGGGAAAGACACCATGTGCCTTTCCCCGTTATACTCACAAATACCGGCTTAAATATCAGCCTGCAAGACCAAAGCTTTCATGCATGACGCGCACAGCCAGCTCGGTATATTTTTCATCGATAACAACCGATATTTTGATTTCAGATGTAGAGATCATCTGAATATTGATGCCATTCTGGGAAAGGGCACTGAACATTTGGGTTGCTACACCGGCATGACTGCGCATGCCAAGGCCGACGATTGATATTTTACTGATATTTTCGTCAGAAAGAACTTCCTTGGCCTGAATCGCTTTGGCTACTTCATTCGTGATCAGGAGTGCCTGTTTCAGGTCCGCCTTTGTAACGGTGAAGGTAAAGTCGGTTGTGCCGTTATCACTGACATTCTGAACGATCATGTCGACTGAAATAGCAGCATCCGACAGCGGTGTAAGGATTTTGGCAGCAATGCCTGGTCTATCAGGTACACCCTTGACCGCAATCTTTGCCTCATTTTTGTCGTATGCAACCCCTGAAACGAGAATTCCTTCCATATCTTTGTCCTCCCTGGTAACCATCGTACCGGTATTTTCATTAAGACTAGAGCGAACATGCACGTCCACATTATATTTTTTTGCAAATTCAACCGAACGAATCTGAAGGACTTTGGCACCCAGACTTGCCAGTTCAAGCATTTCATCATATGAAATTTTTTCAATTTTGCGGGCTTCTCTGCAGATATTGGGATCAGTGGTGTACACACCGTCAACATCCGTATAAATCTCGCACACATCTGCTTTAAGAGCTGCGGCAATGGCAACTGCCGACGTATCGGAACCACCGCGACCAAGTGTTGTCACGTTTCCATCAGCATCTATTCCCTGAAAACCGGCCAAAACAATAATGGTTCCTTCTTTAAGATCTGCACGGATGTTCGTGTCATCAATACTTTCGATACGGGCTTTGGTAGCGGTAGAGTCCGTGACGATTGGAACCTGCCACCCCTGATACGACTTAGCCTTATACCCCTGGGACTTGAGATACATGGAGAGCAGCCCGATTGTAACCTGCTCGCCGGTCGCTACGAGTACGTCATACTCACGTCCGTCCGGGATTTCACACATTTCATTAGCAAGCGCAACCAGTTTATTAGTTTCGCCCGACATTGCAGAAACAACGACAATTACATCGTTTCCAGCGTCATATGTCTTGATAATGCGTTTTGCTACGTTTTTAATGCGGTCTGGCGAACCGACCGAGGTGCCACCGTACTTCTGTACCACGAGCGCCATACGTGCTCTCCTTTTTGGAAAATTGCTGCAAAGATGAACCAAAATATTTTTTGTCTATAGCAGATAAACTTCTGTCAGGTCAAAGTTTTTTTTATTGCGCAACCTTCTCCGAAAGCTGTTCAAGAACAGTGCCTGATTTTGGCCCGGCACCGGTAATTGTAATCATCCTCTGATCGTCACCCGCATATTCAAACTGTAGTGTCAAGACATCTGCCGGTAACAGTTCGGTCAAGCGTTCAGACCATTCGGCGATGCACACACCATCCCCATAAAAGAACTCTTCAAACCCGAGCTCGGCTATATCGGCATCACCTGTCAATCGATAGAAATCAAAATGGTAGACCGGCGTGCTGCCCGGGTAACAATTCATGATTGCGTAGGTCGGACTCGCCACCAAATGTGCACTTTGAGGGGCAAGTGAAGTAACCACTCCCCGGACCAGACAGGTTTTCCCACCACCAAGATCTCCTCTCAATGCCACAAATGAACCGGACGGTAGCAGCGAACCAATGCGGGCCCCCAGCTCTTCCGTATCCTGTGGCGAAGTGGTTGTGATCTTCAGTTCTGCCACAAGACTACCTGTTCATTGAGCGGATAATATCGATCCGCGACACCATGCCGACAAGTTTTTTGCCATCAATAACAGGAAGAGCATGCAGTTTTTTGCTGCTCATGATGTCAGCGACGCTACTGACCGAATCTGAAGGCATAACAGTGACAACATCGGTAGAAGCCAGCTCAGAAGCCGTTTGAGCGGAAATTTTATCCAGGTCCCGCTGCAGCGAACTTTCTCCTCCAAGCGGGATAACCCAATCAAACAGCGAGATAACCGTCGGTATATGGAGGGGGCGATCCTGCTCAACCAGATCGGATGCGGTGACGATGCCGGTAAGGTTGCCTGCGTCATCGACGATCGGAAGTGTTCCAATACGCAGGGAACTAAAAATTCCGGCCATTTCCCGAACCGTTGTGGCACCTTTTATTGAGACAACATCTTTAGTCATAATGTCAGCTACGGTCAGCATAGTATTTCTCCTTTTATATGTAGCTCACTGAACAGGGTCAGGTTCTAACGTGTGGTGCTTCTACAACGTATTGTACGCGAAGGGAATCTTTTCGAGAACGTCTGAAGCGGTTATGCCGATTTCTCCTTTTTCATCGGCGACCATATCTGCAGCAAAACCGTGCAGAAAAACACCCAAACGACACGCATCCCACGCAGCATACCCTTGCCCCAGGAGGGATACAACAATACCGGTCAGCACATCACCCATACCACCGGAAGCCATACCGGGATTACCGCTGCCGTTGATGGATATTTCACCGGTGGGGGAAGCGATAACGGTTCGAGCCCCCTTAAGAATGAGATATACGTTGTGAGTGCGGGCAAATTCCTGCGAAACAGATATGCGGTTCGCTTCCACTTCCGGAATTGACACTCCCAGCAGGCGGGACATTTCTCCCGGATGGGGAGTGAGAACAATCTGCGGTGATGTTGTACGATGCAAAACGGATATATCGTCTGCCAATGCATTCAATCCATCCGCATCAATCACCAGAGGTACCGTCACCATCTCTATGAGATTACGCACAAGGGCTCCGGTTCCTGTATGCACACCAAGACCGGGGCCAAGAGCAACGGCATCCTTGGCGATCATCAGCTTTTCCAGTGCAGGGAGCGCACTGTTTGTCAGATATCCGCTTCCGGAGTCCGGCAGTGCCACGGTCATCGCTTCCGTTGTCTTAATTTCAAGAACCGTGTGAACAGCTTCTGCAACTGCCAGAGTAACCAGACCGGACCCTGCTCTTACGGCGCTGTTCGTCGAGAGGGCAGCGGCTCCGGTTTTACCCGAAGATCCGGCAATTATCAGGCAATGCCCAAATCGCCCCTTATGTGACTGACGATCACGACGATGCAGCAACGGACGTATATCATTGCTGGTCACAAATTCATAGCCGGGTGCTGATTCAGTAAGCTGCGGCGGTATTCCGATATCTGTAACTATCAGTCGTCCGGTATGTTCGGCCCCTGGATAGAGGACATGCCCCGCCTTGGCAACAGCAAACGTGACCGTCATATCGGCCCTGACAGCGCTTCCCAGTACCCGCCCGGTTGTGCCGTGAATACCGGAAGGAATATCAACCGCAACAACCGGCCGACCCGACATATTCATCATATCAATCGCTTCGAGGTAAATTCCGCCGACATCGCCGTTCAACCCGGTTCCCAGAAGTGCATCTACAATTACATCCGCCCGGGATAATTCATCCGCAAACTGAGCTGACAGCTGATCCGCTTCAACACAGAAATGTTTGGATGGTCCGGAAAGGCGGTCCAGGTTCACTGCAGCGTCTCCACCTATCTGCTCACGCTCAGCAAGGACAAGGACCGCAACATGCCATCCCTGAAGATTCAGCAGGCGGGCAATTACATAGCCGTCACCACCGTTGTTCCCCTTGCCGGCCAGTACGAAGCACCTGCCATGCGCTCCAAATGCGGCGATAATCTCTTCAGCGCAGGTACGACCGGCATTTTCCATCAGCTGTAGTCCGGCAATTCCGTACACTTGCATAGCACGTGCGTCTATTTCCTGCATAGTATGTGCGGCAACAACTTTCACGCAGACTCCAACAAAACAATTGCTATGGCATTACCACCATCGTGAGATAACGACACATGTACACGGGTCATACCGCTGCATTGATACCGCTCCGCTGCTTTTCCAGACAGCAGTAATTCCGGCTTTCCCAACGAGTCATTTACAACTTCCATATCCAGCCACGAGATACCGTCCCGCAGGCCGGTTCCGAGCGCCTTAAGAAATGCCTCTTTGGCCGCGAACCGACCGGCAAGGCAGGACGCCGCATCTTTTCTGCTGCTGCAGCGGGATTGTTCTTTCAATGTAAAAAGCCGATCCAGAAGAGCTGAGTTTCCGGCATCTAAAAAGCGCTGAAAACGGACTATTTCAACAATGTCGGTTCCGATCCCGTAAATCATGCGTACTTAAGCAGCTCCACCATATCGCGCACAGCACGGTCGAGACCGACCAAGGTGGCACGGGCGATAATGGAATGGCCGATGTTGTACTCCTCTATGCCACCCAGTGCGGTAATCGCTTTGATATTGGTATAATTGAGTCCGTGACCGGCATTAACACCCATCCCCACCTTGCGCGCCAGCTTGATTGCAGTATCTATATTCTCAAGTTCGTGCTGCACCTCATCCCAGGTAACCGCCTCTGCATACGATCCGGTATGGATCTCGATGTAGTCAGTACCACTCTTTTTTGCAGCTTTAATCTGTTCCTGGTTCGGGTCAACAAAAAGACTGACAACAATGCCGCCGTCTTGCAGTCGCTTTACCGTATCGGCAATCTGTTTGGCATTGACAATAACATCAAGTCCCCCCTCGGTGGTCAACTCCTGCCGCTTTTCCGGCACCAGCGTTACCTGTTCCGGTTTAACGGTCAGTGCGATCCTCACCATTTCCTGAGTAGCAGCCATTTCGAGGTTAAGCTTGCTCTTTACGGTACGCCGCAGAATTTCCAGATCACGATCCTGAATATGTCGCCGATCCTCACGCAGGTGAATTGTAATCCCTTCTGCACCGGCCATTTCGCCAATAGCGGCAGCGGTCACCGGGTCAGGTTCAGCGCCCCCCCTCGCCTGCCGGACAGTAGCGATATGATCGACGTTAAGTCCCAATTTCGCCATATTACTTCTCTCCAATATGTTTTTTTACCAAGTCACAGATTTCATTGGCCCACGTTGTGATCTCGTATTTATCCTGTCCCTCGATCATGACCCGCATCAACGGTTCGGTACCGGAGTAGCGGATCAGCACACGCCCCTCCTCACCAAGTTTTGCCTCAACATCTTTGATTTTTGCAGCAATATCAGCAATTGAGTAGATGTCTACTTTTTCCCGGACACGAGTATTGACGAGCACCTGCGGCAGCGGAATCATGATTTCTGCAAGTTCGGAAAGTGTCTTGCCCTCGCGACGCATGACTGCGAGCAGCTGCAGAGCTGAAAGAATACCGTCACCGGTCGTATTGTAATCCAGAAAGATCATGTGTCCGGACTGTTCGCCGCCAAGATTATAGCCGCCCTTGCGCATCGCCTCTACAACATAGCGATCACCGACATCAGTCTTGATAATTTTACCGCCGCATTTGCGCAGGGCAATATCAAGACCCATGTTGCTCATAACGGTCGCCACGAGAGTTTTCTTTCTGAGCAATTTGCGCTTCAGCATGTCGCTGGCACAGATGGCCATGATATGATCACCGTCTACCTCATTGCCGAATTCATCGCAGACAATTACACGGTCGGCATCACCGTCAAGAGCGATACCGATGTCGGCACGATGCAGCTTGACCGCCTCACTGATAACAGCCGGGCATGTTGAACCGCAGCCGGCATTGATATTTGTGCCGTTCGGCTTGACTCCGTAGGTGATTACTTCAGCACCCAGCTCTTCAAATACAGCCGGAGCTACCTTGTAGGCCGCACCGTTGGCACAGTCCAGAACAATTTTCAGTCCTGACAGGCTCATTTCATGGGGAAATGTATTTTTGAGATAGACAATATAGCGTCCAGCAGCGTCTTCTATACGATAAGCCTTACCCACCTCCGTCGCCGTCGGCCGGAGTGCATTGATCTTGTTTGATTCAATAAGCTTCTCTATCTTAAGCTCCACTTCATCCGGCAGTTTGAATCCGTCAGCGGAGAAGAACTTAATACCGTTGTCCTGAAACGCATTGTGCGAAGCAGAGATGACAACCCCGGCATCAGCACGCATTGAAGAGGTAATATTGGCAATTCCGGGGGTCGGTAGTGGGCCGACCTGCAGCACGTCAACTCCCATTGAACAGATGCCGGCTACCAGGGCATTTTCCAGCC
>JAQTXD010000081.1:9728-14763 GCA_028688955.1 Desulfuromonadaceae bacterium
TCGCCGCCGAAAATCTTGATACCGTTGTCGTGGGCGGGGTTGTGGGACGCGGTGATCATGAAACCGCATGCGGCTCCCATGGATTTGATCAGGTGCGCGACCGCGGGGGTCGGCATCGGTCCGACCTCAAGTACATCCATGCCGATGCTGAGGAGTCCGCTGGTGAGGGCGGATTCGAGCATATACCCGGAGAGGCGGGTGTCTTTGCCGATGACGATACGATGACGGTGCTTACCGCCACCTTTAAAGATATAGGCAGCAGCTCGACCGAGCTGCATTGCCATTTCGGTCGTCATAGGATGAACATTTGCAACACCACGCACACCATCAGTTCCAAAAAGTTTTTTCATTGTCGTACCTCTCTATAAAATTAGTGTTCCGGCGGGGCGGTCGCTCTCGGCGCACGCCGCCCCTCAATCGCCTTACGGGAAAGACGGCGAATTTCAGCCGGATCGGCATCATAGGTGATCTTGCCTTCATGAACTATCGAAATTTTCCCCGTCTCCTCAGAAACAACCAGTACAAGAACATCCGTCTGCTCTGAGATACCCAGTGCTGCCCTATGACGGGTCCCGAAGCTTTTTGAAATATCCGGATTCTGAGACAGCGGCAGGATACAGCCGGCTGAGGTAATCTTCTCTCTCTGGATAATGACGGCACCATCATGGATCGGCGAGTAGGGTAAAAATATTGAATTAATCAGTTCGCTGGTCACCTTGGCGTCAATCTCGGTACCAATCTCAACCAGATGATCTATCGACATCTGCCGAATGATCACAATAAGAGCTCCAATACGGCGTTCCGCCAGTTCATGAAGTCCTTTCGACAGCTCGTCAACAGTTGTCGATACGTCAATACCATCTCCGTCACCAGCCTTATGACTCTTCCAGAAAGAGTATAAAGCACGTTTGATATCACTTTGAAAGATGAGCGACACGATAATCGGCGCAGACAGAAGCAGAAGGTGGAAAAAGGAGGCGGTCGAAGGCAGACCGAGGAATGTTGAGCTTAACTCTGCGCCATAGAGGGCGGTAAGAACGGCAAGGAGGCGAAAGGCCGCCTCCCTCCTGAGGATCAGCGTACAGGCATACACCAGGCCGAAGACAAGGATTTTGTCGAGGATATCGAGCGGGGTGAAGCTGTCGAAAACTGGAGCCATACTTCCTCGTTGAAACAGGCGTTCACCGTAATTCAGAGGTGGTTATCGCGTGTGCCATATAAGCGACATCACGCATCGCCCGGACATCATGCACTCGCAGAATGGATGCACCATGAGACACAGAAAGTGCAACCGCCGCAGCTGTGCCGAAAAGACGGTCATTGGTCCGGTCACGCCCCAGCACGGTACCGATAAATGACTTGCGTGATGGCCCGACCAGTATCGGCAGGCCAAAGCCGGAGAGCTCCGCAAGCCGTCGAATCAGTTCGACGTTTCCAGCCGGACTTTTGCCGAAGCCGATACCGGGATCGACGGCAATATACTCATCCGTAATGCCTGCTTCGTTGGCGCAGGCACGTGAAACACGCAGACCTGCGATAACTTCCACCATGAGATCATCATAGGTTACATTGTGCTGCATGGTATCCGGAGTACCGCGGGTGTGCATCAGTACGACACCGGCCCTGTGGGCAGCGGCAACGGCAGCCATCTGCGGATCAAAAGTAAAGCCGCTGATATCATTGACTATCTCAGCCCCGGCTGAGAGCGACGTTCCGGCAACAGTACTTTTCCAGGTATCAACAGAAATGGCACATGACAACGTACCGGCAAGCCGTTCAATGACCGGCAGGATACGTCCCAGTTCATCCTCGCATGAAACCGGAACTGCTCCGGGTCGGGTACTTTCTCCGCCAATGTCTATGATATCTGCTCCCTCAGCCTCCATTTCCAGGGCTTTCTCGACAGCCCGGTCAGTATCACTGCATTTCCCGCCATCGAAAAACGAGTCAGGAGTAACGTTGAGAATCCCCATAATCAACGGGTGCTGGAGCGCCAATGAACGACGAGAGGTTTTCCACACAGCCGGCACGACAGCCATCCGTGTCAACAGACTGGCAAGCTCTTCCGCCAGTTGAGACAACCCGAACGGTTGCACTTTAAGCTTGAGGCTGAGTCGTACGAGCTGTTTGGAGGTCCCGATCAGAATGCAGTCGGTACTGTCGATGCTGCACGCTACCGTGCCTCTGGCAACGGCAGCATCTCCTCCGACAGACAGCATCTCCTGTTTAAGGATATTTGCCTGTCGACATTGAAGGCCCGTCAGTTTGATACAGTGCGTCTGCATCTTTGGAATCATCTCAACAATGCCGTAACTATCGACTCCGATGTTCCTCAACTCGCGAGCGGCGCAGTCAGGGGTCGGCACGACAAGCGCTCGGGGCGCGAAGTGAGCCATGATTAAGCGGTGATATCAGTATGAGGCGTTGCCGGCTCAGCCGGTTGTTGCGGTGGAATCGGCTCGGGGCTTAACGTTCCCGTTGCGATAATTTCATCGACCTGCTCACCGGTCAGGTTTTCTTTCTCAATCAGGCAGGCAGATAAATCATGAAGTATCTTGATGTTATCCGTCAACAAGCTGCGGGCACGATCGTATGATTCATCAACGATTCGCTTGATTTCATCGTCAATATGTTCGGCAGTCTTTTCACTGAAATTTTTATGCATCGCCATTTCACGACCAAGAAAAATCGATTCGTCCTTCTTGCCGAAAGAAAGCGGCCCCATCTTGTCACTCATACCCCACTCACATACCATTTTACGTGCCATATCAGTTGCACGTTCAATGTCGTTGCCGGCACCGGTTGTAAACGTATTGAAAATCAGATCTTCTGCGGCTCTCCCCCCCATCAGCACGGCAATGCGTGCCAGCAGGGATTCGCGGGAATAGCTGTGCTTGTCCTCAATAGGGAGCTGCATGGTGACGCCCAGCGCCCTGCCGCGAGGAATAATGGAAACCTTATGAATCGGGTCCGTTCCGGGAATCATCTTGGCAACCATGGTATGTCCGGCCTCGTGATAGGCGGTACTCTTTTTCTCTTCATCCGAAATTACCATGCTGCGGCGCTCGACACCCATCAGCACCTTATCCTTGGCGCTGTCAAAATCACTCGGTTCAGCAACAGTTTTGTTCAGACGAGCGGCGAGAAGAGCCGCTTCATTCACCAGGTTCGCAAGGTCAGCTCCCGAGAAGCCGGGAGTCCCGCGGGCAATAACCGCCATGTCGACATCAGCAGAAAGCGGCACTTTTTTGGAGTGTACTTTCAGAATCATCTCACGCCCTTTAACATCGGGGCGCGGAACGACAACCTGACGGTCAAACCGGCCGGGACGGAGCAGAGCCGGGTCAAGAACGTCAGGACGGTTGGTGGCGGCAATCAGGATGACTCCTTCATTTGACTCAAAACCGTCCATCTCCACCAGCAACTGGTTAAGCGTCTGTTCACGCTCATCATGCCCGCCCCCCATACCTGCACCACGGTGGCGGCCGACCGCATCAATCTCATCGATGAAAATAATGCATGGTGCACTCTTTTTCCCCTGCAGAAACAGGTCGCGCACTCGACTGGCACCAACACCGACAAACATTTCAACAAAGTCGGAACCGGATATTGAAAAGAACGGAACTCCCGCTTCACCGGCAACTGCACGAGCCAGCAGAGTCTTGCCGGTTCCCGGAGGGCCCACCAGCAGCACACCTTTAGGAATTTTTCCACCGAGTGCGGTAAACTTTTTCGGTTCCTTCAGAAAGGCGATAATCTCTTCAAGCTCTTCTTTGGCTTCTTCAATACCGGCAACATCCTCGAAGGTAATTTTGCCCTGCGCTTCGGTCAGCAGTTTAGCGCGGCTCTTACCGAACGACATCGCCTTCCCCCCGCCCATCTGCATCTGTCGCATAAAGAAAATCCAGACGCCGACGAGAAGAATCAACGGAAACCAGGAAATAAAAATAGAGAACCAGGAGAATTTTTCTTCTTCCGGCTTGGCGTTTATCGTAACTTTTTTCTCAAGTAGTTTTTTGGTCAGATCTGCATCGGAATAGGGTTTATAGGTGTGAAATTCTTTACCGTCCTTACCGTCAAATTTACCGGATATCTCATTGCCCTGAATAACGACTGAAGTTATTTTCCCCGTTTCAACCTGGGTCATAAAGTCACTGAAGTTAAGCTTTTCTGCAGTCGGCCGTGGTTTGTTGAACATATTGAAAAGCAGGATCATCATCAGGCTGATAACCAGCCAGAGTGAAAGATTTTTGTAAAACTGATTCAAAGTAAACCCCCAAGAGTATGTGTGTGTCTGTAGCGTTGAAAATTTTGTAAAGCTAGCATACCGGGTAGGCATTGACAAGCTGAATTGCGGCTGAGCAGTTGTTTACACATATACGTGATGGTGTGCTTTTACCTAATTTTGAAGTCCACTATTCATAGATCTCCATACACGGTCAGGTACACCTGATTTTCCCCACCCGGGCTGAAGCCGTGGGCAACACCGATAGCAGGAGTTACCTTCATCCAGTATCCGAGCGTTACATCCATACGCGCTTCCATCCCTGCACCAACCTTCACATTGTTTCCCCGGAACGGTATTCGCTCATCCCAGACCTCTCCTGCATCTATAAAGAGTGCACCATGCAGCTTTTCAATAAAGGCGGGAACCGTGCCGGAACCGTACATCGGGTAGAAAATCGGTGCCCGATATTCAAGGGTCGCAGTAGCGATATACCTGCCGGTTACGGAGCGTTCAGGGTACCCCCTCAGTGGATAGTTGTTCAGCTCAGAAGGTATTCCGCCGATCTGAAATGACCGCTGCGCTGTACTCTGAGTACTATCGGCAGCAGCACCGGCGAGACGCAGATAGAGAACGTGGTGTTTTACCGATTCAACCGGCAGTCGCAGGAATTCCTGGTACGCAGCGCTCAATTCGGAGAGTTCCTCCGTATTGCCAAGTTCCCTCCCGGAACGTTGATACTGCAGGGATATTCGGCGGCCTTCTTCAGAACTGACTGAATACGGATACCTGAGAACGCCGTCATAGCTT
>JAQTXD010000082.1 GCA_028688955.1 Desulfuromonadaceae bacterium
TGAAAATTCTGCAGCCAGATAGCCGAGTTCCACTGCCCGTGATTTGATGTTTGTTTTTGCCGATTCATAGCGCGAGTGCAGCAGTACGTCCCCCGTTTTCAACGGGAATTGTGACAGCAGATGTTGAACGTTTTTTTCCCCGCTTCCGGGCCCGGTGGCTGTCACGACCACTTCGGTCAGGCGTACCGGTTCTCCCGGAGTTACTCTGACCAACAGGCGATAGCGTTCGCCATTCGGCTCGACCGTGACCGCCACCTGAGAATTGTAATAGCCGAATGGCTCCAGTGCCTTACGGGTCTTGTCCTCTGCCTGCTGTGCAAAACGATCAAGCCAGAACTGGTCCACCGCCCCTTCCTCAACAAGACCGGGGGGGAGAACGACCGCACTCTGTACATTTTTCAAGGCATCGCCTTCAATCCCGGAAACAACGATCTCGACCGGTTCTGCGGCGTGGAGAAGTGCCGGAGGGGAAAGCCAGATGACCAGGCAGAGAAGGACGATGTCGATGAGTCGGTGACGATGAAGCGAATATGGATAAGAAAACATGAGCATAGGCAGAGTCATTTCCTTACAGCCACCGGACAAATAAATTTACAAACCATTCCTTAAACTTTGGCACTATCGACCGTTTTTCCCACTGGTCACGGCGAATTCGAGTGGAGTTTGCCAGGTCACCGGCAAACATTTTCTCCATTTCTCCGGCAAATTCACGGTTCAGTATAATAGCATTTACCTCATCATTATTTAACAAACTCAGAAAATCCATATTGGTGGAGCCGACCGTTGACCAGACGGAATCGATGACGGCGGTTTTTGCATGGAGCAGAGAGGTATTGTGCTCGTATATCTTTACTCCCGCCTTCAGCAACGCTGTGTAGTTATAGCGTTGTGCATGCAGCACCAACGAAGAGTCGGTGACTCCGGGGAGAATGATCGTGACATCAACACCGCGTCCGGCTGCATCAGTCAGGGCAGTTACGATCTGGGTATCAGGAATGAAGTAGGAGTTTGTCAGGTGGATTGTATGTTCCGCCAGGGAAATGGCCGAAACATACACGATAAACGGGATTCTGTTGGCCTGCCCCGGGGTGCTGCCGACGACCCGCAATAGGGCGGTACCACGTTCCTTCAGAACCGGGTAATAGTTTGGACCGAAAAGATCCGCTCCTTTTTGTCTCTGCCAGCTGTCGATAAAGAGCTTCTGGAATTCAGCCACGGCCGGGCCTTCAACCTGAATGTCCGTGTCGCGCCAGTGAATAGGTGTCGTCGCGCTCTTTTTCCGTTTGAGAGGGTTGCTCGAATACACCTTGCTGATGTTAATCCCTCCAATAATCGCAAGAGTGCCGTCGATTATCAGAATTTTGCGGTGGTCACGTTGTACCAACTCCCAGTTTTTACGGGCTTTCAATGGATTGATCGGGTTGAACTCGATAACCCTGATGCCGCCGTCACGAAGTCGCTGGAAAAATGATGTCGGAGTTTTATTGCTGCCCATGCTGTCGTACATGATATTTATCTGTACACCTTCACCCCGTTTTTTCAATAACAGATCAGCAAAGGAGCGACCGGTTGCATCATCTTCAATAATGTAGCTTTCCAGATTAATATGATTCTTTGCCCCTGCGATAGCTTTAAACATGGCGGCATAGGCAGCCTTTCCATCTGCAAGCAGAATTACTTTGTTCCCTTTTGTCAGCGGACTTTCGGTGATTGATTCCACAACGGCGGTCAGACGTTCCAAAACGTCTGTCGGCCCTACTGATCGTTTCAGCCGATCGACGACGGACTTACTTTTCAGGGGAGATAGTTGACCTTTTGTTGAAACGATCGGGCGGGGCTTTTGTCCGGTTGGTGCGGCATCAATCACTTCGGTAACATTGGGCAGAGTTGCACATCCAGCCGTAAAACCAGTGATGGAGAAAAATAGTACGAAAAGTATGGAATGTCTGATGAGTGTCATCATTGGTTTGTTTTCGGAGTTACATGAGCCAGCGTTTTTTCATAAGGAAATATGAAAAGCAAAAGGTTACCAGGCCGACAATCAGGAGATAGAGCAATTCCAACGACAGATTTGCTATTCTGCCGTCTGACAGAAGAATGGCTTTTATCGGTTCATAGAGCTGGTAGGAGGGCAAAAACGGGGCAATAGCGGTCAGCTTTTGGGAAAAATCAGATAATGCGGATGGCAGTAAATGGGGTAGATAGAACATAACCCCGAGGGTGCGTGCACTGGCCTGGTTGCGGCATAAAAACCCCAGAAAAATTCCGTAGGAGCTGAAACAGAAACTGCCGGCAACGATAAAGGCAACATAACTCAGCAGATCGCCCGGTTGGAATTTACCGAGCAGATGGAGAGACAGGACTGCAGCCACAATCAGAATCATGCCCGACAGTAACTTGGCACTCAGCCACTCAATTTCGCGCATGGGGGTCTGCAGCAAGGCCAGCAGCAGTTTCTTTTCTTTTTCTTCGGCAACCTGGGCAGGCATGATAATGAAACCGACCAGCAACACCACCATAAGGATCCAGGTGGGTAAGGTTTGTTTCTGAATCCCCCCTTCCTGCAGCGGCATGACATCAGCAATCCATTGGCCGCTCTTTCCTTCAACCGCTTTTTGTAACGCAGCAAAACTCTCCACAATCGACAGAGTCTGCAGCGATTCTTTTTTTAATACGACCAGAACCACACTGGCCTGATCCGTTTTAGAGCGGACCAGCATTCCGTCGAGCTTTTTATCCTGCAACAGGCGTTTACCCTCTGCTTCGTTGGAAACAGGAATAACGGAGAAAAGCGTCTGTGCCGTTTTGATTGTGTGCAGAATAATCGGGGATAATGTTTCCTGGCTCAGAAGTCCGAGATTGATTTTTTTGACGTCCGTGGCGGAAATGTCCACTAATTTCAATGAGAAGAAAACAAACAGGGGAATGAACACAATCAAAAATATCGTCTTGTTTTTGAAAGCAATTGCCAGGTCATTCAGCGTCAATGTCAGGACATTTCGTAGCATCATTGGTAGAGTGTCTCATGAATTTCAGATTGGAAATAATGCTCCGGTGTACCATCAAAGACAACTGATCCACGGTGCAGCATGATAATTCGTGTTGCCAGGGATTTCAGCTCTTCCGGTCGGTGGGACGTAAAGAGAATCGTTTTTCCCGCCCTATGGAAATTCTGTATCATCCGGTAAATCTCTGTTGTCATCTCAAAGTCGAGACCGGATGTCGGCTCATCGAAAAGCAGCACCGGCGGATTCGCCAACAGTGCGCGTCCTATGCTTACCCGCTGGCGTAACCCTTTTGAGAGGACCTGAATCCTGTCTTTACGAAACGGTACCAGGGCAAACTCCTCCAGAATTTCTTCAGTTCGCGCAGCAGGCACCTGAAAAAGCCGGGCAAATACACTGAGATTATAGTCAACGGAAAAGAAATCAAACAGGTTGGGGACCTCCGGTACAAAGCCGATTTTTCGCACCATAGCCAACCTGTTTTTCAAGTCAATACCATCCACCAGAACCTGTCCGTCGTCAGGAAGGATCCAGTTGGCCAGCATTTTCATAAAGGTCGACTTACCCGCCCCGTTATGGCCGATGATGGCAACCAGTTCCCCCTTTTCTACTTCCAGATTGACCGGGAGAAGCCCTCTTTTTTCATCATACACTTTCGTAAGATTGTGGATTTTAATCTGCATTTTTGTACGTTCCTCTGAACAGATGAACCGCGTCGGGCAACCTCAGGGTACGTCGTCACCCTCTCGGAATGGGCGACGACATTGCCTGATTGCTGTGTACACTGCCTATGCCCGCTGAGCTATAAAAATGACTACATATACTAAAACGATTACAACCAGAATTCCGATGATGAAATCCATTGAGTACTCCTGATCATGTTTCCCTGTCTGACTACGTTAGTTTCATAATTACGATTACTAAAATGACTACTACCAATATTGCGATAATGAATCCCATGATGTCCTCCTTCAGGGCGTCGTCAAGAAACCCTTGTTTCGATGTTGTCCGTGAAGCGTTCACTGTTGCCATTCGATGGTTCCGGACTGTAAGCCGCCGGACTCCGCTAATTGCCCAAAACCTTTTTGATCTGGCCAATTTTTTCCTGGACGTTCCCGTCAATTTTTTCTCTGTTGCCCTCTGCTTCCAGGTTCGGGTTCTCGCTGATGATGCCGGCGACCTCCTTGACAGTCCCCTTCACTTTGTGAAACGCGCCTTCTGCCTGGTCTTTCGTACTCGATTTCATAGTATCCTCCTTTAGGATCGTAACGGTAATGCAGCAGAAATCATGGCTGTACTCATGTCCTGCTGTGAATAGCATTTCGCAACTACCATGCCATCGCCGCAATGCATGAGTAAAAGGTGTAACTATCCTATTTACATAGATAAAATTTCTATCATTGCCTGGATAGGAGGAGGTGGACAATAGTAGCACCCGTCATTCGTAACAGTGCTGTCATATATGGCGGATATTGGTGGCGGCTGTTTTTGGACTTCATGCACTCAGAAAGTATCTTTCATTTAATAATCAGTATGTTAGCTACAGTTAGTGATATGTGAATCGCTCTGGCATGCTAGTTGCGCTACCTTAACTTGATGGAACACTTCTTAAAAAGGGGATGTCATATGAGAAAAACATGTGCGGTACTAATAGTAGGTACGTTTTTGGCCATTTCAACACTGTCAGGTTGTATCCTGGCGGTAGAAGACGACGGCTACGGGTATGGGGCTTCCCATGAAAGAGATCATGGTGATCGCGGCGATCGACGCGGGGGAAATCACGGTGACCGCCGCTAAACCAGATGAATGTCTCCAGAGGTACAACCTTCTGGTAACGTTCTCATATTCATTCACACATAATTTAGCGAGGCAGGCATCATGGAAACCCGAACAGAGTACATAGAAAGACTGTCTGCGCAGATTGTTGCATGGGATGTGCAGATTGATCAGCTCAGAGACGCGGCTTTGGGGACCCCGCACGGGGCAGAGAACGACTCTTCTCATGTGATTTCAGAGTTACGACTCAAGCGGGACGAAGTAGCGAAAAAACTGCAGGGAATATCGTCGGCCAATGATGACGAGTGGGAAGAGCTTAAAAGCGGAACTGAGCGTGTGTGGGGTGAAGTCCGCGGCATTCTGTACGATACCATTGTGAACGTAACATGAGCGAGTCACTGTGGGGTAACCACAATGATAAAGACATGCGTGACGAGATCGAAGAAATTGAAGTCGGGATGGTCGTAGAAGCCGATGGCGGAGACTTCGGGCAGGAAGATATAGGCGAAGCGAAGGTAACTGATATTCTCTACGATGGGGAAGGGCGTGTTGAAACACTGGTTGTCGAGAAGGGTATTGTCTTTACAAAATATCTTGAAATTCCGGCCGAGCGGATCCAATCCATTACTCAAACTCATATCGATGGTATGCCGGACTCGACACGTAAAGTTATAATCTCGGCAAGCGAGGAGGAAGTTGAAGCGCTGACGCCGACCGGAACAGAGGCGCTCCCGCCCGAAATGCTGACAGCAGCGCCATATCAGGATGATATTCTCGATTTTACCGGTAAAGCAGTGCCGACGGATGTTGGATTGCGCAGACGTGAAGAGGAAGCTGCTGATAAAAATGCTGCGCCGACAGGTGACGAGGAACCGGTGAAGATCTCCAAATTGCTTGGTCCGGGGCTTATGTCTGGAATGGCGGGCAATGATGCTTCGGCGGTCGCCTCGTATTCCTTGGATGGTGCCCAGAACGGCTATGGACATCTCTGGCTGATGCTGATCTCTACGCCGTTACTGCAGGCGGTGCAATTCTCCTGTGCCAAAATTGGTCGCATTCAGCAGAAAGGCCTTGCAGAAGTCCTGCGCGACCAGTATGGCAGAAAAGTAGCCGTTCCCGCTGCCCTGCTACTGATTGTTGCCAACAGTGCCCTGATCTCCGCTGATCTGGTGGCCATCAGCACCGGTCTCGAATTAATAACCGGTCTGCGCTGGATCTGGTTTACCGCACCGGTTGCGCTTTCACTCTGGTACATCACAGTCTATCAGAACTTCGACGCCATCAAAAAAATCTTCCTGGCAATGAGCATGGTTTTCGTAGCCTACGTAATCACTGCCTTCTTTTCAAAGCCGGATTGGTCCGCACTGCTCACCAACACCTTTGTACCGCACGTGGATCTCGGTTTTGCCAGCATCAGTACGGCAGTTGCCCTGTTAGGAGCGACCATTTCCCCCTATACGATTTTCTGGCAGGTACAGGGAGAAAAAGAAGAACAACGCTCCGGTTCACCAAAACGCAAGTTCCGGCTTGCCGCTATTGATATTGCTGCAGGGGTGATCAGCGGCAACCTGATTGCCTACTTCATTATCGTTTCTACGGCTGCAACGCTTTTTACCAACCACCGACAGATTCACACCGCACTGGATGCAGCACGTGCTCTTGAACCGCTGGTCGGCCCCTTTGCCAAGTATCTTTTCGCTCTGGGGTTGATCGGGGCCGGACTTATTGCCATTCCGGTGCTGCTCGCCAGTGCGTCGTACGGAGTTGCCGGCACCATCGGCTGGCCGTCAGGACTTTCGAAGAAGCCGTGGCAGAATGAGGGGTTCTACCTGATCATGACTGCGGGGTTGGCGATCAGCCTGCTCCTGGCTCTGATCGGCCTTGATCCGGTGCATCTCATGTTCTGGGCAAATGTGCTGCAAGGCGTACTCTCGCCGATCCTGGTTGTGCTGCTAATAGTAATCGGCAACAGCCGCAGAGTCATGGGGGATAACAGGTTGGGACTGGCCACGAATGTTGGTCTGGTAGCGGCAGCCATCATCATGTTCGGCGCTTCGGGGTTACTGTTTTACGGGTTGGCAACAGGGCAGGGTGGCGGATAATCAGGTCTCTGGTCATTCAGTTTCCGTTATATCCCGCCACACCGTGAAGAGAATCGCAAAGATCACCGGTCCGAGGATCAGACCGAGAATTCCCAGTGCCATAACTCCGCAGATTGCTCCGAGCACAATTGCGAGTGTCGGAATGTTACTTTTGGCACCAATAGCAAGCGGACGTATGGCGTTATCGGCAAGGCCGACGAAAACAGCACACCAGAGCACCAGCAGGCCTGCCTTGAGATAGGTGCCGCTGATGGCGACAAGAAGTGCAAGCGGCACCCAGACGATGGCAGTACCGACAACCGGGACAAGTGCTGCCACGGCGGTCAGAACCCCGCAGAGGAGCGGGGCGGGGACTCCCGCAATAAAATAGCCGAGCCCGGCGGTCGCCCCCTGGGCCAGGCAGGTCAGAATTGTGCCGACGGTTACGGCTGTTGTCGTAGCTCGTATTTCTTCGAAATAGCGATGGGCAGTGTCCGGGTTGGTGGAAAAGCGGGCAATAGCACCTGCCAGAATCCGGTTACCGTCACGGTAGATGAAATAGAGCATGAACAGTGCCACCGCAAGTGTGAACAGGAGTTCTCCAAGGTTTTTCGCGGTATTGGTCGTGATTTCAAAGAGAAATCCGGAGGTGCCGTTCGCCAGTTTTGTGCCGAGGCTGTAAAGATCGATATTGAGGCGTTCAACGAGACGCAGCAGCTCTTGTGCATAGGGAACATGTTTGAGCGTGTCTGATCCGGTTGTCGAGAATACCTGTACGAGCCGTTCCCCCTCCGCGTACCATTCGGCGGCGCTTTCAGCAACCATGACCACCACCACTGCAACCGGCAGTATGAAGCAGACAGTTATCGCCAGAACCATGAGCCCGGCAGCACGGTCCGGATGGTCGGGGAATCTTTTGGCCAGTCGATTGTGGTGTGGAAGGGTGGCGATACCGATGATAAGGGCCCACGCCAGCGGCTTGGCGATTGGTGCCGCCAGTTGGGCAAACAGCCAGACAGCACCAGCAACAGCCATGGCGGCCAACATGCTCAGGAATATTTTTTTGTCCATGTGTATCACCTTTCCAAGGGCAGTGATCAGACTTAACGGGTCATGACCAGTGTGCGGCCAATAAGGGAAATTCCGATAAAACCGCGCAGTTCAAGCCGGTCGGTTGCTGTCAGGTACATTTTACTCTTATAGCTTTTACCGGTTTCCGGATTGTAGCTGGTTCCGTTTGTCCAGCGTCTGTTTCCCACTGCGGTAAAGCCTTTCATCACCTGCAGACCAAGAATCGGTTGCTTCCGCAACGCTGGATCGGGATTTTTTCTGTCGACTTTCGTTCTTCCGACCGGTCCATCAACAGGGTCAATATAGTTAGGCACCTTCAGCCAGACGATATTTCCGCAAATCTTATCGCCACAGCGGGATAATTCCAAAAGCGAATCACCTCCGGCAGTTTTCCAGAAACCGAGCACACCTCCCGGACCGGCGGCTAATGCCGGCGAAACAGTCAGCAGGATCACTGTTATACATGTCAAAAACTTCATACGGTTTCTCCAATAGCACTGATTATTTAAGTAACTTTCGATATGCCTGCCCGGCCCTTTCATTCCAGATCAGGTTTTCCCTGTCGTTCGGATCGAGCTTTGCCATCTCCTGTGGATCCACATGCCAAAAGGACTCGTCAATGGCGGCATCCGCGTAGTCCTGCTTTTTTTCATGGGCAAACGGGCACCACCAGTTTTCTACTATTTTAACCAGATAGGTGGCATAGCTGAAAAGTGCGACACTCAGCGGACAGTAATGCTTGCAGTTGAGAATCCAGAATATCCGGTAGTGCGCCGGATGGTACCAGGGAATGTTGATGATCGGCTGATCCTTGTTTTCATAACGATGTGACACCCAGGACGGGACAAAATCCCAATAGGATTTTATCTCCATGCCGCCGACATAGCGCAGGTGAGTCTTAACAAAAAAGACTCCGACGATTACAAACGGTACGGTAGTCAGTATCGGCAGGTAGATCAACGGTACACCGATGATTACTTTCCACAGTGGCCGAGTTACATAGTTGCAGCCGATTCGTACCCGTTCCATTATTCCATCCTTTAAACAAAAAATATGTTGTGCTGCAGAGCACCTGTGCTCTCAGAGTATAATCCTTTGTTGCTTCCCGGGGACCTATGTGGCTACCCGATTTAACATTTGTTCAGGTCCTGAGTTCCCCATCATCACGACAACCTGATGCTTTACCAGGTTGTTTTCCAATGTAATCGTACCGTCCGGCACCCGCCTTCCATCCATCTCTACCCAGACGACGCCGCGCTGGCAGCCGTCCGGATTCTCCACCGTGATGCTGTAGAGCGCTTCACCGTGCCGATAGGTAAGGTTGAAGCCGGGCCATGATGCGGGGATGACCGGATTCACGTGCAGCAGACCGTTGCGCAGGCGCAATCCCAGTACCTCTTCAATCCATGCCCGGTACATCCATGCAGCTGACCCGGTATACCAGGACCAGCCGCCACGTCCAACCCGGCCGGGGAGGCGGTATACATCAGCGGTAACCACGTAGGGTTCAACTCCATAGCGCCAGACCGCTTCCGCATCTCGGGCGTGCTCGATTGGATTCAGCATACGCAGCAGCTGCACGGCCCGATCTCCGTCCCCTTTCCGGGCAAACGCCATGGCCATCCAGAGGGCGGCATGGGTATACTGCCCGCCATTTTCCCGTACACCGGGGGGGTATCCCTTGATATAGCCGGGTGATGGTTCTGACGTGTCGAAGGGTGGCTCGAAGAGCAGTACGATACCTTCCTCCTTGCAGACAAGGTGGTGCCAGGCAGATTCAAGTCCCTGCTCTGCCCGGGCTGGATCGGCTGCTCCGGAAAGCCAAGCCCACGACTGGGGCAAAGAGTCGATCCGCGCCTCTGCATTAGCGGCAGAGCCAAGGGGGGAGCCATCATCAAAGGTGCCCCGCAGATACCACTCTCCATCCCACCCGGCCTGCTCGACCCGATCGATCAGGGCAGACCGGTTGTCGAGATAGCTCTGATTCAACTCCGGCTGCAGTTGCAGGGTCGACAACTCTGCCATCCCCTGCAGCACTTCACAGAGGAACCAGGCGAGCCAGACGCTCTCCCCTTTTCCCCCGGCACCTACCAAATTCAGACCGTCATTCCAATCTCCGGTCCCCATTAACGGCAGGCCATGGGGCCCTGTTGTCAGGCCGTGTTCCGTTGCGCGCCGGCAATGTTCAAAGAGTGTGCCCCGCTCAAGTGCCACGCCCGGTATGGAAAACAGCTCGTGCTGATCTGCCGCCAATGGAGGTGCCTCCAGGAACGGTACCTCTGTCGTGAGTATTTCCATGTCGCCAGTCGTGCGGACGTAGTGAGCAACCACATACGGGAGCCAGAGCAGATCGTCGGATATCCGCGAACGAATTCCGGCACCACCTGGAGGATGCCACCAATGCTGGACATCACCCTCGGTGAACTGGCGGCTGGCGGCCAGCAGGATCTGCTCGCGGGCCAACCCAGGTTTTGCATACAGGCAGGCCATGACGTCCTGGAGTTGATCGCGAAAACCAAAGGCACCACCGGATTGGTAACATGCGGAGCGGCCCCAGATGCGGCAGCTGATGGACTGGTACTGAAGCCAGCGATTTATCAGCAGGTCGGCAGCCAGTTCCGGTGTATGCACTTCAATCGTCCCGAGAAGAGTATCCCACCAGGCGACTGTTTGAGAGAGCGCTTCTTCCACTGCCCGATCCTCCCGGTAGCGAAGAACCAGTGATCTGGCTTCTGCGGAGGACCCCGCCTGGCCGAGCATGCAGGTGATTTCCCGCACCTCGCCGGGAGCCAATTCAACGGTCACCCGGAGAGCCGCACAGGGGTCCAGGCCGGCTCCGGTCCGCAATGAAAGTAGGGACAGTGTCATGGCAGCAGGGGCCGCCAATGAGCGGTTGCGCCCGATAAAGGCGGTTCGGTCGCCACTGTAAGTGTCAGCCTCGGGGGTTAAGGCAGCAAACGTTACCCGCTCACCGTACTCAGGGTGGTAACGGTTGACGGCACGTATGGCTCGTGCTTCGTCATCCCACGAGGTAACCACCTGCATCCGGGAGGTTTCACTATTTTCACCGAGGATCAGTTCAACATAATAGGTTACCGAGATCCTGCGCCCCCGCGGGGAGGCGTTGGTGAGCCGCAGACGCTGCAATTTTATCGGTGTGCCGCCGCTTTCATCAACGGGAACAAACAGGGTAAGTTCCTGCTCTATCCCGTGACTGTTATGCTCGAACACCGAATACCCTGCACCGTGCCGTGCCCGATAGGCATTCTCCTCACGGATCGGCGCTGCGGTTGGTGACCAGACCTCACCACTCTCCTCATCGCGGATGTAGAGTGCTTCTGAAACCGGGTCCAGCAGCGGGTCGTTTGACCAGCCGGTCAGACGATTGCGCTGACTGTTGCCGTACCAGGTAAAACCTGCCCCGGTTTCGCTCACCATGAACCCGAAGGTCGGGTTTGCGATGATATTCACCCACGGTGCCGGGGTGTTGGTGTCAGGGCCGAGATATATTGCATATTCACGCCCATCCGGAGTGAAGCCGCCAAGACTGTTGAAATAGTGAAGATCCATGAACGGAAGCGGGGTAGAGGGGTCCCGGGATGGGTGCTTCACCAGGGGTCTTTCCTGGAGTTCCAGGGAATCTGGTGGCACCCCTAACTGCTGGGGGAGAGACCCGCGTGCTGCCACCAGCATGACACTGGCAACCGCCTTGAGGAGGGTGAGGTCTTCCTCCGGGAGTTGCGATGCGTTTTTCAGGTAAATTCCGCCGGCCCGATCGGTTGCAGCAGAAACCGTATGGGCCTGAATCAGCCGCAGCAGCTGTTCCTGAAGCGGGTGCTCGTAGCTGCCGGCCTCCTCATTGAGAATAACCAGGTCAGTCGACAGGCCATGCATGCGCCAATAGGTGTGGGCCTGGAGCATCTGGCGAACCAGGCTGATCTCCCGGGTCTCGCCGATTGTGATGAGGATCAGCGGCAGATCACCGGAAATTGCATAGGGCCACAATCCTGACTGTCCTTTGCGGTTGTCTTCAATACGCTCGGCGGGAGCGCGCAGCAGATGATTGGGAAACAGCAGGTGTCCGGCCACCTGTTGAAAACGCCGCGCTTCGTCAGGCTGGATGTGCAGCAGTTGTAACTGCTGCTGGGCGGAACCCCAGGCAAAATCCAAGGCACGCTCTGTAGCATGGTGGGCACTGTACTTATCCATCAGCAGCAGGACCTTCTCCCGTGAATCTCCGGCAGCGAGTACCAGGGAAAGCTGGGCACGCTGGCCCGGTTCCAGGAAGAGGCTCCGTCGCAGCGCCAGCATCGGATCCAGGACAAAGCCGTCGCTGTTGCTGAGATCCTGCACGGCGCCCATGGGGTTGGCAGGGGTCCGGCCGCGACCGATGAAGCGTCCCCGGTCAGTTTCAAACTGCCATCCCTGTTCTTCAGGTGAACTGTCATCGCCCCCGTGATGAAGCGTCAAACGGTGGGCTACAAACAGTGGTTCTTCGGTATCGCTTCGCGGACGGCGGTAGGCGAGCAGCACCCGTTGTTCAGGGAGCGCTTCTGTCTGAATGAACAGCTTGTTGAAGGCAGGATGCTGGCGGTCCGCGTTGTGAGGCGCCATGGATAATTCAATGCAGCTGGTCAGCTTGAGGTGACGGCCGCGGGAGGAACGATTTATAAGGGTAATCCGGCGCACCTCAACATCATCTTCCGGAGAGACAACCACCTCCGTCTCCGTGTGAATACCTGAATCTACCCGATGAAATACGGCCCGGTCGAGAGCAAAATCAACGGTGTATCCTTTAACCGTTCCACCCACCGGGTGATAGGTGTTGGACCAGAGGCGGTCCCCCCCTTTATCCGGATCAGATTCGTGGATATAACAAAATATTCCGTGGCTGTCACAGGTTGGATCGGACCGCCAGCGGGTTAGTTCGAGTCCGCCCCACTGGCTGTAGCCGCCGCCGCTGTTGGTTACCATCACTCCATAGCGGCCGTTGCTGAGCAGCAGAGTTCGGGGCGTGGCTGTGTGGGGAGTGGAAAATGAGACCACTGACGGTGCAACCTGGTCTTCACAATGGAGAGTCGGCAGATTCTGGCGCGTCGAGATCAACTGCAGTGGCGGCAGGGTCGGGATGCGCTCCTGCAGTAGTGCTTCGAACGCCCGTACCCGGGGATCGCTATGAAAACGGCGCGGAAATGGGTTGTCATGGAGATAATTGACTAATGCCAGAAACGCCATCCCCTGGTGATAGGCCATGTATGCCTCGACTATCACCCCGCGTTTGCCGATGCGCTGGGTCTGCCTGCTGAAATCCATGGCTTCGTAAAAGCCGTACTCGCCGAGCATACCCATGCCGGCCAGCAGTCTAAGATTTTGCACGGACTCGACCGGTCCGACGGGTAACGCCAGCAGAGTTGCATAGGGAGCAACAACCAGCTGATCTTCAAGGCCGCGTTTCAAACCGAGTGCCGGTACCCCGAAAGCCTGATACTGGTAGGTTTTTGCCAGATCAAGATCGCCATAGGCCGACTCTGAAATACCCCACGGTACGCAGCGGGTGCGACCGTAGGAAATCTGGACCGCCACCGCTTCCCGCGCCGCTTTGTCCAGCAGTGAATTGATATAGGTATTCTGAAACAGCAGCGGCATCAGATATTCAAACATGGTTCCGGTCCAACTGAGCAGAACCCGCTGTCGACCGACAGCGCCATAGGGACGACTAAGGGAGAACCAGTGCTCCATTGGGACATCGCCACGGGCGATGGCAACAAAACTGCCGAGGCGCGCTTCGCTGGCAAGGAGATCATAACTGGAACCATCCAGAACATCGGTGGAAACATTGAAGCCGATGGAAAAGAGTTTGCGCGTAGTCTGATAGAGGAATCTCATATTCATACCAGCTGACAGTGCACGAATACTGGAGATCAATTGCTCCGCCTGTGACAGCGTTTCCCCGGCCAGCCAGCGGGATGTGGCGAATGCTTCGATTACCCGGTCGAGCCACGGTCTGAGGTGCAGGCTGTCCCGGGGTGATTCGTTCCGGATCGCCTGAAGAATCGCAATGGAGTTGATCCGGCCGTTGGCAAGGTCGGAGAGGGATGGTGCATGAACGAGATCCTGACGGATAGCCAGGATGACAGCAGGCCCCAGGGGGGCGAGGTCATCCGCGGTTTTTTCTGCCAGAATTCCCATCCAGGAAAGGTATCTATCGCCATTTTCGCTCCAGGCAGAAACCTGCTGCGCAAGCTCATCGCCCCAGGGATCGTCTCCAGCTGCAGTGACAACAGCATCGACAGAATCCCTCATCTGCTTCATCAGGCGGAGGCGGGCGACGATATTGATCGGTGGTGCATGCCACTCTGCCAGGAGATGGCCAAGCGTATGGCGATTCAGATCGGTACTCTTCTGCTGGGCACTCCCCTGCGTGAGAATTTCACCGGTGTCAGCCAGGCCGTCAAACTGATTGCGGTCAAGGAGGGGGGCGTGAAGCAGTTCACTGATTCCCTGTTCCAGTGCCCACAATGCCCCCAGCAGGTTGCCGCTGTCCACCGTGGACACATAGCGCGGCAGCAGCGGGGCACAGGTCCGGATATCGTACCAGTTGAGGAAATGCCCGTTATAGAGTTCCAGACGGTTGAGCGTCGCCACGGTGGCGGACAGCTTTTCGATTACTTGAGTTGCCGTCAGGTAGCCGGAATCATGGGCAGCCATCACGGCCGTCATCCAGAGGCCGATATTGGTCGGACTGGTGCGCATGGCCAATTGA
>JAQTXD010000083.1 GCA_028688955.1 Desulfuromonadaceae bacterium
CCACCTGCCACGTTCCGTTTTCCAAAACCATTCGTATACGATCTTTCCTGTCCCTGTCGGGCAGGAGGGGATTGACCTGAACCTGCTCAAGGCCGGAAATAGCACTATCGCCTACGTCACCCCCTCACACCAGTTGCCCCTGGGGTATGTGATGCCGGTTGCTAACCGGTTGGCACTGATTGAATGGGCGGAATCGGGTGGCAACTTCATAATCGAAGACGACTATGACAGCGAACTCCGCTACCATGGGAAGCCCATACATTCATTACAGGGGCTGCGCCCGACCGGAAACATAATCTATTCAGGAACCTTCTCAAAAATACTATCTCCGGCACTCCGCTTGAGCTACATGGTGCTCCCCTACTCATTACTTGCAACCTACCGCCAGCTTTACCGGGCTTATTTTCCTTCGGTATCACTGTTGGAACAGAGAACCATGGCAACATTTATGGAGTTGGGACACTGGGAGCAGCATATCCGGCGGATGCGCATGATCTATAAAAGGAAACACGACATCCTGTTGCAGTCAGTTGAAACCAATTTTGGCAAACGGGCTGTTGTTATCGGCCAGGGCGCCGGACTCCATGTGGTTCTGGTGTTGTCCGATACGACGCAGAGCGAAGTTGAGATCCTGGATCGAGCAAGACAAAGAGGTATTCGGCTGTATCCGTTTTCTGATTTCCACGTCACCGGCCAACCCAAAGCTGCAACAGTGCTGCTCGGCTTCGGCGGGATGAGTGGCAGCGACATTGAGCAGGGTATTGCCATACTTTCCCAAATCTGCTGAGTATTTCGTCCAGCAGTAGCACCGCTCGTAGCTGTGAGTTTCATATTGCATATCGAAGATAGTAGCTGATTACTCTTGCTCACTCTTCCAGACAGAAAAGGCGGCCGAACGGCCGCCTTTATAATATCCGGAACTTCTCAGGAAATACAGCTAGCGATAGATGCCGCAACCAATAATGATATCTCCGACCAACTCCACGTAAGAGGTCTTGGGTTCGGTCTTCATGGTTACGGGATTGATCCATTTATAGTCAACCCACCCACTTCCCTTGCGTGCTACCGAAATAAAATCCCGAAAGAAATACTTCCCGTCCGGATCCTTGAAGTCGTAATAGCCCTTCCCGACCAGGGTCGGGTTTACACCATGGGCAAGCATCCGCCCCTGCAGATCGATTACAAAAAGATACTGCTCACCTTTGACAAACTGCCCCTTGGTATCACTGATTTCGGTCAGGGTCTTGGCCTTGCCGTTGGCCTTCAGATATGCGACTGCGCTTTTCACCATAGCCCGTGCAGCCTCCTGTTGCTTCTGTGAAACAGGTACCGCTGCGCGCGTGGCGGGACGCGGCGCCGATTTAAGCACCGGGGGATTCCCCTCGCCCGGGATGTCATGGCCGCCGGCCGAATGGCAGTCGCTGCAGTTGGTTCCAAAGAGATCGTCGCCGATATCCACGGGATGGACAAACTGGTTCACCACGGTTCCGGCCGGGATGTTTTCCTGGATCTGGCCAAGGATTTCGTGGCAGAGTTCGCAGCTCTTTGAGATTACTCTCCCTTCCGCCGACCGGTGCTTGTCATCATGGCAGCGGAAGCAGCCCGGCGTGTAAAAATGACCGATATTGTTCGGGTAGGTGCTCCAGTTGACCTTCATAGCCGGGAAGAAATTTTTCTCATAGATATCCCGCACCTGGACCACGGCTGTCTTTATGGCTTCTGCTTTCGCCTGCGCAACCTGCGGGTAATTCTCTGCGTAGTAGGCCGGTATATCCCGGCTGATCGCGGCAAAGCCCTCCTCCTTGGTCTTGTAGGGGCGGTTCAGCACCTCCACCGCTACCTTCTTGAGATAGGGCAGTTTGCGGTCAATGCGGTTGGATACGAAGTTCAGATCAATCCCCTCACTGGGGGAGTGGTAAATGTGGGTCGGCCGGTTATGGCAGTCGGTGCAGTCCATCTGTCGCCGCTTCCCCTTGGCAATCTCGTCCTTGGTAAGCGGTTTCTCAATATCCATATATTCCGTCAGCTTGCCGTTCTTGTCCTTGACGGCAATATAGGGGATATCAATGCGCTTCTTGTCACGGGTGATATAACTCACATCCGAACCGATGTGCCAATGGATACCGTTGGAGGTCGCCGCCATGGGATTACCGCCGATATGGATCAACATATCGGTCTTGCGCGGGGTGTTATCCTCGTTTGGTGCGTAATGGTAGAATATTTTCTGACGGGCAACGGAGAACTTGTCCGGCCAGTGGCAGTGCTCACAGGTCTCCCGCGCCGGACGCAGATTGTCAATCGGGGTCTCGATCGTCTCCGGGTATGTGTGGAACAGCACTCCGTACAGCTGTTTCATACCGGAGATTTTTGCCTTGACGTACCAGGTCGCGCCGGGGCCGACATGACACTCCACGCACCGTACCTTGGCATGGGGGGAATTTTGCCATGCCGTATATTCGGGAGTCATAACCGGGTGACAGAGTTCTCCACAGAAGGTCGTGGACTCAGTGAACTCGAATCCCTTGATGGAGGCAATGGCCATGACGATTACGAAAATAACTGTTGCAACAACAAAAAATATGAACATATTACGTTTGTTGGGATCGTTAAGATTGAGGATCGGGAAATTCGGTATGGCCTCTTCCAGGGATACCATCCCCTGGATAGTGGCCTTGCGCCGCTCGTTGCGCACCCGCCATGCCCCGATCGGAACCAGCAGCAGCCCGAAGATCATCATGCCCGGAAAGAGGAAATATGTCATCAACCCCAGATAGGCATGTTCCGTCTCACTGATCATCTCGAAGGCGGTAAACACGATGATCAGGCCGGCTGCCGTGACTGCCAGGATCATCCCCACAAGGCTGATCAGGTTCCAGGCAAATCCTACTTTATTGCGAATAGCCATGACATATCTCCTTTTTGTTACTCTAATTACTCGTGGCACCACTCTGAACAGCATCCACGCGCGTGAGGCAGATGTTCAGATAAAGTATCCAACCATTACCTCACCCGTGTTGAAATAGACTGATGTTTTATAGATTGCACGCGTAACGAAGTCAACTCAATAGTCGCGATGGTGCCGTGAATACTCGTGTCGAAAATGCAACATATATGCAGAGAGATGTTGCGCCGCGCAGGTCGAAAATGCTACACAGGATGTACAACCCTCTTCACGATTCCCTGACCGGTAAACAGGATAAAGTATAATTGACTGAAGGGATCGGGGAATGCAGGCTCATATCACATCTGTGAGGTTTAAAGAATGACAATGAAACACTTTGGTCCGACAAAACTGGATGCAACGCTTATTCCGAAAATAGCCGAGCAATGGGGAACACCGGTATATCTGCATGATCAGGAATACATAGAAAACAGCTGTGAACAGTTGCTGAACATGCCGAATGCGTATGGCCTGCATGTGCGCTTTGCCATGAAGGCAAACTCGGATCGTACCGTCCTGCGGGTTGTTACCAATAAAGGGCTGGATCTGGACTGTTCGTCAATTAATGAGGCTGCCCGTGCTTTTGCCGCCGGGATTCCCTATTCCCGAATGATGCTGACCACCCAGGAGGTTCCGTCCGGTGAGGAGCGCACTGAACTGGAGGAGATGATCCGTGCGGGTCTGAAGTACAATGTCTGCTCCATGACACAGTTTCAGCTGATTGCCGACTTTGCCAGAAGCATCAATCTTGACCTATCCATGAGGGTCCATCCGGGAGCCGCCGGTGGCGGTGAAAGCCAGACCCGCGACACCGGCAGCGAATATTCCTGCTTCGGCGTACACCTGAACGATGTCCCCGCGGTAAAAGCCCTCGCCGACAAACAGGGACTTCGTTTTACCCAGGTTCATGTCCACATCGGCTCCGGGGGTGCCCCGGAAAAATGGCGTGAGAACATTGACCGGGAACTCGGCTTTGTGAAGGCCTATTTCCCGGATGCCACAACAGTCAGCTTCGGCGGTGGTCTCAAAGTTGCGCGGATGCCGGGGGAAACACAGGCCGATATAGCGTCATTGGGTGCCTATGCTAAGCAGCGCATTGAGGAATTCAAAGCGGCAACCGGACGCGAACTGCAGATGGAGATCGAGCCGGGAACGTATGTAGTGGCTAACTCGGGCCATATTATTACCCGCATAATTGACAAAAAACTGACTAATGAGCTGAACTTCCTGATCGTTGACGGCGGCATGGAACTGCTGACCCGTCCGCTGCTGTACGGTTCCGAGCATCCCATTACCATTGTGCGCCAGGACGGTACGCTGCTCTCCAGCGAGTATGACAGCAAGCCGACAGCCGCATTAAAGTCGTTCGGGATTGTGGGGCGCTGCTGCGAAAGTGGCGATTCGGTACGCCTTGACGGTGACGGCAACATTGTGCCGGTACTGATTGCCGAGCCCGAAATTGGAGATTATGTCGTCATCGGCGGCACGGGAGCCTATTCCGAGAGTATGTCGCCGGAAAACTACAACTCGCACCGCAAGCCGCCAGCCGTTATGCGGAAGCGTAATTCCGAACTGGTTCTGATCAGAAAAAAACAGGATCGTGAGCAGATTATCCAGAACGAACTGGATGTAAAACTGTAGGTAACTGGTCCGTAATAGACAGAGAGAGGCCAAGGGGTACACATCCCTTGGCCTCTTTTTATGTAAATCAGGAAACACCGGAACGCATACCATACAGATCATTTCCCCATACGGAGGGCTCTTTGTCCGCATGGGGTGGCACCGCGCAGGGACGTAGCGCACCGGCGGCGGCCATGGCGGCCCGGGGTCCGGCTTGCAGCATTGTGAACCGCTCAACAGAATGATCCGTGACCGTCTTGATCTCATCTTCACCGTATAGTTTCCATCTGGGCAAAAAAGGGAACATGCCGCCTGCTCAGTAATTCACTCAAAAAGACATGCGGCTATCTCGCGCTGATGAGGTTAAACAGTTGGCGCACTTTGGGGTTGTTTGGTTCAAGCCGACCAGCGGTATTCAGAGAGTCGACTGCAAGTGCAGTCTTTCCCAAACCGAGATACGCTTCTGCAAGTCCGATGTGTACCTCGGCCTTATCATTTCTGACCGCTTGAGCTTTTTTGTATTCTGCAAGAGCTGCATCAAATCGGTTAAGCCGCAGGAATGCCAAACCCAGGAAACAATGGGGCTTCCCAAGTGTCGGGTTCAGGCGAATCAGATTTTCGAGCGTTTCAATTGCAGAATCAGGCATGTTACGTGACATATACATTTCCGCAAGATTGTATGCTGGTCTCAGTTTCCCCGGACTCTTTTGAGCCACATCCTGCCATAAAACCAGCCGGTCCTGATAAACACGGTTTCGAGTAACTGTCGACAACGCAAATATGCACACGACAGTGACACTGGATATTACGCAGACTTTGATGAGCGTCGGCTTTAATGTATCCGCGACAGAACACAAGAGAATGGAAACTGTACTGATAACAAAAATAATAAATCCGACGGAAGGCAGATAGAGACGGTATTCATTAATGACATCATTAATGGGTATTACACTTGATGTCATTGATAACGTAACAAAAAACCAGATAAGCCCAAAGCCGCCCATTCTAAAATTCACATTATTCGGATCGGCAGAGTTTGAAGCACGTACCAGGAAATAAAATCCGACAGAAAGAAGTATCACAAGGAAAATAAAAGAAATAAGTACCGGTGGCTCGGTAAACGAATGAAAAACCGGATAATTATAATCAAAATTTTGATTCACCGGAAATATCAGAAGCCTCATGTATGTAACGATGACTCTGAACTGGGTAAACAGATATGATGCCCGGGGAATTTTATCAAGGTTCATCATATTCGTTGTTTCAATAACACCCTTGCTGAACTCTGTATTTTCAGGAAGCATGGACCAGAGGGTCAGTGGTATTATGAGCAAGGTAAGGTAAAACGGCGCCAATGTCAGCAGTCGCCTTGCCGTCCTCCCGCTGAAAAAAACAAGCTCGGTAATAGTCATGACAAATGGAATGGTAAAAGCGATTTCCTTGGTATCCATTGCAAGGGCTGTAAGAAAAAAACTCGTCACAAAAAACAGGACCGCTTTTTTGTTTGAATCAGAGCAGCGACCCTTGATGTACATGATGAGCGCCGACAGATAGAGCAGGGTTGCAAGTGTGGTGAACCGTTGGGTGATGTAGGTAACGGCACTGGTCTGTATGGGGTGGACGACAAACAAAAGGGAGACGATGAGTGCCAGCAATTTGCAGTTGGGCGGCTCTATCGTCATTTCGCTTTTTCTGAAGGCAAGCGTGAGCAGATACGATACCAACAGATAGACTAAACAAGCGTTTACAGCGTGAAAAAAAACGTTCACCAGGTGGTAGCCAACCGGATTTAACCCCCCAACCTGTCGGTTTACAGCAAAGGTCAGAAAGCTGAATGTTCTGGTCTTGATGTTGTTTTTCAAATCAGTAACAATCTGAAAATCATCAAGCATCTCCGTATCCAGCAGGGCGCTATAATCCGAGATTGCCGGATTATTCACGATACTGACAAAGTCATCAAACAGAAAGGGTACCGATAAGCTGTTGGCGTAGATCGCCACGGATAGTATGACGAGAAGAGCCAGATGTACCGTTGTGTTATTGATTTTAGATTGCATGAGTACCAACTCTGGACAGGTCAGCTCGGTATTTCAAAGTAAACGCATCGGGTAATTTTTCTAGTGTCCATCCGGAAACCCCAGTTTGAGACGCACTGGTTATCCTGTCACTGTAAGTAGCGTTGGTTTTGAATCGATTGGGCTACTCTATAACGCGCTTTAACTGCTCTTTCTCATTTTTATGACGCACTTCAACCCGGTAAATTAGTTTTTCGATGCTGCTGTTGGCTGTTTAGGCCGCTTCCAGCTTGATCCTGGCAATTACCTGAAGGTTGTAGGCAAAGATCGAACTCCAGACGTATTGTTTGAATCCTTCCCAACCTTTCCAGGTACAACGATCAAGACCAAAGGCGCGCTTGAGCGTGGAGATGTTGGCTTCAATCCCGGCACGGAAGTTTCGCAGCTTCTTGTAAACCCAGGAACTCTTGGCCATGTCGATCACTGACAACCCGCGCTTTTTGGCAAAGGCAGCGTCCTTTACTCCCAGCTCTTTTGCATCTTTCAGGTTATCCTTTGATGCAAATCCGCCATCTGCACTAACCTGGCGTGGCAGTTTATGAAAGGTTTTCTTGTACCGCTCCAACATCGGGATATACCGATCCGAATCAGCTGGATTACCTTTGGCAATCAGGCAGTCAAGAATCAGGTTGGACTTGCCGCCGGTCAGGAATATCTTGTGACCGAATTGAGTGTCACGCCTTTTCTTGACGATGATGTCGGTGTGGTCTTCGAAAAAGGAGACCACCTTGTCTGCTACCGGAACCTTCTCGTTATGGAATACCCGCCGCTCGGTCTGACTTATGACCTTTTCCAGCAGGCCGACCGCCCGCTTTAACTGGGCGGCAAGATTCATTGCAGTCATCATGTCACCAAGGCAGTTTGCCTGGTACGCCTGCAGAACCGGGATTGCTTCCTTGGCATAACCAACAACCTTGCCGGCGTAGTGCGTCATGTCACTATAGGCCGAAATCCGATCTTCTTCTTTCTTGGCGTTGAGAACCACCATCAGCCGCTTCTTTACAACGCGGCAATGATCGCAGAAGCGATAGTCAGGACGCGGAGCAAGAGTATGACCTTCCTCAAGCCAACGGGTGATGACTCTGATGCCATCCCACAGCAGGGTGGAATCGGAAGAATCGTGGATGTTGCTCTCGACAACTGTTGAGTCAATCCGTACCTTGTGACCGTTTTCAATACCGGATTCAAGTGCGTACTGCATGAGGCATACATGGATTGCCTCCCAGGTCTCTTCGGAAAGCGGCTTGATGTTTTCCTGAAGAGATGATGACGACGGATACTGCCCCATCTCCAAACGGGCAAAGGCTCGAAAGGATTTTGAATCTTCAAGATGAAACGCAAGCTCCTCATAGGAAAGGTTGCGGTACTGTTTCAGGGCAACACAACGCAGCACTTGTTCAGCGGTCATTCCTGCACGACCGGTATCTTTGCGGGCCACTCGCGTCAGGTCTGCATAGACGAGATCAAGCATCTTCGGAGTAGCATCGAGTATCTCGGAAAACGCGGCCAGTTCCTTGCCAATATCATGGCGCATCGTAACGGAGAAAATGCTCATCTGTCGTGTCAGTTTTTGTCGCATCCGGAGCACTCCTAAAACCATAATTTACAACAGTTACAGTTAGTTATGGCTGGTAGAGTAGCATGGATCGTGAAAAAACTGAACCACTTTATGCAATATATGTGAACAAATCCAGACTGTTACGTTTCCGGATGGAAACTTTCTAACATGGCGAGGCAGTCAATAACGTTCTTGAGGGGATCCATGGTGATACTACTTAACGTTCCTGTGTCTCCGCCAGTGTACAACGTTCCGCAACCTGCTGCAGCAAAACCTGGATCTCCGGCAGCCGCACAATCTCGCACTGTTCCGCCAGAACCGCCACCAGAATCTCATCAGTCGTCAAAGGATTGGCCAGCACGACGCGCAAAACGGTGAGTTCCATGCCATACCGGGCCACGCGCAGACGGGTCCGGGAGACAAAGGTTTTCCCTGCTTCCCGCTGATATTTCTGCAGCAGTTGGCAGACCTGGTCAAGCAGTTCATTGATGCCGCTGCGCTGATCTGCCGTTGCTGTGGCTAATACCTGCTGCACGGCTTTTGGGCAGTAGCGGTAGGTGAGAATATTCAGCTCCGGCTCGCTGGTCAGTTCAAAATCGGGATGTTGCCGGATCATATCGGCAAAGGTCCGCGACCGCTCGATCCCCATGTCGATAAGCAGTTCGTACCCTTTGCGGCCGATAATCGACAGGCCGGCATGCACCAGCATTGCCATTCCCGGCCGTGACCCTTCCAGAGTATGACTGCCCAGATCCTTGGATCCATGTCGGAGGATATAATTGGCATGGTGCTCGATCGCCGAGAGGGCGGTGGGGTCTCTGAAGACGACCATTCCCGCCCCCATCGGCACATAGAGCTGCTTGTGCGCATCGATAGTTACCGAATCCGCCCGTTCGATGCCGCGGAGCATTGAGCGGTTCCGGTCGGAAAAGAGGGTTGGCCCGCCCCAGGCAGCATCCACGTGAAAATGGCAACCGAGCTCGTGGGCAAAATCGGCCAGTGCCTCCAACGGATCAATGTTGCCGGTTTCTGTGGTACCGGCAAGGCCGACCAGCGCCAGCGGCAGAATGTTCCGGTCCTGCAGGCGTCGGCACTCCTCCCGCAGCAGCTTCAGGTCGATGCGGTTATTGGCGTCGGTCGGTACTTTTATCAGGTTGTCCCGACCAAGGCCGAGGAGGTCAGCGGCTTTGCCGAGGGAATAGTGGCCCCGCTCGGAGACAAGAACTGCGACGCCGTCAACACCGCGATGCCGCAGCGCACTTCCCAGTCCCACCTGGGCAATACCGCCGAACGCTCCATCCGGGGCGAAGAGGCGGTTGCGCGCCACCCAGAGCGCCGTGACGTTGGCAATGGTGCCGCCGGAGCAGAATGCTCCCAGGGCATGCATACTGTTGTGGATCCAGGGGGGATAGAAGTCGTCATCAAAGCGGTAGACCAGATGGTGGAGCATGGCGATGACCTGCCGTTCCATCGGCGTAAAGGCCTTTGAGGTCTCCACCTTGACCAGATTCTGGTTGAGGGCGGTCATAAGGCGGGCCAGGGGGTGCATGAAATAGGGAAGCGCCGAGGTCATGTGGCCGACAAAGCCGGGGGCGGCGGTATGGACTGACTGAGCGACGAGATGGGCTTTGACGAATTCGGTATATTCGGAGACGTACGTTGGCTCTTCCGGGATGGTTGCAGAGGCGAAATGCACTTCGATCTCGTCAAGGCTTCGTTCTATGGCGACAATATGCGTCTGCAGAAAGCCGGCGACATCGGCGGCGATCGCCTGGTCGATAGCACCGAGGGTCGAATCGGGCGATTCCGGTACGGTAAAGATCCGGTAGAGGTTTTCCAGGTTGGCGCGAGCTGCTTCACGGTTTTTCATAATTTTAGTTTCACCTTCGGCGGACGATGATGGCTTCTTTTGTTTTCAACATGTCCGGCAACACTTTCAAATGTATCATGCCCCCTGCAGAATCATTGTAGACGTTTTACAGAGCAAATGCAGGGTTGTCAATGTGTGTTGCAGCCAGAGGTCGATCGGGCGTCTCCTGATGTAACGGTTGGCCCCGTGTATGGCGGAAATCGGCAATTGCGATTACATAAGCCGATTGTATCGAATATATCAATTTGACCTTGCCGCTGTGACATGTCAATAATCCGGACCTCAGCACTTACCACACCAATCCGGATTCCACTGACAACAGGAGTATTTATTAAACTTGCCGGCATAGATATTGGTTCGCGAAGCATCGAATTCGTGCTTTTCGATGGTGAAACCCGCACGGTACTTGAGCACTTTCAAGCCGAAACATCCATCAATCTTTCCTCCCAGCTGAGCCTGATCAAAGAGCAGTATATCTGGGATCACCTTATCTCAACCGGTTATGGCAGACAGCTGGCGCAGAAGGTCTTGGGCGGCGATGTTATCACCGAAATCAAGGCGTACACCACAGCTGCCCATCATTTCCACCCGGCCATCGAAACGGTCATCGATCTTGGCGGCCAGGATACCAAGGCGCTGTCGATAAACCGCAGCAGCGGCCAGCTGCGAAAATTCGAGATGAACGACAAATGTTCCGCCGGCACCGGGAAGTTCTTCGAAATGATGGCCGGATCATTGGGCCTCAGCCTAGAGGAACTTGTAATGGAGGCACTCAGGGGGGAAAAGTCGATAGAGATCAACAGCACCTGTACCGTGTTTGCCGAATCGGAGGTTATCTCGCTGCTGACCTCCGGAATTGCCCTGGCAGATATCGCCCGTGCCATCCATGAAGCGCTGCTGACCAAGCTGGTCTCCCTGTTGTCACGGGTCATGCGCTCTGACACACGTGAGATCCTCTTTGTCGGCGGCGGCGCAAAGAACCGCGCTTTGGTGCAGCTGCTGGCCGAAGCACTGAACAGACAGGTAACCGTCCCGGAACATCCGGATTTCTATGGCGCTTACGGAGCGGCCATTCACGCCATGCATTCAACCCGACAGGAGAGCATATGACCCCGTTATTCAATGATGATTTTCAGGAATTCCCCCTTAAACGCGCCCTGGCGCAGGTTGTCAGTAAACGGGAAGCCGGCGCAAAGGTGGTCGGGGCGTACTGCTCCTATGCACCGGTTGAAGTAGTCTGGGCCATGGGCGGTGTGCCGGCAGTCCTCTGCGCCTTCTCCAATGCGCCGATTGCCAAGGCGGAGGAGACCCTCCCGGTCAACCTCTGCCCGTTGATCAAGTCCAGCTTCGGCTTTATCGAACTGAAAACCTGCCCGTTCTTTGAGCTGACCGATGCCGTTGTCGGTGAAACCACCTGCGACGGCAAGAAAAAGATGTTTGAACTGATCCAGAAACATCGGCCTCTCTATGTCATGGACCTCCCCCAGTGCCCGGTCAACGAAGGGGCGGTTGCCTACTGGCGCCACTCTGTTAACGGTTTCAAGATGTTCCTTGAAGAGACCTTTGCCACCACCATCAGCGATGTCGCCCTGGAAGCGAGCATCAGGGAGTGCAACCGGAAAAACCGTCTGGTGGAACGGATCTTCGCCTTCGGCGCCTGCACACCTGCCGTCATCACCTGGCAGGAGATGTACGCTGTCGCCACCTATGCCATGTCAGCCCACGGACCGGAGGCGATCGGACAGCTGGAGGGGATCATTGCCACCCTGACAGCGCGCCGGGATCAGAAGCTGTTCACGTCATCAGAGGGTGCCAAACGGGTACTGATCACCGGATGCCCGGTCGGCGGCGATGTGCTCAAAGTCCTTAAGCTTGTTGATGAAGAGGGGGCGGCAATCGTCGGTCTGGATTCCTGCACCGGCCTCAAGCCGTATGCCAACGCTACTGAGGAGGGAAGCGGCGATCCGCTGCTTGCCATCGCCAAACGATATTTGCAGATTCCCTGCGCCTGTATGACACCGAACACAGGGCGCTTTGATGTACTGAAGCAGCAGGTGGAAGCACTCAGGCCGGATCTGATCATTGATCTCGTGCTGCAGTCCTGCCACACCTACAATGTTGAGGCCGTCAAGGTCGAGTCCTTTGTACGGGAGGATCTCGGCACCAACTACCTGAAGGTTGTCACCGACTTTTCCCAGCAGGATTTGGGGCAGCTCAAGACGAGAATTGCCGCAGCGCTTGAAATGAGCTGAATGTTGCGATATCTCAATGTACATAATATGGATGGGCCCCCTGGTTTTTCCAAACATGACTTCTTGACATATTTGGTAGCAAATAAGTATTCTTAAATCACAATAAACCTTGTCATCATATTAGAGAGGTGATTTATGAAAACTACCATTATTACAAAGCGTTCATTTCTTTTGGGCCTGTTGATGTTTGTTCTGGGAGCTGTCTCCGCCTATGCTGATGACGGGAACGAGGCAAGCGTCTCTCTGAGCTGGGACAAGTCGCATGTCTACGTTCCGGGGAGTGGCAAGGCAGTTACCCCCGACATGGTGAAAGTCGCCAAAGCGGCCCCGGTCGTCATATATCTGCATGGCTGCGCCGGTTATAATTCCGAGAGCGCCGATTGGGGAGATTACCTCAGTTCGCTCGGCTATATCGTGGTGCAGCCGGACAGCTTTGCCTGGAGGAGTGAGTCAAACTGTGACACCAAGGCAAAAAAATCCGGGCTGTTTCCCAAGGCTCACGGTATGAGGCAGCAGGAGATCAAATACGCACTTGAAGAAGTCAGGAAAAGCCCGTGGGCAGACAGGAACAATATTTTCCTGATGGGGTTCAGCGAGGGTGGAACTGCAGCAGCCCGAACCAGATTGGCCGGATTCAGCGGGATCATCATTACCGGATGGCGCTGCACGAATGCAAAGAATCCCAATTTTGACGGGATCTTCGCCCCGAAGGAGACCCCGATCCTGACGGTGGAATGGAACAGAGATGACTGGCAGACTGATGCAACCAAAGGGTCCTGTTCCGACAAGTTCGGCGACCGCCCGAAGGCAACCCAGCTGCTGCTGCCGGGAAACGGGCATGCGGTGTTCGATCAGGCCAAGGCCCGCGAAGCCGTCTCACAGTTCATCAAGGACAATCTGAAACAGTAAATCCGCACTGTTGACAGTGGCTGCGCAAGAGGCCAGGGAGCACGTACTCCCTGGCCTCATTTACGGAGAGGCAGTAACGTCGTCTGGACTTTCAGCAAGAATCATTCAAGAGGGAGACAGAACATGAAAAAGCTGGCTGGGTTGGTTATGTGCGGAAGCATTGTCTGGTGCAGCAGTGTAACAGGTGCCGAAGCCCCCTCTCTTGAAATAGGGAAACGGCTATTTAACACTGAAAAACTCGGCACATCCGGTAAGAGCTGCGCAACCTGCCATACGAACCTTAACAAGCTCGCGAGTGTAGCCGCATATGATGAAGATGAACTGGTCACCATCATTAATCAATGTATTGCCGGTCCACTCAAGGGGGTAACGCTCGATTCCCGGTCAGCCGACATGAAGTCACTGGTTCTTTACCTCAAGAGCCTCAAGACAAAATAACAGGCTGATACCGGCATGGAGCCCTGCCAGGGGCAACCGGGTCACGCTTCACCGATGACACTACGCTGAAACCGAAACCCACCGTCTGCCGCGTGGTAGTTGTGGGCATCCACGATAAAAGGCGACTACCTGGCCGGCTTATACATTGAATATCCTCCCCGCACCAGCATCGAAATATTTTGTAATCTAAATCAGTCAATGAGCAGTAGAATAGAGATGACCGGGATATCGTAATAGTCCCGGTACACCGACCGCTCACTCCTGACACTTTTTTCCGAGCGGCGCATCATGAAGGAGACGTGACATGACAACCCAAGCAAAGAACACCATATGCCTTTGGTACGACCGCGACGCCGAGGAGGCGGCACGGTTTTATGCAGCAACCTTTCCCGATTCATCCGTTGACGCGGTACACCTGGCACCAGGGGATTACCCGGCTGGTAAGCAGGGGGATGTGCTGACGGTGGAGTTTACCGTGATGGGAATTCCCTGCCTCGGCCTTAATGGCGGGCCAGCGATCACGCACAACGAGGCATTCTCGTTTCAGGTCGCAACAGTTGACCAGGCCGAAACGGATCGTTACTGGAACGCCATTGTCGGCAACGGCGGTGTGGAGAGTGAGTGCGGCTGGTGCAAGGACAAATGGGGCCTGTCGTGGCAGATTACCCCGACCGCCCTGATGGAGGCGATAACCGATACCGACCCTGATGCCGCCAAGCGGGCCTTCGACGCGATGATGCAGATGAAAAAGATCGACATTGCGGCAATAGAGTCGGCGCGGCGCGGCAGTGCGGTCTGCAAAGAGTGCTTGAATGAAGATGTTGATTCTTGCGAGTGCCCTGTACCTGAAAAGTGATCACTGCGTTTCATCAAGTCCGGGTAAATCAAAGGGAGAGTATGTCTCAATCCCCCATGGGTTTCTTTGGCCGTGTTTTGATTTAATGGATACTGTCCCCTGAATTCATCCCCGTTTCCAGGCT
>JAQTXD010000013.1 GCA_028688955.1 Desulfuromonadaceae bacterium
ATCCGGACGACGCCGCCCGTCTCGGAGTGCGTAATCATGAGCAGGTGCAGATCTCCAGCCGGCGTGGACAGCTGCGAACAGAGGTGCGACTGACCGACATGGTTGTCCCCGGTGTTATCTTCATGCCCTTTCACTTTGCCGAAGGAGCGGCCAACGCCCTCACCAACAGTGTTCTTGACCCCGAGTCCCATATTCCGGAATTCAAAGTCTGCGCGGTTCGGATGGAGAAACTGCAATGAGGATTCTAAATCCCGAACGGCTCGATGCTTTTTTTGCGACTATTGCAACAACATGGGATCTCCGTCTCCCGATTTTGCTCCCCGACGCCAGCCGCGCCATCGGTTCTTTTGGTGACGGTCCGCCCGCCCTGCATGGCGGTGCCGTATTGGCAAAACCGACCGCCGCGTTCTTCCCGCACCAGGGAACCATCTTCACCGCCGCTGACGGCGTTCTACTGGAGCCGCCATCTCCACCCCGGCCGCTCTTTGTCCTCGGCTTTACCCCCCGCGACCTGGACTGTCTCTGCTTTATCGACCGTTTTTTTGCCGACGGCTGGCGGGACGACATCTATTTCAGAACCCGCCAAACGGCGATCATTGCCGGTCTTTCGGGTTTCTGTGGGGCGGGTGGTTCCCTGATCCCTCCAGCCGGAGGTAATTGCGATCTGGAATTATTCTGGGACCACAGCGCGTGGCTCGTTATTCACTACAGTGATGCGGGACGTGACATCGCTGCAGAGCTGCCTGACTCAGCCACTGCGGCAGCGGAGGAGCTGTTCCGCCAGCTATCATCATCACCGCCGCCGGAAGAGGGAGAAGCAGTGCTCCGCAGAGCATCAGAACTTCTACGAGCCAACCGTGTACCTGATGCATTTTGGGCCGAAATCGGCGACCGCTGCATTGCCTGCACCGGCTGCAACCTCGCCTGCCCCACCTGCACCTGTTTCGGCGTACAGGACTGGCGCTCCGCCACCCGCGTCGAGCGGAGCCGCATGTGGGACTCCTGCCAGCTTGATGGCTTCATGCGCGAGGCCGGCGGGCACAACCCGCTGGGAAGTGAAGCGGAGCGCACCCGGCGCCGCATCTACCACAAACTTGCGGCGGACCCGGAAAAATGGGGTGAGATCAGTTGTTTCCTCTGCGGTCGCTGTGATGCGGCATGTCCTACGGGGATCGGCATTGTCGCGGTCGCACGTGAGTTGGTGGCGCGGTTCGGCTGAAATTCACGAGGTCAGGCTTCAGTAGAGAAATAAATTTCACCAGGAAAACAGAGATATATGGCACACGATACAATCATCATAAAAGGCGCCTGCGAGCACAATCTCAAGTGCATTGACGTTGAAATTCCCCGCGACCGACTTGTTGTAATTACCGGCCTTTCCGGCTCCGGGAAATCTACGCTGGCATTCGATACCATCTATGCCGAGGGGCAGCGGCGCTACGTCGAATCGCTCTCCTCCTACGCCCGCCAGTTTCTGGAGCAGATGGAAAAGCCGGATGTAGAGTCGATAGAAGGACTGTCCCCCGCCATCTCCATCGAGCAGAAAACCACCAGCAAAAATCCGAGATCCACGGTCGGCACCGTCACCGAGATTTACGATTATCTGCGTCTGCTGTTCGCACGGGTCGGGCGCCCGCACTGCACCTCCTGCGGCAAGGAGATAACCTCCCAGACCGTGTCCCAGATGGTGGACCAGATCATGCTTCTACCGTCAGGAACAAAATTGACGCTGCTCGCCCCGATGATTCGCGGACGCAAGGGAGAGTACAAAAAGGAGCTTAACCAGCTGCGCAAGGAGGGATTTACCCGTGTCGTGGTTGATGGAACAGTGAGAGAACTGGCCGATGACATCGAGATGGACAAAAAGAAAAAACACGACATCGATATCGTGGTGGACCGGATCGTCGTCAAGGAGGGTGTCCAGCGCCGTCTGGCCGATTCACTGGAGACCTCCCTGCATCATGCCGAAGGTGTCGTAAAAGTTGAAGTTGTTCCCGTACGGCAGGATGAACCGGCAGGAGGTACATCGAAAAAGAATCCCGATCCGTCGGTCATGCTTTTCTCGGAGAAACTGGCCTGCGTCGACTGCGGGATCTCCTATCAGGAGGTCACTCCCCGGCTTTTTTCATTCAATAATCCGCACGGTGCCTGCCCGGAATGTACCGGTCTCGGCACCCGCATGTACTTTGACGCCGATCTTGTCATCCCCAATCCCGGGCTTTCCCTCCGGGAGGGGGCCATTGCGCCGTGGGAGAAGCGCTTATCAGGCTGGTTTCACCTCATCCTCGATGCGCTTGCCAAAGCATACTCGTTTGACATCCGCACCCCGTTCAAGGAGCTGTCCGAACATATCCGGGACGTGATCCTGAACGGTTCCGGCGGGGAGAAGATCGAGTTCTGGTGGGAGGAGGATGGTGAGCGCCGCCACACCTATCAGAAGGAATTTGAGGGGGTACTGAACAATCTTCAGCGGCGCTGGCGTGAAACCGAATCGGACAGCGCCCGTGAGGATCTGGAGAAGTATATGAATATCATGCCCTGCCCGACATGCCAGGGAGCCCGTCTCCGCCCTGAGGCGCTGCATGTCTTTGTCGGGGGACTCACCATTCGTGACGTCACGGCGTTTTCTATCCGCGACTGTCTCCACTTCTTCGAAGCGCTGACGCTGACGGACAAGGAGCAGGAAATTGCCCGACGCATCCTCAAGGAAGTCCGCGAGCGGCTTTCGTTTCTCGTTAACGTCGGGCTCGACTACCTGTCGCTCGACCGCACGTCCGGCACCCTCTCGGGAGGTGAAGGGCAGCGCATCCGTCTTGCGACCCAGATTGGCTCCAGTCTGGTCGGCGTGCTCTACATTCTCGATGAGCCGTCCATCGGTCTGCACCAACGGGACAATGGCCGCCTGCTCGGCACCCTCAAACGGCTGCGGGACATCGGCAACACGGTGCTGGTGGTGGAACATGACGAGGAAACGATTCTGGAGGCCGATCATCTGATCGACATGGGGCCGGGAGCCGGGGTGCATGGCGGCGAGGTCGTGGCCCAGGGAACTCCCGCTGAAGTCATGGCGAATCCTGCCTCGCTGACCGGGCGTTATATTTCGGGAGAAATGTCCATTGCCGTGCCGAAGAAGCGGCGGTCAATTGATAAATTCCTGAAAATTGTCGGTGCTACCGAGAACAACCTCAAAGATATAAGCGTCGACATCCCTCTGGGGGTCATGACCTGCGTAACCGGTGTGTCAGGTTCCGGGAAGTCGACACTCGTCATTGACACCCTGCACAAGGTACTGGGACAGCACCTCTACCGCAGCCGCGAAAAAGCCGGAGCAGTGAGAGAGGTACAGGGACTTGAACATCTCGACAAGGTCATTAATATCGACCAGTCACCGATCGGGCGCACCCCCCGCTCCAATCCGGCCACCTACACAGCCGTCTTCAGCGATATTCGCGACCTGTTTTCCAATCTCCCCGAGTCCAAGCTGCGCGGCTACAAACCGGGCCGCTACTCGTTCAACGTCAAGGGAGGGCGCTGTGAAGCCTGTTCCGGCGACGGTATCATCAAGATTGAAATGCACTTTCTGCCGGACGTGTATGTCGAATGTGAAGTGTGTAAAGGGGCGCGTTATAATCGTGAAACGCTGGAAGTCCATTTCAAGGGGAAATCAATTGCCGACATTCTCGACATGACCGTGTCCCAGGCACTGGAGTTCATGGGTGCCATTCCGCGCATCAAGAACAAGCTGACGACACTGGACGAGGTTGGACTCGGGTATATCACGCTGGGCCAGGCGGCAACGACCCTTTCCGGCGGTGAAGCACAGCGGGTCAAACTGGCCAAGGAGCTTTCCAAACGCGCCACGGGCCGGACCATTTACATACTGGACGAGCCGACGACCGGCCTCCATTTTCACGACATCGCCAAACTGCTTGAAGTTATCCAGCGGCTGGTCGACTCCGGCAATACAATCGTCATAATCGAGCATAATCTGGATGTAATCAAGACCGCCGACTGGGTCATCGACCTGGGCCCGGAGGGGGGCGACCGGGGAGGCGAGATCGTTGCGGTCGGCACGCCGGAGCAGATTGCCAAGGTGACCCGTTCGTATACCGGGCAGTATCTGAGGAAACTGCTGTGACCGGTTCGAAACATAGCGAATATAATCCCGCTGGTGATGCAGGTGACGAGGGCGCACCATTCGATCACGGGAAACTGGTGGAATTGGCAGAAACCCGCATGCCCTACGGTAAATACAAGGGGACACGCCTGGTAGACCTGCCGGAACCGTATGTAGTCTGGTTTGCCGGAAAGGGTTTCCCATCGGGTAGACTCGGAGAATTGCTGCAGACCGTCTATGAGATAAAGGTCAACGGTCTGGAATATCTGTTTGACAACCTCAGGAAATACGCTAGCTTCAAATAAGCGATCTCATAACGCAGAGACTTTTTAACAGGGAGTTACGCATGGCACTCGTACTTACACGTCTTCACGACGATATCGGCACAATCATCATGAACAACCCGGAGCGCCGCAACGTATTGAGCAACAAAATGGTGGACGAGATACTGCATGCACTGGAAGTACTGGAGAAAGGAAAGGCGCGTGTTATTGTTCTCAGGGCGTACGAAGGCGCAAAGGTCTGGTCATCGGGGCATGACGTGAATGAGCTCCCGGTCGCAGGTCGCGACCCTCTGGCATTCAGTGACCCGCTGGTAACCGTCCTTCGCTCCATTCAGGCATCACCGCTGCCGGTAATTGCCATGATCGAAGGAGGTGTCTGGGGCGGAGCATGCGACCTTGTTCTGTCATGCGACATATTAATCGGATGTCCGACCGCGTCCATAACAATGACCCCTGCCAAGATAGGGGTACCGTACAATGCGTCAGGGATTCTTCACTTCATGGGAATCATGGGAGTAAATATCGCCAAGGAGATGTTTTTTTCTGCCCAGTCCCTCACTGCCGAACGGGCAGAAAAGCTGGGCATTCTAAACCACATGGTCCCGGCGGATGAGTTGGAGAAATTCACCTATGATCTGGCGGGAAACATCGCAAAAAACAGTCCACTCAGCATACGGGTCATTAAAGAGCAGATACGTCTGCTTGCCAATGCCCACCCGCTCAGCCCCCACACGTTTGAGCGCGTCCAGGGACTGCGCAGAGTCGTCTATGACAGTGCCGACTACGCTGAAGGGATAAACGCGTTTGTCGGCAAACGACCTCCCGTATTTCAGGGGGAATAAGACCCGGAAAGCGCAACGGGAGTCGGGTGCGCTATTTTACCAACTCACGCAGCAGCGTCAGATTAACGCCATCCATCTCGTCGTTATCGCCCTTGGGGGTTTCCAGTATTTTCGGTATCGTGGCAAAGCGGGGGTCATTGAGGATGAAGCGGAACGGGGCCAGGCCCAGCGTCCCCTGGCCGATATGCTCATGCCGGTCTACCCGTGACCCGAGCCCTTTTTTCGAGTCATTGAAGTGAAAACAGAGCAGGCGTCCGAGGCCTATCAAGCGGTCGAACTGCGCCATGGTGTCACGATACCCCTCATCGCTTGCGGTATCATAACCGGCTGCAAAGGTATGACAGGTATCAAAGCAGACTCCGAACTTTTCCGGGAACCGTGAACCGCTGATAATTGCGCCCAACTCTTCAAACGTCCTCCCCAGATTGCTCCCCTGCCCTGCCGTCGTTTCAATCAGCACTTTTCCTTCAAACTGCGGCACCTCGCTGAACAGAATATCAAAAGCCTCGATAACCCGCGCCAGCCCGACCTGTGGCGGATCGGACAGGTGCGAACCGGGGTGCATGACAACTTTCTCAATACCAAGCCGGGCACACGTTTCCAGCTCATCACGAAAGGCCGCCAGGCTTTTGTCGCGGGTTTCACCCGGCGGAGCGGCAAGATTGATCAGGTAAATATCGTGCGAGATCACCTCACGCAGACCGGATGCGGCAAACTTTGATTTAAAGAGGGACGCATCTGCGTCGCTGACCTGCTTTCCCTTCCATTGATTGGAGTTGCGGGTAAAAATCTGCAGCACGCCGCACCCGGCGGCAACGGCACGGTCAATGGCCAGATGCAGCCCCCCCGAAATAGACATATGGGCGCCAAGGTAGTCGTTCATTGTGACTCCAGTTCAATATAATTACCGTAAAAATGGACCTGCACTTCATCGCCTACGGCAACGTCAGTGCGTTCCGCGGGAAGCACGGCAAGGGCCTGTGCATCGACCATCGTTCTGAGAATGGCAGTCTGCTGGTTACCCGCGGATGTGGCATACCAGCGTCCCCCCTCCTTCTCCAGTCGCACCCGCACGATCTGTACCTTGCCCGGTTTTTTCTTCTGGGCATCCCGCATCACCGCGTTAAAATACGGCCGCAGCACGTGATGCAGTCCCTGCATCCTGAACAGGGCCGGACGGACGAATTCCTCGAAGGTTATCATGGTGGAAACCGGGTTGCCCGGAAGAGAAAACACAGGAGTCGTGCCATACAGTGCAAATGCGGTCGGACCGCCAGGCTTTATGCCGACCTTCCAGAACAGCTGTTGCGCCCCCAGCTCTTTGAGAACATCCCGCACGAGATCACAATCACCTGCTGATACCCCGGCTGACGTGATCAAGGCATCGGCCTTCAACCCTTCGGCAAGCTTCTCCAGATGACTTTCGCGCGTGTCCCGGGCGATACCGATAACACGGGGGATGCCACCGACATCCTGAACAGCCGCGGCGATTGAGAGGGCATTACTGTTGATAATTTCTCCCGCCTCCGGGGTACGTCCCAACTCGACAAGTTCGTCACCGGTAGAAAGAATAGCCACCACCGGTCGGCGAAACACCGGTACCAAAGCCATGCCGAACCCGGCCAGCATGTTAACCTCCGGTGGGCGAATGCGTGTTCCCCGGCGAATAAAAACGGTTCCGCAGGTCACATCCTCTGCGCGGAAACGGATGTGCTGCCCCTTCTTTACCGGTTCCAGCAGCGCGACTTCCCGCAGACCGTTGTCTGTTTCTTCAACCGGCACAACGGCATCGCACCCGGAAGGAGTCGGCGCTCCGGTCATTATACGTATTGCGCAGCCTGGTTCGACCGTAATCCCGTCCGCTTTTGCACCGGCAGGCAGAAAACCGGTTACTCGCAAACTGCAGGGTGTGTTTGTACAATCCTCTGATCGCACGGCATAGCCGTCCATGGCGGAATTGTCCCATAACGGCATGTCCCAGGGCGCGACAACATCCTCGGACAGAACCCGGCCCGCTGCATCGAGGAGCTGGACCCGTTCCGTCCCGGCAGGCCGTACACTCTCCAGGATAATCCTGCGCGCCTCATCAAATGAAACCATATGTTTCCTCCCCTCAATGTGTGGAGATACCATAACGGGAAGCGTTCAAAAATACAATACGATTGCCATGACCTCACAATATTGAATCAACAGGGCAGTCCCTGTAACGGCAGAGACGGAGAGATCACTTTTCTCCGCGCGTGCACTGACGGTTCGGCAGACACATCGCTTTTTGTTATTAAAACAATCAAAATTCCTGCCGAATCTCGACAAAAGCAACGGTAAGGTATCATTTTATCAGCGGAAACATTCACATATTTACTTGATTGACGATACTCCCCCATGTTAATGATAATTGTCGCTGACTACGTGCATACCGTATATAAATAAACTGCTCGTCCGCCAATTAATGAGATTGATGTGCGCAACACCAGGGCACATCATGCGAGGGTCATGTGCTGCAAATTCCGGTAGTGGTACTCAAGTCAATCGAATCGTTGCAATTGCAGGCTAGACCGCAGATATTACTGCAGTTTATGCAACTTGCCGATGAAGATCACACGACAATGTACGAGCTTGCTGCGCTTGTGGGACAGGATCCGGCACTGAGTGCCCGGATTCTCACCGTCGCGAATTCTCCCGCGCTCTACCGAGGAGCCCCCTCAAAAAATCTCACCCAGTGCCTGGTCAACATCGGCACTCGCCTCGTACGAACCCTGGCATCCTGCCTGGTCGTACAAAGTTTTTTTTCTCCTGCGGTGAATAACCGGAAATACGATCTTTCAGGTTTTTGGAGCCATTCGTTACTGGTTGCCGAAGTTGCACGCGAATGTGCATCCACCATGGGCTATCCTGACCCCGAAGAGGCCTATCTTTCCGGACTTCTCCACGACGTCGGCCAGTTGCTTTTTCTGGGAGGGATGGAAGAGAGTTACGGCAGGGTTCTGGAATCATGCCGTAGTGAAGAAGATTTACTGAATGCCGAGGACATCCTGCTTGGAACGAACCATACCGCAATCGGTGCCTGGCTGGCTGACAAATGGAAACTTTCTTCCTTTATGGCGGATTCAATCCTGTTTCACCATAAAACTGCCCGTGAAATATCATCTGCTGATACGCTCAGCCAAATCGTCTGGTCTTCCCATGTACTCTGCGATCAGAGAGAAAGTATTGACCCGTCGCTTGAAACAGCGCCCCCTGACTTCACTGCAGTCACAACTTTTGTGGGGCTCGATGTGCCAAGCGCTGTTGCTATCCACGAGGAATGTTCCAAACGAACGGCACTTCTTGAAGAGGCGCTTGGCATCACAACGGTAACAACGACAAAACCATTTCCGCATTTAACGACCCATGTACCGAGTACTCAACAATCAAAAAAGAATGATTATGATCCGAATGATTCTCTTCTGAAGGATTCCGTACGCGAAATGGCACTCATGCAGCCGTTACAGCATGGTTTAGCATCGATGTCCTGCGAAGCGGAAATACTCTCGGGCATACGTGAATCAGCGTTCATACTTTTCGGTCCCGGCCAGCTTGCTTTTTTTCTGGTCCAACCGGAGACGAATGCGCTCAGCGGTGCCCGGGTTACCGGGCAGCCTGAAATTCTGCAGAGGCTTGAAATTCCGCTTGTCGCCTCACTGACTCTCGCTGCAGATGCCGCCCTGACCAATCAACCGCGTTCCACATTTGATGCAGAAATGGTCGCCCCCCTTTCGCTGGTTGATACCCAGATTGCCCGGGCACTCGGCAGTGAAGGCGTCCTGTATCTGCCGCTGACAACTCATGCAAAAAACATCGGCGTCATTGCCTTCGGAATGAGTTCGGCTCACCATCTTCGACTTCGCGTTCATCTCCCCTGGATGATGAGCTTTTCACGAGTTGCCACAAATACGATCGAACTGTGGCGGGATATTCAGGAGCGTGGTCAGTCCGCCGAAGCAGCCCTGACAAAACGCTTTGATCAACAGGTACGCAAAGTTTTCCATGAGGCGGGCAACCCCCTCGGTATCATCAACAACTATCTCAGCATCATCAGGAACAAACTGCCGGATACTAACAACTTGCATCAAGAGCTGGATATCCTCAAGGAAGAGATTGATCGCGTTACCGGTATTATGCGACAGATGACCCGCCTGCCGGATATCCCGGTTTCCACAGCAAGCCTGGACATCAACAACCTGATTGACAGTATGCTGGTACTGTATGGAAAATCGCTTTTTTCGAGCCGCGGCATTACCGTTACAAAAACGTTGGATTCTCACCTCACCCCGGTTCAGTTCAATAGGGACGACCTCAAGCAAATTCTTGTAAACCTGTGGAACAATGCATCAGATGCGATGCAGTCCGGAGGTTGCTTCACCATTTCCACCCATGGTTACGTCAATCAGGGAGGACAGCCGTACATCGAAATCAGGATGGAGGATACCGGGCATGGCGTTCCGCCTGATGTCATGCAACGCCTCTTTAAGCCGCTCGAACCGAACAGACGGATTGGACATTCCGGAATCGGACTTTCCATTGTAGCCGGTTTGGTTGAACAGATGGGCGGGCACATCAGCTGCAGAAGCACAGTAGGGAAGGGAACCTGTTTTTCAGTCTTACTGCCACAATCGACGGTGAAGGAACAATGAACAGGCTGGTAATTTCACACGCCGATGTATTATCAAATCAACACTGCCGCCCGCAGCGGGTTCTGATCGTTGATGACGAACCGCTCCTGCGGGCAAGCTTGAAACATCTGCTGGATGGATGTGAACTTGAAGTTTTCGAGTGTGAGAACGGCTGTGACGCGATAACAACTCTTGAAACACAAAATTTTGACCTGGTCCTCCTGGACATCGGCCTTCCGGATATCTCCGGCCTGGAAGTCATGGATTGGGTCGTAGAGAACAAGATTCACACCAGCGTTATCTTTGTCAGCGCCGATGACAATATTGACTCCGCCATTACCGCCCTGCGCAAAGGCGCGGTTGAGTTTGTCCGCAAACCAAATGAGCTGCCGGAAATCCAGTACAAGGTACGCAACGCACTCTACCGGCGACATCTGGAGCGCTGCAATGCCCTGATGACGGCTCGTCTCGAGCAATCGGAACAACTGCACCGCTTTCTTGTTGAGAACTCACCCGACCTCATCTATACCCTCGATGACAATGCCCGCTTCACGTTTATCAATGACCGGTTTGAAACACTGCTTGGCTATACGCGCGAGGATCTCATCGGCAGTCAGTACAGCGCAATCGTGCATGAAGATGATGTGGAAAAAGCCGTGTATGCATTCGCCGAACGCCGCAGGGATGGCCGCGCCACCGCCAATCTTGAAGTACGACTCAAATGCAAGAACAATGGTTATTGTCATTTTGAAAACAATTTGATCGTTTCGATGTTGAGCGCCACGGCAATTTATGATGACACCGCCGGTGGTGACCTCCTGTCGCAAAAGCTCTATCTTGGCACGTACGGGGTCGCCCACAATATCACTGAACGAAAAATTGCCGAAGAGACAATAGCCTATCAGGCACTTCACGACCAGTTGACGTCACTCCCGAACCAGAGGCTGTTCAAAGACCGCCTCGAAATGTCAATCATCCATGCGAAACGATGCGGCCGTATGGTTGGAGTCATGTTCATCGACCTTGACCGTTTCAAGGTTGTCAACGACACGTACGGCCATGCCGCGGGCGACGAACTATTGAAAAATGTAGCATTCCGCCTGCGTCTCTGCATGCGTGCCGGCGACACTCTGGCACGCAAGGGTGGTGACGAATTCACCGCACTGCTGCCGGACATGATGAAACCCGAAGATGCAACCATTATTGCAGAAAAGATTCTTAACGAACTCAGTTCACCTTTTAACGTTGCCGACCAGGACTTGCACATTACCGCCAGTATCGGTATTGCCGTATTGCCACGGGATGGTGAAAGTGTCGATACCCTACTGAAAAATGCAGACATCGCAATGTACAAGGTCAAGGCAAGCGGCAAAAATGGCTACAAGTATTTTATTCCGGATATGAATGCCGCCAACCGTGAACGCATCAGCCTTGAAAATGATCTGCGCCAGGCAGTTCGTAGAGATGAATTTGAGCTGTATTACCAGCCGCAATTCAGCATGAGCTGCAATGAAATTGTCGGCATGGAAGCGCTTATTCGCTGGAACCATCCGATTCACGGCCTTCTGAATCCGCACACGTTTATTGAATTGGCAGAAGAAACCGGCTTGATCGGGTCAATTACCGACTGGGCGCTGGGCAAGGCGTGTAAACAGCTCTCAATATGGCGCGACAGGGGATTCAATAACCTACGTATGTCTGTGAATGTGTCACCGCAAGAGTTCGAACGCGATGATATCGTGGAACGTATCCTGCCGCATGTGACCAACAATCATCTGCCGGCTGATTTCCTGGAAATCGAAATAACCGAGAACATCCTGTTACGCGACACTCCAAGCGTTATCAGCAAAATGAGATCGTTGCGAGAACACGGCATTCGCATAGCGATTGATGACTTCGGCACGTGCTATTCATCACTCAATTACCTGCGCATGTTCCCGGTAAGCACAATAAAAATTGACCAGTCCTTTGTCCGGGATCTGCTCCATGAGCAGAGTGCCTCACCGATTATCCAGGCTATTATCGGCATTGCACGTGGTTATGGACTGCATCTGCTTGCAGAAGGGGTTGAATCGAAAGAGCAGGCAAACGCCCTGATGGATGTCGGGTGCGATGAAATGCAGGGTTTCTTTTTCAGTAAACCACTGCAGACTGAAGCTGCGGGCCGACTGCTGCACTATACTGCAACCTCTACTCCCCATATATCATCGCAGCCCGGCGGATCATCTGGGGCAGACCTGATACACATACTGGAATCCCGGGACGCACTACTCGATTGAACTACTCCGCTCAGGTAAAACAGATTACGGACTGCGCTCCTGTGGTGCAAAACAATAACTGCGCCATCTCAGATTTTCCACTCTTTGACAGCCATTTCCATATTATTGACCGCCGCTTTCCGCTCATCCGGAATAACGGCTACCTGCCTCACGATTTTACCTGCAGTGAATACCTGTCCCTGATTTCCGGTTATGATTTACGAGGAGGAGCAGTGGTTTCCGGTTCTTTCCAGGCCTTTGACCAAAGCTATCTTCTGGATGCACTGAACACCCTCGGGCCTGGTTTTGTCGGGGTAACCCAGGTGTCGGCATCGGTCACGGACGATGAGATCCTCCATCTCGACAGATGCGGAGTACGTGCAGTGCGTTTTAACCTCAAGCGGGGTGGTTCCGAGGACATTCTCCACCTTGATACTCTTGCGCGGAGAGTGTATGAACTTGCTGGCTGGCATGTGGAGTTGTACGTTGATTCCCGGGAACTGGAAGGGCTTTTTCCTACACTCGCAGCTCTTCCGGCAGTCAGCATTGACCACCTGGGGTTGGCGGGAGGCGGTTTTGGTAGCGTATTAAAGCTGGCAGAGCGGGGCGTGCGCGTCAAGGCCACGGGTTTTGGCAGGGTTGATTTTGATGTGTCGACCGCTCTCAATCAACTGCATGCAGCCAATCCAAAAGCACTGATGTTCGGCACCGACCTTCCCTCAACACGCAATCCGCGACCCTACACGGTTGATGACTTTCTGCTGGTGGTGGAAACGTTGGGGTGCGAATCTGCCCGGGCAGTGTTTTTTGATAATGCAGCAGAGTTTTACCGGTTTACCCGGACCACATAATACCGTACACAACTTAACAGGAGAGCATGCATGAATCCAAACTGGAAAATCGACACCATCGCCGTACAGGGAGGCTATGAGCCTCAATCAGGCGAACCCCGCATCCTGCCAATCATTCAGAGCACCACATTCAAGTATGACAGTGCCGAACATGTCACCAGGCTGTTCGATCTGGAGGAGGCGGGGTTTTTCTATACCCGCCTGGCCAACCCGACAACTGACGGCTTCGAAACAAAAATCGCCCAGATGGAAGGCGGCGTCGGCGCCATGGCAACGTCATCCGGCCAGGCAGCCACAACGCTGGCCATTCTGAATATCTGCCAGTCAGGTCAGCATGTTGTCTCGGCCAGCACGCTCTATGGTGGTACCTACAACCTGTTTGCCGTCACCCTGCCCAAAATGGGTATTGAAGTTACCTTTGTAGATCCCGAGGCGTCTGCAGAAGAAATCAAAAAAGCCTTTCGTCCGACCACTCGGTGCCTGTTTGCCGAAACAATCGGCAACCCCGGCCTGAACATCCTCGATTTTGAGAAATTTGCGAACATAGCCAATGACATGCAGACACCGCTGCTGATTGATAATACATTCGGCACCCCGTTCCTCTGTCGGCCATTCGAACATGGTGCCCATATAGTCATTCATTCGGCCACCAAATACATTGACGGCCACGCCACCAGCGTCGGCGGTGTGATTGTAGACGGCGGGACATTCGACTGGACCTGTGGCCGTTTTCCTGAGATGGTGGAACCGGACATCAGCTATCATGGCTTGGAGTACGTAAAAACCTTCGGCCCGATGGCCTATATCATCAAGGCCCGCGTCCAATTGATGCGGGATCTGGGCACAACACCCGCCCCGCTCAATTCGTTCCTATTCAATCTGGGCCTGGAAACGCTGCACCTGCGCATGCAGCGCCACAGCGATAATGCTCTGGCAGTGGCACGTTTCCTTGAATCCCATCCTCTGGTCAACTGGACCTGTTATCCCGGACTGGCCAGCCACCCCACCCACGACCGTGCGCTCAAGTACCTTCCAAAGGGATGCAGCGGTGTACTGACCTTCGGTATCAAGGGAGGGACCGAGGCGGGGCGTAAATTCATGGAGGCAACCCGCCTGGTAGCGCTTGTCGTACATGTAGGGGATGCCCGCAGCTGCGTACTGCACCCGGCCAGCACCACCCATCGTCAATTATCAGAAGATCAGCAGAAATCCGGTGGTGTTACTCCGGATTTAATCCGTCTGTCGGTAGGAATCGAAGACGCCGGCGACATCATCGCCGACATTGACCAGGCGTTGTATGCCAGCCAGATATAGTTTTCCACCCGTACCCTGAAAAAAAGGCTGACACCACCCGGTGCCAGCCTTTTTTTCAGAAATGAGTTTATCCGCAACTACAGGTACTTCCCGATAATCGGTGCCAATCTCTGTTTAACTTCTTCAGAGATGACGGACCGATCGGTTATGACGGCGAACTGCATGGAGTGAGTGCAGGAGCAGCTGCGCTCGCTGCCGATTTCAGCCACCGCATGGCGGATAATGTTTTTAGCCATAGCCACGTTCTGGTGAATAATCTGGATAATCGCCTCAACGGTCACATCATCATGGGAATCGTGCCAACAATCATAATCGGTGGAAAGGGCTATGATGCCGTAGCAGATCTCCGCCTCCCGGGCAAGCTTTGCTTCAGTCAGGTTGGTCATACCGATGACTGATGCGCCGAGTGCCAGGTAGGAAAAAGATTCCGCACGGGTTGAAAACGCCGGGCCTTCCATACAGATATATGTTCCCCCCTTATGCGTTGTGGCACCGGCCTTCTGGGCGGCACTGTAGAGCGTGTCAGAGAGACAGGGGCAGACCGGGTCGGCAAATCCGGCATGGGCAACAATCCCGTCGCCGAAAAAGGTATCTTTGCGAACGCCTTTGGTCCGATCGTAAAACTGGTCCGGAATAACGATATGTCCCGGTGCGATCGCATCTTTCAGACTTCCCACAGCTGATACGGAGATAATCTGCTCCACTCCAAGCGTCTTCATACCGTAGATATTGGCGCGGTAGTTGACTTCAGACGGGAGCAGACGGTGCCCACGCCCATGACGGGGAAGAAATACCATTTTCACCCCGTTCAATATGCCGGTGACATACTCGTCGGACGGCTCACCGAACGGCGTCTCAACCCTGATCCGCTCAACCTGCTCCAGATCCTCCATGTCATATAGCCCACTGCCGCCGATAACACCTATAGTAGCTTTGTTCATGCCGTGAATTCCTTTCGTACGTAGTTTCAATTAAACATTCATCGTCGGCTCCACCAGACGTACCCGTCTTATATCAGAGACGAACATAATCGTGAAGTCTATTAAATTGACAAAACAACGGTCAAAATCGTAAAGTGGCCGCCAAGCGAGGCAGCCGTTGATTTCTCTTACAAAGCTCAAACTGCAATTCAAAAAAATCCTTTCGCTGGATGCTCATCCGGGTCACATCTCCGCAGGATTTGCCGTTGGTGTTTTCGTCAGTTTTACCCCTTTTTTCGGCTTGCACACACCCCTGGCCATTGCACTGGCCTTCATCTTTCGCCTCAACAAAGTCACCTGCATCACCGGCGCCTGGGTAAACACCCCGCTGACAATTGTACCGGTTCTGGTGGCCAGCTACAACCTCGGACGGTTCCTCCTTGGCAAACCGCACAAAGTACTGGTGTTAAAAGCCCTTGAGTGGCAGCAGCTCCAACCCTACGCAAAATCAATACTGCTGGGAAGTTCGATTCTCGGATTTATTGCAGCAGTGGCATCCTACTTCATCTGTTACTGGCTGGTAACATTTTTCAGGCGCAAAGATGCTGCCCTGAGAGAGATTACACGGGAAATGGAAGAGGTGGGAGAAGAACTGGAGTAGAAGTAACAGGATCAACCGAGCTGGCCATACTCCCGAGAACGGGAATAGAGGAGAATGGAAAGCACCAGAGCGGTTATTGGAAACATGAACGCTGTATGCAGGCCCTCTGCAGAGATACGCCCTGCCGAACCACCATAAGACCCCACGATAACCCCCATGATTTGCTGCGTCACCGCAGCCCCCATCAGAACATAAAAATTCAGTGACGTCAGCGCCGTACCGACGATGCCCACCGGGAACATTGAGCGGATAATCGGATAAATCATGACGCCGCTGGAAACAGCCAGTCCAATAAGAAAAAACACACCCGGCAGCAACGACTGCGGTACCGCTTCAACCCATCCCGTAAATGACGTCATAAACAGCAGCAGTACCAGTTGCCCCGCCAGCAGAGTCTTTTTGTAAGACTTTAAAATTTTACGGGCCACGGTATCGATGCACGAACTGCCGACAATGAATCCGAAGGAGGTGAACATCAGCATACTTCCTGCAGCCTTCCGGGAAAGGTGCAGAACGTCCATAAGGTACGGCCCCCCCCACAGAGCCTGCAGTGCCAGATAGTTGCCGTACCAGGAAAAGGAGATCATGCCCAGCAGCCAGAAATCACGAGTGCTGAAAATTTCCCTCCAGGCTGCCATCATTGCCATTTTTTGCGTTGAGGCGGATTCATCCAGAACAGGACGCCCCGCCGGCCGATCCTGTACCTTGACGAATACCAGCACTGTGACGAGTGCCTGAACAACACCGACCGCCAGAAAAGCATTTCTCCAGCCGAAGATACCGACAGCCAACGCGAGCGGAGCCGTGGCCGCAAGATTCCCAAGGTTCCCTAATGAGACCATGAATCCGGACACCCGGCCGAACTCACTTTTGCTGTACCAATGACTGAAAAGCGTAAAGGTAGCCATCAAAACCGAGGCGGTTCCGATGCCGATCAGCACCCGGGCGACCATGGCGAGAAGGAGCGTATCCGCCTGAGAAAACAGCAGCCCGCCGCATGTCGTCAGCACACCGCAGCCACTGATCACAACCCTGCTTCCCAGATGATCGATCATCGGCCCCAACGGCAACTGAGCAACGGCATAGACGTAAAACATTACGCCGGAGAGCATTCCAAGCTCTTCCGGCGTCAGATTCAGTTCTCGCGAGACATCTCCGGCGACCACAGCCAGTGAAACGCGGTAAAAATACACAAGAATATACATCAACGCCAGAGTGGCGAAAATTGTCCAGCGCTTGCGGGTATAGGCTGAAGAAGTACCGGTCATAGCAACACCGTGAAACAGAGCCGATTGATACCGATCCCTGGAGAATGGACGTCGCTACGCAATCGTATGGCGAATATCCTTCCCCTTGACCATAAAAATGACCATCTCGGCGACATTGGTGGCGTGGTCGGCAATACGCTCCAACGATTTCGAAATATAATTGAGCTTCATTGCCCGGGAGATTGTGGATGGGTCTTCAATCATATACGTGAGCAGTTCGCGCTGGAGCTGGATATTAAGGCCATCAACGAAGCTGTCATCTGAACAGACTTTTACAGCCAGGTCGGCGTCACCGCGTACAAACGCATCCAGCGCCTCCTTGACCATCACCTCGGCCCAGTGTGCCATGCGAGGGATATCGATGTACGGCTTCAGCGGCGGTTCCTCATTCAACTCACGGGTACGCTTGGCAATATTGGCGCACTGATCACCCATACGTTCAAGGTCGGTGACGATCTTGAGAGCGATCGTGATGAAACGGAGGTCTCGAGCGGCCGGCTGGCGAAGCGCCAACAGTTCCAGGCAGCGTTCGTCAATCGCCACTTCCGCAGAGTTAACCTCATGGTCCAGCGCGATAGTGCGCTCGGCCAGGGCGGTATCCCGGTCCACAAGCGATTTGACCGAGTTGGCAATCATCAACTCGACCTTACCACCCATAACCAGGATGCTTTGGCGTAATTCATTCAATTCATTATCAAACGCTTTACTAATGTGTTCCTGCGCCATATGCACTCCTTTCTCCGCTAATCGGGATAATTGTGTTACTACCCGAATCGTCCGGTGATGTAATCTTCCGTCTGTTTCTTCTCCGGGTTGGTAAATATCTTGCGCGTCCCCCCGGCCTCAATCAACTCTCCGAGGTAAAAGAAGGCGGTCACATCCGACACCCGCGCCGCCTGCTGCATGTTATGGGTAACGATGACAATAGTATACTTGTTTTTCAGTTCTTCGATCAATTCCTCTATTTTGAGGGTAGAGATGGGGTCGAGGGCCGAGCAGGGTTCATCCATGAGGATGATTTCCGGGTTGACCGCAATAGCCCGGGCGATACAGATACGCTGGGCCTGGCCGCCGGAGAGGCCGAGTGCGGAATCGTTGAGGCGGTCCTTGACTTCGTTCCAGATGGCGGCGCTTTTGAGGCTCCGCTCCACCGTTTCGTCCAGTGTGGCCTTGTCGTTGACGCCGGCGATGCGCAGGCCGTAGACGATGTTCTCATAGATCGATTTGGGGAAGGGATTGGACTGCTGGAAGACCATGCCGATGCGCCGCCGCAGCGTGATAACGTCGGTGGAGGATTCATTCACTTCAGCGCCGTTAAAGCGGATACTGCCGTCTATGCGGGCGCTTTCCACCAGATCGTTCATCCGGTTGAAGCAGCGCAGCAATGTTGATTTACCGCACCCTGACGGTCCGATAAAGGCGGTCACCTGATGGCGTTCCATATCAAGATTGATGTTCTTGAGGGCGTGGGACTCTCCATAATGGAGGTTCAGGTTTGAAACTGAAAGTATGGGGGTGCTGTTCGTATGTTCCTGGGTATGTGACATGCCTTGTTCCTTGATTTGTGCGTTAAAACGTCGAGGTTGTGTATTTGCCGCGCATCCGGTTGCGCAGGTAGATGGCGGTGCTGCTGGCAACGATGACAATAGCCAGAAGCAGCATGGTGGTGACAAAGACCATCGGCTTGGCCGCTTCTACGTTGGGTGATTGAAAGCCGACGTCGTAAATGTGAAAGCCGAGGTGCATGAATTTCCGATCCATGTGAAAGAACGGGAAGGTCGTGTCAAAGGGGAGAGTCGGTGCCAGCTTGACCACACCGACGATCATCAGCGGCGCTACTTCACCGGCGGCGCGCGCCATGGAGAGTATCAGCCCGGTCATGATGCCGGGGGTTGCCATGGGGAGCAGGATTTTGGACAAGGTCTGAAATTTGGTGGCTCCCAGTGCCAGTGAGCCTTCACGGATACCTTTCGGTATGGATGCCAGCGATTCTTCGGTGGCGACGATGACGACCGGGACGGTGAGAAGCGCCAGCGTCAGACTCGACCAGAGGATGCCGCCGGTGCCGAACGTTGGGGTCGGCAGTCGTTCCGGGAAGAAGAGGCTGTCAATGCTGCCGCCGATGCCGTAGACGAAGAAGCCAAGTCCAAAGACGCCATAAACGATGGAGGGGACACCGGCGAGGTTGTTGACGGCGATGCGCACCATGCGGGTCATCAGGCCGTCACGGGCATACTCTCGCAGGTAGATGGCGGCAATGACGCCAAAGGGGAGCGAGAAGACACTCATCAGCAGCACCATCATCACGGTGCCGAATATGGCCGGAAAGAGCCCCCCTTCGGTATTGGATTCGCGCGGGTCGTCCATCAGCAGTTCGCGGACCCGTTCAAGGTACGCTGCGCATTTGGCGAGAAAGGTCATACTGTTGGGATGCTGCAGGGTGATGATTTCCGTGAGGGGGATGTCTTTGCTGCCGCCGCCGGCATCGGTGAATTGAGCGGTGATCTGGTTGATAGCGGCCATGGCCGCCGATGATTTTTCATTCAGCTGAGAGAACTCCGCCATGGTTTTTTCACGAAATGCAGTCAGTTCAGTTATTTCAGCGGCGTTTTTGTCTTTATTGCGGTATTCGAGTTTAAGCAGTCTCAGCCTGACTCTCTCGGCGGTGGTGTTCAGGTCGGACATTTGCTGTTTCAGTTTACGGGTATCGTCCAGCTTACCCGCAACAAGCTTCAATCCCTGCTGCAGTTTTTCATAGGGTGTGGCTCCGCCCAGGGTAATCCCCTCGGACGTCACGCCGGTCAGAAAACCGAAATAGTTGCCGTTCTCACGACGTTCCAGTAATACCGCATCCTGCGGCAGGCTGCGCGACGCAATTTCCTTATCATCTACCCAACGGAAATCCTGGCCATAGACGTCACGGTTGCCAACCTTCAGTTGGAATCGGTGGATACCGCTGATGGGGTTTTTCTCCTGCTGCATTACCTGACCGAGTGCGGACGTGCCGTCCTTCAGTTCAAATTTGACGAGTTCCCGCGGCCAGAAGTAGCCGAGGCCATTGGACATGACAACCCCGATCAGCGTCAGGCTCATGACCAGGATGATTGCCAGGGCAGCGCCAGTGGCCAGTACATAGGGTTCGCCGGTTTTCCAGAACTTTTTCATAGTAAATGAGCCTTTTACGCCAGAAGCATGTAATAACACGGAGTAGCGAAGCAACGGAGAAAATCCAAACTAAAGGCTTCTGATTTACCCCGAAGACGTTACATCTATACTGCATGGTGTTCTCCGTATCACCGTTGCTCCGTGCTATATCCAGGATTAATACCTTCCGTATTTTTTTCGGAAGCGTTGCCGCAGGGCTTCTGCAACCGTGTTGATGATAAAGGTGAAGATGAACAACAATACTGCCGAGAGGAACAGCACCCGGTAGAGCGAGCTGTTGAACGGCGCTTCCGGGATCTCCACGGCAATGTTGGCCGAGAGGGAGCGAAGGCCGTTAAAGAGGCTCCAGCTCAAAATAGGCGTGTTGCCGGTGGCCATCAGCACGATCATGGTCTCGCCGATGGCACGACCGAAGCCGATCATTACTGCCGAGAAGACGCCAGGCAGTGCCGAGGGGAGCACCACCCGCCAGGCGGTCTGCCACCGGCTGGCACCGAGGGCCAGCGAGGCGGCGGTAAGGTTGCGCGGTACGTTGGAGATGGCGTCTTCGGCAATGGTGAAGATGATCGGTATGACCGCAAAGCCGAGGGCGATGGCGATGATGATACTGTTGCGCTGGTCGTAGCGGACACCCAGAGCGCTGAAGAGCCATTGCTTGAAGTCGCCGCCGAAGAGGTTTGCTTCGGCGAGGCCACTGAGGAGAAGCGCCAGGTAGATTCCGATGATGACAACGGGGATCATGGCGATGAATTCATGGCCTCTGGTGATCCTCTGCAGCAGGGATGCTGTTTTGATCCGCTTCCAGAAGAAGATGGTAACCAGCAGCAGTGCCGGTACGACAAATAAGCTGAAGAATACCGTCAGGATGCTTTTATCGACAAGCGGCGCAAGCCAGAGACCGGCCAGAAAGCCGATTACGACGGAGGGGATGGCGGCCATGATTTCCACAACCGGTTTGACGCGTCCTTTCAGCTTCGGTGCCATGAACTGGCTGGTGTAGAGGGCGGCCAACAGCGCCAGAGGTACCGCAAATACCATGGCACAGATGGTCGCCTTGATTGTGCCGAAAATCAGCGGCACGAGGCTCAGTTTCGGTTCGAAATCGTCGTTTGCGGCCGAGGACTGCCAGGCGTATTCCGGTTTGTCATACCCTTCGTACCAGACTTTGCCAAAGAGGGTGCCGAAGGAGATTTCCGGGTGGGGAATGTCCATTTTCCAGATGGTCAGGGTGTGGTTGTATTCCACAGCGGCCAGCGTGTTGCCCAGGGGAGAAAGGGCCGCGTGGGTGATCGGGGTGCCGGTAGTGATGGAGAGCAGGTTACGCTCCGAGGTCATGTGGTCGGCGTGGATTTCACCGGCATCAATTGAAAAAATGGTTTTGTTGCGAGGGGACGGTATGATGAACGAAACGCTGCCTACGTTTGGGCGCAGCGTATGAATGCGGGTCAAACGGCGATCTTCGCCGCTGCCGGCAACTTTTACCGGGAACCAGGTTGTGAGATTCCCTTTGGCATCGCCGACAGCCACCGAGACATCTCCCATCACCAGCGCAAGAGACGTAATCGCCTGGTGATCTTCAGAGCCGGATACCGAATCAAGCAGACGGATCTGCCCCGGTTCGGAGATATCCCAGCGCAGCAGCATGCCGGTGTCGGTGCCGACATAGAGGTAGTGCCCCTTTGAGTCGACAGCGATGGCAGAGATTCGACCCGGCAAAGGCTCGCTGTATTCCGCATGGGTGTTGGTACGTTTTTCGTTACCGAGCAGGTCAGTTTCCACCAGTTGATGGCTTACCCGCAGAAGGTCTCCGGCAAGGCGGTCGACACGCACGGCACCCTTACCTTCGATCGGGCGGACAAATGACTGCAGGACTCCGGGGGATGCGGTAAATGACAGGTCATCTTGAGACGTGACGTCGCTGCTGATGGATGTCGTACCGTCAATATTTTTCACGGAAGCAAGGGCAACCAGAACAGAACTGGTTGCACCGTTGTCCCAGAGCAGGTTATAGGTCGACTTGCCAAAACTTTCTGCTGATACTACGCGGGAAGCACCTGCGGGGAGAGAAGGAACTTTGATACTCGCAGAGATTGAGCCATCAGCAACCTTCAGAAAATGAAAGATGCCACTGTCATCGAGGACAAATGCTCCCTTCTGACTTTCTTCAACACCGACGGCCAGAAAAGTGCTCGCAGAAATTTCGTCCGGCAGTTTCATTGTGGCGGCAGTTGTCGCAGAGGCCGGGTAAAAGAGCGGCACGGCAACCCGGGATATCATAACCAGTATCCATACGACGGATACGATAACAAGAATTCCGCCGACCCGGATCAGCAGTTCAGCAAGACGGTCGTTCCGTCGGGATTTGTCAATACTATTTTTCTTCATGAAAACCCGGGCACATATCAAAAAAATCCCCTCCCCGAAGGGAGGGGTATTACAGGTGGAGCACTACCATTCGAAGCTGTTACTTCAGCACCTTCAACTGGCTGTCAACAAGCTTTGCCGTCAGCGGATCATAGCCGTCTTTCACAACGACCTCCTGCCCTTCTTTCGAGAGTGCATAACGCAGGAACTCTTCCACAACTTTCGGTAACGGCTGGCCCGGTTTTTTGGCAACGTAGATGTAAAGCATGCGACTCATGGGATATGAACCGTTGAGCACATTCGTATAAGTCGCTTCGGCGGCCTTGCTTCCTTCCTTTGCAGAAAGCGGTACTGCGCGTACACCTGACGTGGCATACCCTATACCGGAATAGCCGATAGCACCGATATCCTTGGCAACACCTTCTACAACTGAAGCAGAACCTGGCTGTTCTTTAACCGAATTTTTGAAGTCGCCCTTGCCCAGAGCGTGCTCTTTGAAATATCCGTAGGTGCCGGATGCGGAGTTCCTGCCGTAGAGGCTGATCGGCATTGCGGCCAGTTTACCGGTCACACCCAGCTGTCCCCAGGTGGAAACATCGACGCCGCCACGTTTGTGGGTTTTTGAAAAGATTGCGTCGACTTTGTCCAGGGAGAGGCTCTTAATCGGGTTATCCTTGTTAACAAAAACCGCCAGCGAGTCAAGGGCTACGCCGATTTTAGTCGGTTTGAAACCATGCTTCTTTTCAAATGCTTCGATTTCCGAACTTTTCATTTCCCGTGACATTGGACCAAGCTGGGCGGTACCGGCGATCAAAGCGGGAGGTGCTGTGCTGGATCCTTTGCCTTCAATTTGAAGATTTACGTTGGGGTATTTTTTTTTGAATCCTTCAGCCCAATAGGTCATCAGATTGTTAAGGCTGTCAGAGCCGATGCTGTTGAGGTTACCGGCAACGCCGGCAGCAGGGGTATACCTTTTAATCTTGCCATCAACTGTTGTTTTTTCGGCATGGGCTGCAACGACGGTAGCCATCAGCAGCGCGGCGGTCAGAATAGATTTTTTAAACATGGTTTACTTCCTCCTGTATAGTTGTAACGAGTATGTGATCAACCTACCACACTAATGTTACAGACATGTTACAGAGGGGAAACTTGTGGGTTAAATCTTCTTTCTCTCACGCCTTCCTCAAGGTAAAGGTAAATATCGAACCACATCCCGGCTCGCTTGTAACAGAAACAGTTCCACCATGGAGCTGTACAATATGTTTGACAATGGCAAGTCCGAGTCCAGTGCCCCCCTGTTCACGGGTTCTGGCCTCATCCACACGGTAAAAACGCTCAAAAATCCGCGGCAGATCCCTGAAGGGAATGCCGATCCCGGTATCCACGATTGAGACTTTGACAAACTCACCGGCATCTTCCGTATGGAAGCGGATATTGCCACCGTCAGGCGTATATTTTATAGCATTCTCCAGCAGATTGAGCACGACCTGCTCAAGGCGTCCCTGATCTGCAGACACGAGCGGCAGGGGGGCATTCGCCGGTTCGGTTACTATGGTAATATTCTTTTGAACCGCCCTCTCCTGCAGCAGCATCCGGGCTTTGGCTATCGTCCCGGTAACATCGATCGCATTGAGTTCAACAAGCGCCTCTTTAGACTCGAGACTCGAGAGCGTCAGAACATCATTAACCAGATTGGTCAAGCGTTCTGCGTGGCTGGCGATAATTTCGACAAAACGGACGGCTCGCACCGGATCTGACTCCAAAGCACCGTCCAGCAAAGTTTCGGCATAGCCTTTAATGATTGTTACCGGCGTTCTCAACTCATGGGAGACATTGGCAACAAAGTCCCGACGCATATTCTCCGCCTTCTTCAGATCGGTAATATCATGAAATACCGCGACAATCCCCTGCCGTTTCCCGTCAACATACAGTGGTCCCCAGTGTGTAAGGAGTGTACAATCACTCGGCTGCAGGGAAATTTCACGGACAAGCTCGTTCACGTCCGGTGCTTCAAGCTCACTGAAGGCTTTCAGCAGATCGGGGTGACGTGATACTTCCACCAGTTTTTTGCCTTCGGTATCCCCAACAATTGAAAACAGGCGGCGGAAGGCTGGATTAACGAGAGTTATGACTCCATCCGGGGCGGTAACCATAACCCCTTCTCCCATACTGTTCAATATCGTGTCGAGACGCTGTTTTTCTGTTGATATCCGGTGTACCTGTTCTTCGATCCGCTCCGACATGTCATTAAGCACACTTGCCAGTGTACCGATCTCATCATGGGAGACCACCGAAATTCTGGTTTTACCTCCCCCATGACCTATACGGGCTGCGGCTTCAGCCATATCTCGCAGCGGCCGAGTGGTGAGATTGGATATTGCATAACTGAACAGCAGTGCGATCACTATAGTTAACAGGGTTGCCCCGCCAACGACCCCGTGCAGTGAATGTCTCGCTGAAGCAAGATACTCCAGCGGCATGGCAAGGCGGATAATACCGCCTCCAGCTCCATCACCATACTTAACGGCAGAGTACAGCATTGACACTCGCAGGGTTTCTGAATAGCGAATCACGCTGCCGCTGCCACCCTTGAGAGCTTCCTGCACCTCCGGGCGATGCAGATGGTTTTCCAGTTGTGACAAGCGCGCCGGACCCACATCTGAATCCCCGATAACTGTGCCGTCCGGTGCAATCAACGTAACGCGCGCCTTCGTAACGGTGCCAATTGATTCCGCAAGCTGTTGAGGCGCCGTGGTTCGCTTGTCACTGATCACAAGCAGACGGGCCAACTGTATCTGGCTTGTCAGGTTGGTTCGACTCTCATCTATCATCCCCTGTTGAAGGGTATGGCTGAAATAGAGGTAGAAGCTTCCCGTTATCAATACAATCAGAAAGACATATGACAGCAGCAGCTTTGTTTTGAATCCCATAATTACACCTCTATTTTATAGCCGAAGCCGCGTACGGTCTTGATGATATCACCCGGCACACCCAGCTTGCTGCGCAATCGGGTAACATGGGTGTCCACAGTCCTGGTATCCCCGGCATTGTTGTAACTCCATACATTCTGCAACAGTTTTTCCCGACTGTGCACCCGGCCCTTTTGTTCAGCCAGGTAAAGCAGCAGCTTGAATTCGGTGCTGGTCAATTCAACTTCTAGCCCGGCGCTTGTAACGCTGTGGCGTTGTTTGTCTATGACGATATCTCCGATGGAAAAAAGATCCGGGAGCGGTGCGAGCGCGTCAGGCTCAAAACGCCGCATGACCGCCTTTACCCGCAATGCCACCTCGCGCATGGAAAACGGCTTGACAATATAATCATCGGCTCCGACCTCAAAACCGACCACACGGTCAATCTCGTCGCCCTTTGCCGTAATCATGATTATCGGAATGTTGGCGGTACGCACTTCTTTACGGAGCGCCTTACAGACCTCCGTCCCCAGCAGACCTGGCAGCATCAGGTCAAGCAGTATCAAATCAGGCGGATCCGCAAGTGCCCGCTCAAGACCCAGCCTGCCGTCATGGATACAGGTTGCGGCATACCCTTCCTTCTCAAGATTGAATGCCAGTAATTCTGCCAGATCTTTTTCGTCCTCGATAATCAACACTTTTTTCACGGAGTACCCCGGCTCATTAGTTCGTCACTATTTTCACTATTTCATCGCAGCCAGCCCACTATCATCACTTGTACCATAGAATTGTTACAAACACGTTACAGACAGATAGCATTTATGTAGAAATTTCATGCCGGTTGCGCCTTTTACCGCACATGTTACATACACGTTATCCAACCTTCACACGAATGTAACAGCAGTTGTATATAGTTGGTAAAAAATGAATGGAGAATAAAATGAACAAACGAGTTCAAGAAGAGTATCACTTCTGGTACTGCGACTGGTGCGATTCCGAAAACCGGGTGCTGTGGGCGAAACTGCAGGATGGAGCTACCTGCGGAGCCTGCCACCGGCCGTTGAGAGTGGTGGTTGATCTCTGACGCTGTTATCGTGGTATGCCAACGGGAGATGCATGGAAGTTTTGAGGCGTTCTATTCGTGAAAAGGGGTCACGCCACACTTTGGAGATTTTCCTCTGTGAACGCAACCCCCTGGAGTCAGGCCGACTCAGTACGGTGTGAAGATATCTGCAGCGGTACACAGGCCGGCAATTACTCAATATCCCCGATTGGCATTGTCTTGAGGTGCCAGATGTCGTCATTGTAATTGCTGATCGTCCGATCAGTGGAAAACTTGCCGCAACACGCTGTATTCATGATGCTCATGCGAATCCAGCGATCACGATCCTGATACGCAGCCGACACCTGCTGCTGGGCGTCAACAAAGCTGCGGAAATCTGCAGCAACCATCCACGGATCATGGGAAGAGCAGATCGCACTGGTAATCGGATTGAAAAGCCCCGGTTCGAACAAACTAAAGTGATTGCAGTGGATGAGATTCATAACCCTCTGCAGATCCGCATCTTGCCTGATTATTCCCTGAGGGTCATAATTCCAGCGAAGCTCGTCCACCTCCGCGCTTGTCAGGCCGAACATGAAAAAGTTTTCTGCTCCCACCTCTTCAAGTATTTCAATATTTGCACCATCAAGCGTGCCGATCGTTACCGCACCGTTCATCATAAATTTCATGTTGCCGGTTCCCGAAGCCTCCTTGCCGGCGGTTGACAACTGTTCCGAAAGATCGGTACCGGGGCAGATTACCTCCATGGCCGAGACACTGTAGTTGGGAAGAAACGCCACCTTGAGCATGTCGCCAACGGCAGGGTCGGCATTGACCACTCCGGCAACGTTGTTAATCAACTTGATGATCAGTTTCGCCATGGCATATCCGGGTGCGGCTTTTCCTCCAATCAGCACACAACGATTTGTCCAACCGGCAGTGTCACCCCGCTTGATCCGGTCATAGAGATGAATAACGTGCAATATGTTGAGCAGCTGCCGCTTGTACTCGTGAATCCGCTTGACCTGAACATCAAACAGCCCCTCAGGATTAAAGGTGACGCCACATTTAGCCTGGACAAGAGCTGACAATCGTTCTTTGTTCGTCTGTTTAACGTCATGCCATCTTTTCCTGAATTCCGGATCATCAGCAGACGGGGCAATTCCATGTATCTGTTGCAGGTCCGCCACCCAGCCGCTACCAATCCTTTCGGTGACAAGCCCGCTCATGCCTGGATTACACTGCGCAATCCAGCGGCGCGGGGTCACCCCGTTGGTTTTATTGTTGAATTTGAGCGGCCAGAGTTCATAAAAATCACGAAACAATCCCTGAATCAGCAGTTCCGAATGCAGTGCCGCTACGCCGTTGACAGAGAAACTTCCGACAATTGCCAGATACGCCATCCGGATCTGGAGGTTTCCCCCCTCCTCGATAATCGACATACGCCGCATGCGCTCATTGTCCCCGGGCCACCGGCTGGAAACTTCAGCAATGAACCGGGCATTGATCTCCAGAATGATCTCCAGAATACGGGGAAGAAGCTGGCCAAAGAGCGGTACCGACCATTTTTCGAGCGCTTCGGGGAGCAACGTATGATTGGTGTATGCCATCGTTCTGCTGGTTATTGCCCACGCCTGATCCCATCCCATACCCTGTTCATCCATAAGAATACGCATCAGCTCGGGTACGGCACAGCTTGGATGTGTGTCATTCAGCTGAAAACAGTTGTTGGCGGCAAAATCAGTAAAATCACCTTTGTGCGACACCACCCAGCGATCGACAACATCCTGAAGCGTTGCAGAAGCAAGGAAATACTGCTGGCGCAGACGAAGCACCTTGCCGTTTTCACTGGCATCATTCGGGTACAGCACCATCGTGATATTTTCGGCTTCATTCTTCGTAGCAACCGATTCGGCGTAGCCACCCGCATTGAATTCACCAAGGTCGAAAGCATCGGTAGCGGCAGCCCTCCAGAGGCGCAGGGTGTTAACCGTACCATTCCGGTAGCCGGGGATTGGAATATCATAGGGAACGGCCAGCACATCGTGGCTGCCAACCCAGCGAACGCGATGATCGCCGGATTCCGTCTCGTAATGTTCACTGTGCCCGCCGAATCTGACCCTCTGGGTAAACTCGGGGCGTTCCTGCTCCCACGGGTTGCCGTCACGCAGCCAGTGATCCGGTTCCTCTATCTGTCGGCCATCAACGATCCGTTGACGAAACATGCCGTATTCATAGCGGATACCGTACCCCATGACCGGCAGCTGCAACGTTGCGCAGCTATCCAGAAAACAGGCGGCCAAGCGCCCGAGGCCCCCGTTTCCGAGACCGGCATCTTTTTCAGATTCAGCCAGTTCCTCCAGCTTGATGCCAAGCCCGTGCATGGCCTCCGATGCCGCATCCGTAATGCCGAGATTCAGCATGGCGTTTCCGAGTGTCCGCCCCATCAGGAATTCCAGCGACAGGTAGTAGCCACGTTTGCATTGAGACTCGATGTAGGTATATCGGGTCTTTTTCCAGCGTTCCATCAACCGGTCACGCACGGTCAACGCCAGCGCTTTGTAAAAATAGTTGGCCGAATGGCAGTATTTGTTCTGCCCAAGACTATAGGTAAAATAACGCCGGTAATCATGTGTCAGGCCGGCTGCGTCAAGGGATAGCGGGGGGAGTTCCGTCAACCCGGGAGAATTTATTTTTATATGCTTTCTTTTGTGGACCATTTCAGTTTCCTTTTGAGCGCTGAGTCTCTGGCAGCGCAAGTGATGTGATGTTAATTTAGACCGCGACATCGACCGGTTAACGTACACGCTTTCACAATAAAAGGCAATTCACATTGAACCGTTGACCGGCCCCAGATCAGATTGCAAATTCGCGGAAACGCCTGACCGCCTCCGGAATTGCATCTTCATGAATATTCCCGAACGCAAGCCTCAGATAGCCTTCCAGACCGTGGCCAAACACCTCACCCGGCAGGCAGAGGAGCGCAGCGTTATCGACAAGCTTCTGTACAACCTGGCGGCCACTGCACTCACTGAACGGATGTCGCACCCAGGCAAAAAAGCCTCCGCTCGCGGCCAACCGGAAGCCGTTGCCGGGCAGCATGAATTCAGAACGGAACCGGTCGTGGCGGCGGCACATCATATCACGATTGACGGCAACCCACGAGTCCAGATGATCCGTGCCGAACTTGACCGCATGCTGCGTTATGCGCGGCTGGCAGACCGCCATGGTGTCCTGGGCTTTGAGCGCATGATGGATGAATTGTTGTGAGGCTACCAGTGCTCCGGCACGGTAGCCGGTCAGGGCATAGGTCTTGCCGAACGAGGCGACCTGCACGAAATGGTCACCCCACGACGGTGTTCTGAAAAGATCGTGGGGACAACCGCCGCCGGGAATAAATTCGCTGTAGGTTTCGTCCAGAATCAAGGTGATGTCGTGACGGCGGGCGAGGTCAAACAGTGCCTGAATAACATCCGGCGGCGTAATGGCACCGGTCGGGTTACTGGGAGAAACCACGAGGATCGCTCTCGTTTTCCCGGTAATCAGGCTCTCGATCGTTGCGGGATTGGGAAGTCCCCCCTCAGCTTCGACAAACGGCGCATACACGCCACGAATACCAAGAATGTCGAGCGCCATCGGATGATCGAAATAATACGGCGCCTGCACCACAACTTCATCGCCTGCAGCGCAGAGAGTGACCATCGCCAGCCAGAACGCCTGACTGGCGCCGATCGTCAGACACACATTGTCCGGAGTCAGATACCCACCGTATTTTCTTTCATAATAATGACAGACTGCACCGCGTACCTCCGGCAATCCCTCATCGGGAGAATATCTTGACAGCAGCGGATCATTCAACAGAGTTGCCAGGTGAGCAGTCAATTCCGGTGCAGGAGCATAATCCGGAACCGCCTGGCAGAGATCTATCAGAATTTGTCCATCATCCGGACGTTCCGCCGCCCAGCGCTTGACCTCGGAAATAGGCGGGAAATGAACCGCCGCTATATGTGGTGACACTTTCATTTTTGTCTCCGTACTATTTCATTGCAGACTGTTTTTTCACCTATATACCAGAAACAATTGACTCCAGATGCACTAAATTTTTCAAACGACTGTTGCACCTTTCCTCGAGAGCGGTACCGGGCTGAACATGAATGCTTTTGTTACGTGCGCTCTTTCCTGGTTCTCCCGTTTTTCCAGCTGTGAGCCACCTTCCGGGGCACACTTTTCCCCTTCAAAATTCGCATTTTATATTGACACATACCTTGACGGGCGGTATAAGTTTCCACACTGTGGAAAAAAGTGGAATATAGTGGGAAAAAGGACCAACACAACCGTCATGTTCCGGGGAATTTTTGCAACAACCATAGATGCCAAAGGGCGTACCAGTCTGCCGGCAAAATTTCGGGAAGCTCTCATTGAGGTTCATGGTGACGAACGCTTTTTCCTGACCAATTCTGCTCCGGTCCATCTGGGTGGAGACATCTACTGCTCCGGGCTGTTAATTTTCCCCTACAAGGATTGGTTTACATTTGAAGAGAATTTCCGCATGAGCAAAGGCCTTACCTCAGAACAGCGCAACAGCATCATGCGCACAATTATTTCGCCTGCCCAGGAGTGCTGCGCCGATAAACTCGGTCGCTTTTTGATATCGCCCAGCTTTCGCAGGAGTGCTGTCCTGGATCGGGAAATTCAGTTTGTCAGCAAAATGGACAAAATTGAAATCTGGAGCATGAGTGAATGGGAAAAGGTCTGCGCCCAGGATGTGAAAAACTTCCCGGTGGATTCTGAAGCGGCAGCAGAGTTGGGTCTCTAATGACCGGCTTTCATCACCTGTCGGTTCTGCCGGATGAGGTTATCCGTTTTCTGGAACCGGCTGACGGCAAGACCTATCTTGATGGAACCCTGGGGGGGGGCGGTCACGCCTCTTTGATCCTTGAAAAAGCGCCAGGCGCTATCCTCATCGGCATCGACCGTGACCAGGCGGCACTGGCGGCTGCAGGAGCGCGACTGGCAGAGCACACCAGGAATTTCCGTCTGGTTCACGGCGACTTCGCCGGCGTAGCGGAACATTTGCAGATTCTCGGCATTACGGCGGTGGATGGTTTTATTCTCGATCTGGGAGTTTCATCACACCAACTGGACACAAGAGAGCGTGGATTCAGCTTCCAGCAGGATGCCCCGCTTGATATGCGGATGGATATCAGTCGCGGCGAAACGGCTGCTGACCTGGTAAATGAGTGTCCTGAAGCGGAACTGGAACGAATCATCAGCGAGTATGGCGAAGAGCGGTGGGCAAAGAGGATCGCCTCATTTATCGTCAGGGAACGCGCCGAGTCGCCGATAACAACGACCTTCCGTCTGGTTGATATTATCAAGGGAGCGGTACCAAAAGCCAAATGGGATGAACGGATTCACCCGGCAACGCGTACCTTTCAGGCACTCCGCATCGCCGTCAACAGCGAACTGGACAGCCTGGAACAGGGGATGCGGGCAGCACTGAATCTGTTGAAGCCCGGTGGACGGGGCGTAATCATTTCGTTCCATTCACTGGAAGACCGGATCGTCAAGCATATTTTTAAAGAGTACGCGGAAGGCTGCACATGCCCGCGTCAGCTGCCGGTATGCGTATGCGGCAATCTACCGCGGGTCAAGATCCTGACCAACCGGCCGGTAACGGCAACTGAGACAGAAATTAACGAAAATCCGCGGGCACGCAGTGCAAAATTGCGCGCTGTATCAAAGCTGTAGAAACACGGAGGGAGGTACCCGTATGGCACAGGCAAGAACAGATTACACCAAAGTAGCCGCCCCACAGGCCCTCGGCGGAATACGCGTAACGCCACACCGGATTGACATATTTAAATATCTTATGATCTGCATGGTGGTCTTTACAATAGTCTCCGTTTTCCATGTCTGGTCGCGCTTCAAGCTCGTCGACCTGAATCTGGAGATCTCTGAAATCAGCCGCCAGCTGAATGAAACCGGCCAGGAGCAGAAACGCCTGAAACTTGAAGCGGCCTCGTTAAAAGCCCCTGCACGCATCGAGGCAATTGCCAAAAATGAGCTGGGGATGGCGTTGCCGACCGAGCAACAGGTGATTCACGTAAAATGAAAGATGAACGAGAAAAATGGGCTCGCGTCCGGATCATCATGATCGGAACTGTGTTCGGCCTGCTGTTTTTGAATGTGGTCGGCCGTGCCTTCTATCTGCAAATTCTCCAACACGAAACCCTTGTAAAAAAAGCTGACAAGCAGCATCAGCACAGAGTCGACCTCACTCCTGCCCGAGGCAGTATCCTTGATTGCAACGGCACTACCCTGGCTGAATCCATTCACATGGATTCATGTTACGCTGAACCGCGCCGCATCAAGGATGTTGACGGGACAGCGGGAGTACTGGCTCCAATACTGGGTATCCCGAAAAATGAACTGGTGAGCAGGCTTTCTGTCAACAAATCATTTATCTGGGTAGAACGGTGGCTGTCGCCGGACGTTGCAACCCGTGTCAAAAACATGAAATTGCCAGGAATCGGTTTTGCACCGGAATCCAAGCGTTTTTACCCCAACATGGAGATTGCCGCACATGTGATTGGATTTACCGGGCATGACCCAAACGGCCTGGAAGGGATCGAGCTCAAGTACGACAGCACCATTCTCGGCAACACCGGCTTTATGATCACGGAGCGTGATGCTCTTGGCAGAAACATAGCCGTCAAGGATACTGTCATCAAGGACTCATCACCCGGCAAGAGCGTGGTCCTGACCCTTGACAAGACCATCCAGTTCATCACCGAAAAAGAACTTGCCAAAGCGGTGACAGAGAATAATGCCAAAAGCGGTATGGCACTGGTAATGGAATCTGACACCGGGAAGATCCTCGCTATGGCGAATTATCCCACGTTCAATCCGAACGCCTACTCCCGCTACTCACTGGCCCAACTGCGCAACCATGTGGTAACCGACAGTTTCGAGCCCGGCTCAACCTTTAAAGTATTTACTATAGCCGCAGCCATTGACTCGAAAACGATCAAGCCGACTGATGTGTATAACTGCGAAAATGGAACATATAGGGTCGCCGACCGGACTATTCACGACGATCACCCGCAATCACGTCTGACAGTTTCTGAAATAATGAAATATTCCAGCAATATCGGCTCTGCAAAAATAGGTTTCAAAATGGGTGAGGAGACACTATCATCCTACCTGCGCAATTTCGGCTTTGGCCAACGTACCGGCATTGACCTGCCGGGTGAGGCAGCGGGAAATTTAAAGAAACATTGGTACGGAGTTGACCTCGCCACCATTTCCTTCGGACAGGGTATTTCCTTGTCAACTATCCAACTGGTATCAGCTCTCTCGGCCGTCGCCAATGGCGGTAACCTGATGAGACCATATCTGGTGCAGCAGATTACCGACGACAGCGGCACAGTCGTGCAGAACTTTGAACCGCAGGTGGTGCGGCGCGTCATATCAACAGATACTGCTCAGAAAATTACAAAAATGATGGAAACCGTCACGGGTGCGGGGGGAACCGGAACTAAAGCGGCACTGGACGGATTCCGCGTCGCCGGCAAAACAGGCACAGCGCAGAAAGCCGATCCGGTAACCCACACCTATTCACACTCAAAACGAATAGGTTCATTTGTCGGCTTCGTTCCGGCTGACAAACCAAAGCTGACTATCGCAGTTATCATTGACGAACCGCAAGGCATTAAATACGGCGGTGTTGTTGCCGCTCCGGCATTTCGGGAAATTGCGCAGAATTCACTCGCGTATCTTAAAATTCAGCCAAACATGCCGACAACTACTGCGGCGAAACCTTCCGGCACAAAAGTCCCGGTTGCCCAGACGTCAGAATCAACGGAGGAGGAGGAAGATACTGCTGAGATTCCTGCTTCCGGTGAAGTCATGCCGAACTTTCGCGGCATGAGTATGCGGCGCGTCATGCAGGTAATGGAGAAGCGCGGTCTCAACATACGGCTGATGGGGAGCGGACAGGCGGCAGAACAAAGCCCCCCGCCCGGTCATAAGATCGGGGAAGTGAATGAAGTCTGGGTGAAATTCACCCCTTCGGCGTAAGTCGAATCGCCTGTCGGGCAACCGGCAGGCTTTACCGTTTTTATATCAGTGGGAAGTTGCCACACATATCCTGTTTATCAGAGTTTAGGAGAGCACATGACGCTGGCCGAATTGCTCAAAGAACTGCCTGAGGCAGAAATTCATGGCGCCGCAACGGCCACGATCAGTTCCCTGACGTGCGACTCCCGTGCAGTCACACGAGGATCGCTTTTCTTTGCGTTGCGCGGCGTGAGTACCGATGGGCACCACTACATCGAAAAAGCGGCAGCGGCTGGCGCAGCGGCGGTTATCCTTGAAGACAGCTCAGCTGCTCCGGCCGATCTCCCCTGGGCCAGAGTTACAGACGGTCGTGCCGCCATGGGACGGATTTCAGCGATATTTAACGGTGACCCGACCGCGACGAGGCCTCTGATTGGCATTACCGGCACAAACGGTAAAACAACAACAACCTACCTGCTTGAAGCTATTCTTGCGGCGGCAGAACTACCGGCAGCGGTGCTGGGCACTATCAGCTACCGCTTCGGTGCACTAACAATCGGAGCGTCTCACACGACTCCCGAATCGACCGAGTTGCAGAGTGCATTCCGTCAGCTCGCAGAGGCAGGTGCACAGGCTTTTGTCATGGAAGTCTCCTCTCATGCACTGGAGCAGAAGCGCGTCGACGGCTGCCACTTTGATGTCGGCATCTTCAGCAACCTGACCCGTGATCACCTGGACTACCATGTCACCATGGAAAGCTACCTGAATGCCAAGAGCCGGCTCTTTGGCGAACTGCTTCGTCCATCCGTGAAAAAGCCGCTGCGGTGTGCGGTCATAAACAGGGATGATCCCTATGGAGATGAAATCATCCGGCGCTCCGTCTGCCCGGTAATCACCTTCGGAATTCGCGGTGATTGCGACGTACGGCCGATCAATGTGGTATCATCCGTCAACGGTATCTGCGCAACCATGATAACTCCGACTGGTGAGTTCTATTTTGAATCGCGCCTTCTCGGCCGATTCAATCTCTCCAATATTCTCGCCGCAACTGCAGCCGGTATAGCTATCAACCTGCCTCTCCAGGCAATCAAGGATGGCATTGAGAATCACAGTACCGTTCCGGGTCGCATGGAGCGCGTACCGAACGAGGCTGGTGTAATCTGTCTGGTTGATTATGCCCATACCGGAGATGCTCTGGAGAATGTTCTTGCCACACTGAAGGAGATTGCAACCGGGCGGATTATCACGGTATTCGGCTGTGGAGGAGACAGAGACAACGGAAAGCGGCCGATCATGGGAAAGATTGCAGCGTCCATGAGCGACCTCGCTATCGTCACTTCAGACAACCCGCGCACTGAAAATCCACAGACCATTCTCCAGCAAATCAGGGCCGGCATCACGTCGCTGGAACTCCGCGAATATCATCCGGATGAGCTGACAGAAGATTTTACAGAGAGGGGCGTTACGTTTTGCGAAAACCGCCGTAGCGCGATACAACAAGCAATTTTGGTTGCTCGCCGTGATGATATAGTCCTGCTGGCTGGCAAGGGTCATGAGGATTACCAGATTATCGGAACAACCAAGTACCATTTTGATGACCGCGAGGAGGCTGCAGCAGCCTTTGCGGGGAGAGTTGCCACATGTTCACCGTCAACGAAATAGCCGGTTCCACCGGAGGCCGGATCATCGGCTCAACCGTTGGAAAGGTCACAGCAATATCAACCGACTCACGGAGCGTTGCCGTGGGGGAGCTTTTTGTTCCATTGCGAGGCGAACGCTTTGATGGGCATACCTATATTCAGGACGTTGCTGATCGTGGAGTGCATGTAATCCTTGCCGAGGAGGTGTGGTTAAAGGGACATCCGCTCCCGGATGGCCTTACATGCATAGCTGTCAAAAACAGCCTGCGCGCTTTAGGTGACCTGGCGGCAGAATGGCGTCGCAGATTTGAAATTCCGCTGATTGCGGTAACCGGAAGCAACGGTAAAACAACGGTGAAGGAAATGCTCGGTTCGATTCTCGAGTTGACCGGACCTGGCCTTAAAACAACCGGCAACCTCAACAACCTTATCGGCCTGCCCCGGATGCTGTTCCAACTGCGACCGGAACATCGCTGGGCTGTCCTAGAAATGGGTATGAGTGAACCGGGAGAAATAGATCGCCTGGCGACCATCGCCGCTCCACGAGTCGGGGTCGTCCTTAATGCACTCCCCGCTCACCTGCAGAGCATGGGAACAATTGAAGCCGTTGCCGCCGCAAAAGGTGAATTACTTCATCGCATCTCTGATGGCGGCCTGGCTGTAGTCAATGCTGATGACCCACGGGTCGCCTCACTTTCCCAAAACGCATCGGCCCGCCGCATCAGCTTCGGCATTGACCGGGGCGAAGTGCGCGCGAAGGAAATTGAACCGATGGGACTGAACGGGCAGCACTTCCTGCTTGTGACTCCCCACGGCGAGGCAACTGTTCACCTGAATGCCTGCGGTCGCCACAATGTGTACAATGCCCTTGCAGCTACCGCGGCTCTTCTGGAAAAGGTCGACCTACCTACAATCGTTGCCGGGCTGGAAGCCTTTACACCCTACAAGGGGCGCTTCAAGCCGGAAGAATTCGGCGGCATTACCCTGATAGATGACAGCTACAATGCAAACCCCTCATCGACCAAAGCGGCATTGGAAACATTGGCCCAGATAGCGCCTGTCGGACACCGCATCGCGGTATTGGGTGATATGCTGGAACTTGGCACGCACGAAGCGGAAGCTCATCTGGGAGTCGGCACCACAGCAGCACGCACGGCAGACCGTCTCTACCTCATCGGCGAGCGCATGGTAAAGCACGCCGCGGAAGGCGCTCGTCAGGCGAACATGCCTGAGGATTCAGTTATTTGCTGTACAAGCCATGGAGAGATTGCAGAACATCTGCACCATTCCATCGCACATGGAGATGTCATTCTCTTCAAGGGATCACGGGGAATGACCATGGAAAACGTGGCAGCTGAACTGAAGCAGCTGATTAAAGGGGAATAGCCCATGCTCTATCACATATTTTATCCGCTCTCGACAAACGTCAAACTGTTTAATATATTTAAATATCTAACTTTTCGTACAATTTACGCCATGATTACGGCGCTGGTTGTCTGCTTTATACTTGGACCATGGATCATCCGTAAACTGGAATCTCTGCAGGCACGCCAGGTCATCCGCACCGACGGACCTGAATCCCACCTGCAGAAGCAGGGCACCCCCACCATGGGGGGAGTGATCATTCTTGCCGCAATTGTGATTCCAACACTACTCTGGGCCGATCTCACCAATCAGTATATCTGGATCACACTTTTTATTACCATTGGATACGGGCTCATCGGATTCGTTGACGACTACAAAAAGGTTGTCGAAAAAAACACCAAGGGGCTGTCCGCCCGTCAGAAGATGTTCTGGCAGGTGACATTGGCCGGATCGGTAGCCGTTTATCTCTTTTTGAAACCGGGATTCAGTGAGGAGCTTTTTTTCCCGTTGTTCAAGAACTTTCATCCCAACCTCTGGATCTGGTTCATCCCATTTACGACCCTGGTGATCGTCGGCGCCAGCAACGCTGTCAACCTGACTGACGGACTCGACGGACTTGCCATTGGGCCGGTGGCAATAAATGCCGCTACCTATATGCTATTTTCCTATATTGCCGGGCATGCAACCCTCTCTGCCTACCTGCAGATCCCCCGTGTGGTCGGTGCCGGCGAACTCGCAGTCCTGTGCGGCGCCATGGTTGGGGCCGGCCTCGGCTTCCTCTGGTACAATTCATATCCGGCAGAGGTCTTTATGGGAGATGTCGGTTCACTGTCTCTGGGGGGGACGCTGGGAACTATCGCGGTGCTGACAAAGCAGGAAATCCTCCTGGTTATTGTGGGCGGTATTTTTGTCATCGAGGCACTTTCGGTTATCTTTCAGGTTGGTTCCTACAAATACCGGGGCAAACGAATCTTCCGCATGGCCCCGATCCATCACCACTTTGAATTAAAGGGTGTGGCAGAGCCAAAGATCATCGTTCGCTTCTGGATCATCACAATCATTCTGGCACTTGTGGCCATCTCGACATTGAAGATGAGATAGGGATTTTCATGGAATACAAAAACAAAAAAGCCCTCATCGTCGGCCTTGCCAAAACCGGCGTGGCCAGTGCTCGTTTTATGGCTTCAAAAGGTGCCCGGGTAACGGTCACCGATATGCGGAGTAAATCTGCATTAGCCGACCAACTGGCGGAACTTGCCGGACTGGATATCGTTTATGAGCTGGAACAGCACAACGAAACCACGTTCCGTGCCAGCGACCTGATCGTTGTTTCACCCGGCGTACCGATGGATCTGCCGCAACTGGTTGCAGCCCAGAGAACCGGGGCGGAGATTATCAGCGAGATAGAACTTGCGGCGCGATTCATCGATGCGCCACTGGCGGCAATCACCGGTACCAACGGCAAAACGACAACAACCACCATTCTCGGCACGATATTCAAGCACAACGGCTATCACACCTTTGTCGGCGGCAACATTGGTGACCCGCTGATTGGCGTGGCCGAGTCACGCCAGATATGGGATCAGGTGGTTGCCGAGATAAGCTCCTTCCAGCTGGAGTGGATAACCTCGTTCCGGCCGACGGTGGCAGCGTTATTGAACCTGAGTGAAGACCACCTTGATCGCTACCCGGATTATCAGTCGTATATACATGCCAAACTGAGAATTTTTGAAAACCAGACCGAGGATGATTTTGCCGTCGTCAACCGGGATGATCCGTTGGTCTGGCAGCATGCTCAAAATCTTAAAGCATCGCTCTTCCCGTTCAGCCGTAAGATCGAACTTGAGGAAGGAATTTTCTGTACCGATGGCGTCATAGTCTACCGTCACAATGGCCACGAGGAATGTTTTCCAACCGCCGCCATCCGCCTGCAGGGGGTGCACAACCTGGAAAACATCATGGCGGCAACCGCATGTGCCCTGCTGCTCGGGTGCCGTCCTGATGAAACCTTCGAGACCATCCTCTGTTTTGAGGCACTGCACCACCGTATGGAATTTGTACGCGAAGTGAACAACGTCAGATATTTTGAGGACAGTAAGGCAACTAATGTCGGGAGCGTTGAAAAAGCACTCGAAAGTTTTACAGACATAACGCTCATCGCCGGGGGAAAAGACAAGGGCGGTTCATACACCCCATTGGCTGCACTGATTCAGGAGCGCGTCCGCCATCTCATTCTTATTGGAGAAGCGGCAAAGCGGATGGCTGATGAATTGGGATCTTTGACCGATACCCGGTGTGCGGCAACGCTGGAAGAGGCAGTGGAGTTGGCAGCGCAACTTACTGCAAGTGGTGGAACCGTCCTGATGTCACCTGCCTGTTCAAGCTTCGACATGTTCAAAGACTATGAAGAACGGGCCCAGCGCTTTATTGCGGCGGTAAAGGCACTGTAGCATGCTTAAAAAACTGGAAGAATATGATCTGGTGATCATGCTGATGGCCATTGCCCTGACCTGTTTCGGGGTTGTCATGGTCTATTCCGCCTCTTCCGTTATGGCTGCCAAACGTTTTCACGACGGCTTCTTTTTCCTTAAACGTCAGGGGATTTTTGCGCTCCTCGGATTTGCGATCATGCTCGGGACGATGAGAGTAAACTACCAGTTCTGGCGTAAACTTGCCGCGCCGATACTGCTCGGATGCATCGTACTGCTTGTATTGGTACTGATCCCCGGCATCGGCGGCAGTGCCGGCGGAGCGTCTCGCTGGATACGTTTTCCCGGATTCAACCTTCAGCCGTCAGAAGTTGCAAAAATAGCCCTGATCATGTACATGGCCTATTCACTTGACAGAAAACAGGATAAGATAAAGCAACTCGGTCCAGGATTCGTGTCGTATATGCTGATTCTGGTCGTGATGCTTGGCCTCCTGCTCAAACAGCCGGATATGGGGTCGGCCCTCACACTTGCTGCAGTTGCGGTCATCATGCTCTTTGCAGCCGGGACGCGGTTAGTCTACATTATTTCAATAGCTCTGATGGCACTGCCATTCATCTATTTTCTGGTCATGAATGTTGCGTATCGCAAAAGGCGAATCCTTGCATTTCTCGACCCATGGCAGGATCCGCAGAACAGCGGCTTTCAGATTATCCAATCATGGCTTGCGCTCGGGACCGGGGGACTCTTCGGCCAGGGGCTGGGCGAAGGCAAGCAGAAACTCTTTTATTTACCGGAGGCGCATACCGACTTTATACTTGCGGTTGTCGGTGAGGAACTCGGATTTTTGGGCGTCATTGTCATCGTCGGCATGTTTTTTCTCCTGGTTCAACGAGCGATGCGTATCGCAGTGGCCGCTCCAGACACGTTTGGCCGCTTCCTTGCTCTGGGAATAGCAGTGTTATTTGGCATAGAGGCGACTGTAAATATGGGTGTTGTTACCGGGATTCTCCCGACCAAAGGACTCGCGCTCCCTTTTATCAGTTACGGCGGCAGTTCTCTTCTCATCAGTCTGTTTGCCGTTGGCATATTGTTAAACATATCATCCGGGTTGAAGATTTCATCCATCAGCCTCAAGGAAGAAAAATGAAATTGATCATTGCCGGTGGCGGCACCGGTGGACATCTCTTCCCTGGCATTGCCGTTGCCGAAGAGTTTCTGTCACGCGACCCGGCTAATGAAGTGCTGTTTGTCGGCACCGAACGAGGCATTGAAGCAAGTGCTGTTCCTGCAGCGGGCCATAGACTGGAGCTGATTTCGGCAGCCGGAATACGGGGCAAGGGATCGCTGTCGCAACTCAAAGGGGCGACCATGATGGTGTATGGTTACGCCCAATCGAGAAAGATACTGAAAAGTTTTCGACCGGATATCGTCCTGGGCGTGGGTGGCTATGCGTCGCTACCGATGGTTCTCGCTGCGCGCGGCATGGCTATCCCGCGATTTGTCCACGAACAAAACGCTATACCCGGCTTGACGAATCGTCTTCTGGCCAGGTTTGCCAACAAGGTATTCGTAACACTGGAAGAATCAGCACGATATTTTCCTGCCGTAAAAACTCAGTTGACCGGCAATCCGCTACGGCGTCAGATTCTGGATGTGGTCAAAGCTATCTCGCTGTCGCATCCCCCGGTGGGTGCTCGTTCTGACAACAGTTTCCGACTGTTCGTCTTCGGTGGCAGTCAGGGCGCCCATGCCATCAACACTGCAGTGATTCAGGCCCTTCCGCTATTACAGAGCAGTCGCTGCAACGTATCCTTTACACATCAGACCGGGGAGAAGGATTATGCTGAGGTGAGCGAGGCATACCGTCAGGCAGGTGTCGAGGCACGAGTTTCAGCATTTATCAGCGACATGGCGTCGGAATACGCCGCCGCAGATCTGATTATCTGTAGAGCCGGCGCCACAACGATCGCCGAAATAACCGCCTGTGGTAAAGCCTGCCTGTTTATCCCCTTTCCCTATGCAGTGGATGATCACCAGCGGCGCAACGCCGAGGCACTGCTGAAGAAAGATGCCTGTTTCATGATGCTTGAACAGGAACTGAGCGGTACATCACTGGCAGAGTCCATTATCACGCTGGCTAATGATCCCGACCTTGTACAGCGTACCGGTGAAGCGGCCTTAAGTCTGGCGCGACTGGATCCTGCCAAAATTATTGTTGACGAGATGCTAAAACCTTACTGATAAGAGGGTGACCATGTACGGGAAAATTGATAAAATTCATTTCGTCGGCATTGGTGGTATCGGCATGAGCGGAATTGCAGAAGTCCTCCTCAATCTGGGGTACAAGGTTTCTGGGTCTGACCTGCGCGGTTCCGACATAACTGAGCGTCTTGCCGGCCTCGGGGCGGAAATCGGCATCGGCCATACATCGGAGAACCTCAGAAATGTTGATGTCGTGGTTATTTCTTCTGCCGTTCATGACGACAATCCGGAAGTGGTCGAGGCAAAAAAGCTCCATGTGCCGGTCATCCCGAGAGCGGAGATGCTGGCCGAACTGATGCGCATGAAATACGGCATTGCCATCGCCGGTACTCACGGGAAAACAACGACAACATCCATGGGTGCTGCTATTCTCGGCCATGCCGGTATTGACCCGACGGTCGTCATCGGCGGGAAACTCAATGCAATTGGTACCAACGCCCAGATCGGCCAGGGAAAGTTTCTGCTTGCAGAAGCAGATGAGTCTGATGGTTCCTTCCTGCTTCTTTCTCCAACAATCGCGGTTGTGACGAATATCGATGCCGATCATCTCGATCATTATTCCGGCATTGAGGAAATTAAAGATACGTTTGTTGAATTCATCAACAAGGTGCCTTTTTACGGGCTCGCAGTCCTCTGCCTCGATGACAAGAACATTCGAGAAATTCTGCCTCGTGTTAAAAAGCGCTACATGACCTATGGCCACTCGGCACAGGCCGATATTCGGGCGACCCATATCAAACATGACGGTTTTCAGACATCTTTTGTCGCCCACTTTAAAGGATATCGACTGGGTGAAATTACCTTTCCAATGCCGGGGGCACATAATGTTCTCAATGCGATGGCGTGTATTGCCGTAGCCCTTGAACTTGATGTGCCATTTAGTAACATTCAGGAGGGCTTTGCATCATTTAGCGGCGTCGGGCGGAGATTCACGGTCAAGGGTGAACCGGGTGGGATTATGGTCGTTGACGACTATGGCCATCATCCGGCCGAAATCAAGGCGACACTGTCTGCTGCGCGACTGGGATGGCCGGAGCGCCGGATAATTGCTGTTTTCCAGCCGCATCGGTACTCCCGTACCCATGAGCTGTTCAACGAATTCGTGACCGCCTTTTACGATGCGGATACCCTGATTTTGACCGACGTGTACGCGGCCGGGGAAAAACCGATTGAAGGAGCGTCAGCGGAACGACTTGCCGCAGAAATCCTTCGCCACGGGCAGAAAGATGTAACGTGGATCGGCAATCGCGACCTGATTCCGGAGCATCTTGCCGGAATTGTCCGCGAAGGTGACATCGTTATTACTCTCGGAGCTGGAAATATCTGGCAACAGGGGGAAGTACTGGTTCGCCTTCTGGGTGAAAAATCAGTTGAGTAGCGATTTACACATACGGGGCCGCATCCTGTCTGACGAACCGATGTACCTCCACACGTCACTCAAAACCGGCGGCCCTGCAGATCTGTATGCCATCCCTGAAGACGCGGAGGATCTGCTGTACCTGCTGAAAGAACTGGGTGAGCGGGGCATACCGTGGCTTACAATCGGCAGGGGGTACAACCTGTTGGTGCGAGACAAGGGAATTCGCGGAGCGGTTGTCTCTCTTGAGCGGTTCAACAGTATTTCCGCTATCAGTGGATCGCTGATCAAAGCGGAGGCCGGAGTCGAGAATCTTTCAGTCGTCCGTTTTGCCCAGAAATATGGTCTCGGAGGCATCGGGTTTATTTCCGGCATACCGGGAACGATCGGCGGTGCGATAAAGATGAATGCCGGGGCGTATGGAGAGGGAATTCTGGAGCGGACCGACCATCTCACGCTTCTCCGCTCCGGAAACATTTCAGACTTCCGCATGGATGAGCTTGACTATGGATATCGACACCTGAGGCTGGAAGACGGAGATATTGTTCTTTCAGCGACCTTCCGTCTGAACGAGCGGGACGCGAGCCTTACAGAGGAAGAGATACGCAAAGACCTTGAGTTGCGGCGATTGAAACATAATGTTGGCTTCCCAAGCGCAGGATCGTTCTTTAAGAACCCGGCCGGCTGTGCTGCGTGGAGATTAATTGATGCTGCCGGAATGCGCGGTGCCCGGATAGGTGGCGCCCAGGTTTCAGAAGTACACAGCAATTTCCTGGTAAATACGGGTAGTGCGACAACAGATGATTTTCTGGCACTGTCTACTAAAGTAATTAACGCGGTTTTATCAACATCCGGCGTGACACTTGAGGAAGAAGTGCGTATAGTGGGTGAAATTTAACATCTTTTAGTATTAAGATTTATTTCAAGGGTTCTCAGCATGATGAAATCGAAAAAAATCGGCGTACTTTACGGCGGACTGTCGGCTGAGCGTGAAGTTTCGCTTAAAAGTGGCACTGCCGTTCATCAGGCACTGATTGCAGAGGGATACAACGCGGTACCGATCGACGTCGGGCGCGACCTTGCTGAAGTACTGAAACGTGAACGCATAGATGCGGCCTTTATAGCCCTTCATGGGCGCTACGGCGAAGACGGCTGCGTGCAGGGGCTGCTGGAACTGCTGCAGATCCCCTACACCGGATCCGGCGTACTGGCCAGCTCCCTGGCGATGCACAAACTTTTCAGTAAACAGACGTTTGCCGCCAGTGGCATCCTGACGGCACCCTTCCGATGTTACAGAAGGGACGAAACCGTTGCATGTGCCGAACTGCCTTTCGGTTTACCAGTTGTCATCAAGCCGGTACAGGAGGGATCCTCTGTCGGCATTTCCATCGTCAAAGACGAGAGTCAGCTGAAGGATGCCCTGGAACTGGCATTCCGCTACGACGATGAAATTCTGGTGGAACAATATATCAAGGGGCAGGAAGTTCAGGTCGGTATTCTGAATGATACACCTATCGGAGCAATTGAGATTATTCCGAAAAATGAGTTCTACGACTTTGAAGCCAAATATACAGACGGCATGGCGGAACATGTATTCCCGGCACGCCTTGGCCCGGCGCTTTACGAAAAGGCACTGCATGTCGGCCTGGCCGCCCATAGATCATTGGGATGCAAAGGATACAGCCGTGTGGATCTGCTGGTAACGCAGACAGGTGACTGTTTCGTACTGGAAGTAAACACCCTTCCGGGGATGACAGCACTCTCCCTCTTCCCTGAAATAGCAGCAAAAGGCGCGGGGCTGTCATTTGGTGCGCTTGTTTCACGTATTATCGATACATCTGCGTGTTCTACAAAAGGTTGAATGACTGGTGAAAGATTTCGCGAACTCATCATACCAGCGCAGGAAAGTGGCGCCCAATAAAATAAAGGTCACGCGCACGCCAGTTGACTTCAAAAAATATCTTCTGCCGCTGAAATTTGCAGTAACCACACTGATTGCACTTACACTGGCAAGCAGCATACTGTACGGCTGTTATCGCGCGATTACAAAGATTACACTGTTTTCTCTCAAGTCGATTGAGGTCTCGACAGCCAAGCACCTGACGCGGGAAGAAATACTTGGCCTGACCGGCATAGAAAAAGGAAAAGCATTACTCCATATGGACCTGAAGCGCATGGGAGAGCAGCTTCTTCAAAACCCCTGGGTAGAAACAGTGCGCATTAATCGCTACTTCCCGGATACGGTTTCGATCGTGATCACCGAACGCGAACCGGTTGCAATCGTCAACATGGGGTTCATTTACTACCTTGATAAGAAGGGGAAAGTTTTTAAAGTTCTCAATCAGGGAGACAAACTTGACTATCCTGTAGTAACCGGTTTCACCGAGGAAGAACTTGGTAGCGACCCGAAAGGGACCAGAGAAGCCCTGGAGAGCACCTGCACTCTTCTGGATATATTGCGAAGCAAGGGGGCGTTTATCCTTGCAGACGTTTCGGAGATTCATTACGATAAAGGTTTCGGCTTTACCCTCTTCACCGCGTCCGGCGCGCTTCCGGTCAAAGTCGGGTCAGATGATTTTGCCGCCAAAGTTGAACGCTTTGCCAAAATCTACAAGGACTTAATGGTACAGATGCCATCAATTCGCTATATTGACCTCGATTATAGCGACAAAATAATCGTCAAAAAAAGTTAGTTATCACGTTTATATTTTAAGTGCAGCAAGGAGGAGTGGTATGTCAGCATCAAAACGGGATAGTCTGATAGTCGGTCTCGACATCGGTACAACCAAAATTTGCGCCATTGTCGGCAATGTAACGGATGAAGGTATCGATATCGTCGGCATTGGGACAAGCCCTTCCAGCGGACTGCGTAAAGGTGTTGTCATCAACATCGAAAGCACCGTTGGCGCAATCCGCAAGGCGATCGAGGAAGCGGAATTGATGGCAGGTTGCGAGATAAAGTCCGTATACGCCGGTATCGCCGGCGGACATATCAAAGGACTGAATTCCAACGGTGTCATTGCCATCAAGAATCGCGAAGTTTCGCAGGAAGATGTGCGCAGGGTAATTGATGCCGCCAAAGCGATCAATATCCCGATGGACCGGGAAGTGCTGCATATCCTGCCGCAGGAATTTATCATTGACGAGCAGGATGGCATCCGTGAGCCACTCGGAATGAGTGGAGTCAGGCTGGAAGCCAAAGTGCATATCGTAACCGGAGCGGTAACCAGCGCACAGAATATCGTAAAATCCTGCAACCGGGCTGGACTGGATGTGGCTGATATCGTTCTTGAACAACTTGCATCATCGCATGCAGTTCTTTCTGAAGATGAAAAAGAGCTTGGCGTCTGCATGGTTGATATCGGTGGCGGAACGACCGATATCGCCATCTTTGCCGAGGGGGCAATAAAATACACTTCCGTAATCTCTCTCGGGGGTAATCAGCTCACGAATGATATTGCTGTCGGACTGCGCACTCCATTCGCCGAAGCGGAAAAAATAAAGCAGAAATATGGCTGCTGCATGTCTTCGCTGGTTGGTAAAGAGGATAAAATCGAGGTTCCTAGTGTCGGTGGGCGCAAACCGCGTGAACTTTCTCGCAATGTACTCTGTGAGATTCTGGGACCTCGAATGGAGGAAATCTTTTCACTGGTCAACAGAGAGATCATTAAATCCGGATTGGAAGATTCAATAGCGTCAGGAGTCGTCATCACTGGTGGTTCCAGCATCCTGGAGGGCATACCGGAACTGGCGGAACAAATGTTCAATCTTCCGGTTCGGCGAGGTCTGCCGCAAAAAATTGGCGGGCTGATCGATGTTGTCAAATCACCGGTATATGCAACGGGAGTTGGTCTCGTCATTTATGGAAGCCGAAATTCAACGGCGCGGGAATTTCCAGCCGGGAAACCTGAAACAAACCTGTTCGGCTCTGTTTTCGGACGTATGAAGGGGTGGTTCCGCGAGTTTTTCTAATAGATATCCGTTGCATAGAATCAATATCAGGCCGTTCACTTCCATAAGGTAAACGGCCTCTTTTTTTATTGTCCCGTGCGAGTTTCGATCTGAGTCTCAGCGGCAATCATCCTAACAGTCTGATTTATAAAGACACGTTTTTATCTCAAAAAATATTATATTTTTTCCTTTGATTCTTCGTCTATTTGAGGTTACATTTCTCCAAATAATAACATAATTTGAGTCATTACAATATACAGGGGGGATGTGCATGTTTGAATTTGATGAGAACATAGAACAGAGCGCTGTTATTAAAGTTATTGGTGTTGGTGGCGGAGGGGGCAATGCTGTCAATACGATGATTTCCAGTTCCATTCACAAGGTGGACTTCATCGTCGCAAATACGGATGCCCAGTCACTACGCACTTCTAAAGCGCCGGTCAAACTGCAGCTCGGCCGCGAGCTGACCAAGGGACTTGGAGCCGGTTCAAAGCCGGAAGTTGGTACGGCTGCAGCTCTTGAAAACAAAGAGCAACTGGCTGAAGCCATCAAAGGTGCTGATCTTGTTTTCATTGCTGCCGGCATGGGCGGCGGTACCGGTACCGGTGCAGCACCCGTCATTGCGCAGGCTGCCCGCGAGACCGGTGTACTCACCGTCGGAGTTGTCACGAAACCGTTTACCTATGAAGGTAAGGCACGATCCGTACTTGCAGACCAGGGCATCGCTGAACTTAAGAAGCATGTTGATTCATTGATCATTATCCCCAATGATCGCCTCATCAGTCTCGCCAGTAAAAACATGTCCCTGTTTGATGCTTTCAAGCCATCTGATGACGTACTCCGCCAGGCGGTCCAGGGGATTTCCGAGCTTATCACCTCCACCGGCCTGATGAACCTCGACTTTGCTGATGTAAAAACCGTCATGAGCGTTCGCGGCATGGCCATGATGGGTATCGGCACGGGAAATGGTGATAATCGTGCGGCGGACGCTGTCAACAATGCGATTTCCAGCCCGTTACTGGAAGATAACGACATTTCAGGCGCCAAGGGTGTCCTGGTAAACATCACCGGCTCAGCCGAAATGACCATGGATGATTACAACACCGTCAACCGCATCGTTCACGAGAAAGTTCACGAGGATGCCAATATCAAGATAGGTGTTGTTCGTGACGACGATATGGGGGACACCATCAAGGTTACCGTCATTGCCACAGGCTTCGGAGATCGCTTTGATGTTGAAAAAGGACGGGAATTCCGTAAAGACCGGCTTTCAATGGCAGATAAACACACTGTCAGCTCTACATACCTTGACAGGGACCGGCCTACATTTCAGAGGGACCGGGAAAAAACCGAAAACATTACACGTATTCGTCCGACAGTTTCTTTCATAGAAGAAGATGAAGATCAGTATGACATCCCTACATTCCTGCGGAAGTCAGTCGACTAATTCATCCGGCAAACAGAAAGAGGCACACCGAAGGGCGTGCCTCTTTCCGTACAATCACCATTAGTTCACGACTGAAACCCGTCATACCTGCATAATGGAATATTCGCTCACATAAACATTCTGCCAGACCTCGTGCAATCTGTATAATCTCGCTCGCTCTCCATCACTGGTTTTCATCTGTACGTACCGGAATAAATCTACGCCGATATTTTTACACCGCATATTCAAATGAGGAGTAATTACATGGAAGAAAATTGTGCCGCAGCAAGACATCAATGGAAATTTTTTCGTGCAGGCGGATTTGACCAGGTTCTGCTTGAGACGGGTGACGACCTGCTCGCACTCTCCCAGCTTGACAACAAACTTTGGTCAGCTCTGAGCTGCCCGATAAAAGGGGTTGAGTTTGATCAACGCACCCTTCAGCTGATCGACAGCGATGGCGATGGACACATACGAGTGCCCGAAATTCTGTCTGCTGCTGAATGGGCAGGTAAGTGTCTGAATTCACCACTGCCTCTTGCACAGGGGAGTCAGGGAGTCATGCTGTCAGCAATATCCAATGAAACTGAAGAGGGCTTACAGATTCTGGGTGCTGCCCGCACCATACTCACAAATCTCGGCAAATCGGATGCAGAACTGATTACCGTTGCGGACACCTGCAACAGTGAAACAATTCTGGCACAGACCCGTTTTAACGGCGATGGAATAATTACCGCCGCCTCAGCGGAGGATGAACGTCTCGCCGGATGGATAAACGACATTATCAGCTGCATGGGCAGCGAGACAGACCGGAGTGGTGAGCCTGGAATTACTCGCGACATGATCGAGCGTTTTTCGGCAGAGACGTCGCAGTGGCTGGCGTGGCAACAGATGGAACTGGTCGGCGTTGCCTGCAAACTGCCGGAGAATGCAATCGAACTCTGGCATAGTGCAAAATCAAAGATTGATGATTTTTTTATCCGCTGCAGCATGGCCGCATTTGACAGCCGTGCGGCAACAATGATGAACAGCAGCGACGAATGTCTCGCAGCACTGGCTCCCCGAAACCTTTCTGAGAGCAGCGCGGAAATCGCCGCCTTACCACTATCTGCCGTGTCTGCCAATGGCTCTCTCGACTTGACACAGGGCATTAACCCCGCCTGGGAAGAGACCATTTCGAAACTGCGAAATGATGTCATTCGGCCACTGCTTGGGGACACTGCAGTTCTGACATCCGATCAATGGAACGAACTTAAGTCTGCCGTCGCACTCTATGACGTTTGGTGGAGCACCAGGATTGAAACGACAGTCACGACCCTTGGAATAGACCGCCTGAATCAGTGGCAGAAAGAAGAGCCGGAATCGGCGTTACTGTCGCTGATCGATCAGGATTTAGCCCTTAAACCGGCATTCGACGCGATCGTCGTGGTCGAGCGTTTGACACGTTACTGTCGGGACCTGTTGCCGTTAGCCAATAACTTTGTATCGTTCCGCGATTTTTATACCGGTCACGGGAAAGCAATTTTTCAGTCAGGCTCCCTCTTCCTTGATGGCCGCAGCTTCGAACTCTGCATCACAGTAACTGACGTCGCCAAGCACGCGCTGCTTGCCAACTTGAGTCGGGTATACCTCGTATATTGTGATTGCGTCAGAAATGGTGGCAACGATAAGATGACCATCGCCGCAGCTATTACAAATGGCGACAGCGATCAGCTACTGGTGGGACGTAACGGCATTTTTTATGACCGCCGGGGCGTTGACTGGGATGCGACCATCGTTCGAATTGTTGAACATCCTATCAGTATCCGTCAGGCTTTTTGGGACCCGTACAAACGTATTGGAAAGATGGTTGGTGAAGCGATTCAAAAAATGGCCGCCGCCCGCTCAAAGGCAAACGAGGAAAAGGCCGTTGCAGAAATCATCCCTGCAGGAGCAAAGAAGCCGGATGCAAAACCTGCTCAGCAGGCGTTTGATGTGGGAAAATTTGCCGGTATTTTTGCTGCTGTCGGCCTGGCCATAGGTGCAATCGGCACCGCCATAGCGTCAATATTAACCGGTTTTTTCAAACTGCCATGGTGGCAGATGCCCCTTGTCCTGGTTGGAATCATGCTTTTTATTTCAGGTCCATCCATCCTGCTGGCCTGGTTCAAGCTTCGCCAGCGCAATCTTGGACGCCTGCTGGATGCAAACGGCTGGGCCGTTAACACCCGTGCAAAAATCAACATTCCATTCGGGGCGTCATTAACCGGAATGGCCCGCCTTCCTCAGGGTGCCATCACATCCCTGTTCGATCCCTTTGCCGAGAAAAAGAGACCATGGAAGCGCTGGGTAATTATCATAGCTATCGGTATTTTGACTGTGACTGCCTGCGTGTGGTGGATGGGAGGAGGCAAAATAAAGTAACGGTGTAATGTCAGAGGGTTATAGCGTATTCAGAAAATCTTGGAATATTTCTCTGGACGAACGGCAAACTCTCCCGTATTTTGTCCCGCTGCAACATATCACTTTACCCGCAATGAGAGGCAACCCAATGGCACGAGCAGAAAAAGGCAACACTGTAACAATTAACTTTACCGGAACCCTGGATGATGGAACCATATTCGACTCAACGGTTGAAGAGATAGATTGTGGCGAAGACGGCTGCTGTGATGACGGATGTGAAGATGGCGCCTGTGATGATGAAGGGTGCGGGTGCGGTGGGCATGAAAGCGGCCCGATGACTTTCATCCTGGGCGAAGAGATTCTCTTCCCGCAGATTGACGCTGCAATTGTCGGCATGACGCCAGGCGAGAAGAAGACCATCAAGATCGCTGCTGCTGACGCATTTGGCGAATTTGACAAGGAAAAAGTATTTACTGTTCCACGGAGCGAACTCCCGGAAGACCTGATCCCGGAAGTTGGCGACGAACTGAGCCTCTCCAATGAAGATGACGAAGAGCTTGAAGTCGTTGTTCTTGAGGCGACTGAAGATCAGGTCACATTTGATGCCAACCATCCATTGGCCGGTGAGGACGTAACGTTTGAGATCGAACTGATAAGTATTCAGTAAACGGCCGAAAACGCAAAAAACAGTGTACCAACAAAAAAAACGGCCACGTGGCCGTTTTTTTTGTAGTCAGAATTGCATATGCGGATCAGATCAAGTCAAAATTATTCTGATACGCCATTAATGTGTTGACCATCAGTGCCGCTACCGTCATCCGTCCGACACCACCGGGTACCGGGGTGATCCATGAACATTTTTGGCTGACACGTTCAAAATCCACATCACCTACTATTTTTCCGTCTGCTGTTCGATTGATACCGACATCAATCATTACAACACCTTCCTTAATCATATCTTCCGTAATAAAGCCCGGAATACCAACCGCTACAACAACAATATCGGCACGCCGGGTTTCGTCCAGCAAGAGCTCGCGCGGCGTTTCAATATGTGCAAGGGTGACCGTAGCATTGCCAATTTCAAAATCATTGGAGAGCATGATTGAAATCGGCTTTCCGACTATGTTTGACCGACCGATTACAACACAATGCTTTCCTTTCACCGGTATTTCGTAGAATTGAAGCAGCTTGCAGATACCATAGGCGGTTGCCGGCCTGAAGGCTTTCTGCCCCAATGTCATTCGTCCGAAATTGGTCGGATGAAAACCATCAATGTCCTTTTCAGGATCAATCGCATTAATAATGTTCTGGGGGTTTATATGCTTTGGCACCGGCAACTGTACAATAAGGCCATCGGTTGCAGGGTCGGCATTGATCTCGGCAATTTTCGCCAGCAGTTCATGCTCTTTGATCGACTCCGGAAAACGGAGTAATTCACCTTCAAAACCGGCATTTTCACATGACTTTATCTTTGATTTTACATAGGATTCACTGGCTGCATGCTCCCCCACCAGAATCACGGTCATATGAGGCTTACGCAAACCCGAGTCCACATATCCGGCAACCCGCCTCGATATGTCGTTGACCAGACTTTCTGCACATTTCTTTCCATCCAGTAACATCATGACGCGTAATTCCTCACGTTTTATTCGGAGCGTTGGGTGATTTCAATCAAATGATACCCGAACTGGGTCTGAACCGGCCCAAGGACTTTCCCGATTTCCCCGGAGAACACAACCTCATCAAATTCTTTAACCATCTGCCCCGGACTAAACGTACCGAGCGCACCACCGCTCCGGCCGGAAGGACACTTTGAATGTTCTTTTGCACATGCCGCAAAATCTTCTCCTGCTTCAATCTTAGCTTTCAGTTCCACACATGCTTCCTTGGTTGCCACCAGTATATGGCGGGCAGATGCTTTTGCCATTCTTAACTCCTTTGTTGATTGCTCAGTAATGTTATTTCCTGCAATGCATCTTTTTGACACTAATACCGCTTTTAGTCAATATGTCTGTCGCGCAAATACATCTCCGGGACGGAAATACGCCAATTCGTGACGGGATGCCCCTGTTGCAATAACTATGTGCGTCCAAAGACGTGCAACATTTGTCAGCGGGAATTGCTATTGCTAATTAAAGAGCCATCTTCTATCATAATCCGTCATATTTCACCCCATCCTTACAGGAGCCAGTCCAATGAAAAAGACCTGTTGTACCCTGCTCTGTGCAGCGTCACTTGCAGCGACACCCCTTGGAGCCTTGGCAGCCGACGTAACAGTTGACTCCACTACCCTGCTTGGTATCAGCCAGCGGGATGTTTCCGGCGCTTCAAAGGAAAACCTGCTTCCCGCCACCCAGTTTCTTGGCCTCACCGCAGATAAACTTGCCGACGGCAACCTGTCACTTCATCTGTACGGATGGGGACGTGCCGACCTCGCCGACAAAAGTTACGACAGCAACAAGAGTTCCGGCAGTTTTACGTACGCGTATCTTCAGTATCGATTCAAAGAGGCCGGTGCAAACATCCGTGCCGGACGACACTTTATCCGTGAAGGCATTATAAATGAGCAGATTGACGGCGTCAGTGCCCGCACCGATCTCCCCATGGGCTTTGGCCTGTCGGCCTTCGGTGGCGCCACCGTACATACCACGCACATGAGCGGTGAAAGCAGTGACGGCAAAGGCGATACCCTCTACGGAGGTCGCGCCAACTACCGCTACAAAGGTCTTCTGGAAGTGGGGCTTTCGGGGGTGTACGAAAGTGCCGCACCGACTCTATCCACCCATACAATTGGAGACTACCGTCGTGTCGGAGCTGATCTCTGGATAACCCCGGTCAAATCGGTTGATATCCTCGGGCACAGCAGTTACAACCCGGAAACACAGAAAATTGCCGAACACACCTATCTGCTCAGTTACAAGCCAATCCAGCATCTGCTGCTAAGCGGTGATTTCAACCGACACAACGAGAAAAGCTATTTCTATTCCTCGTCCATGTTTTCTGCCTCAATCCTTAACTCCACTGACAAATCAACCAGTCATGGGATAAGCGCTTCTTACGAAATAAACAAAAACCTTGAAGTTGCCGGTGATTACAAACACTACAAACGTGAATTCGGCAGCGCAAACCGCTTTGGCGGTGACGCTCGCGTTAATTACAAGGACAACACCATCCGTGGCGGCATAGGCTACCACTATCTCAACGCCGGAGAGGGGTTTGCCATCGGCAGCAATCCTAATGCCTCCTATCACGAACTGCGCTGCTACGTCATGCGGGATAGTAAAAATTATTTTGGCGCCATCGACCTGCTCGGTGACTTTTTCAAAGAAAAAATAAAAAATGTGAGCAGTGCATGGGAAGCTAGCGCTTCACTCGGCTATCACATTACCCCCGCCATGGCTTTTTCCGGAGACTTCAGCTATGGCAGAAACCCTGAATTTACCGAAGAGGCCAAAGCGCTTCTCCGCTTGACCTACAACATGACCTACCCCGGTATAGGAGGGAAGAAATGAAGACCCGAACTGTAACGCTCATACTCCTGGCAGTCGCCGGACTCTTTGCCATGCTGTCCTCCTGTGCCCAGATGAAAACAATTCCCGGCCTTCCCGCTTCCCACCCGGAAGCGCTCGCCGTCGGTCAGCAGGTAAACTGTGCCGAATGCCATGAAGACCAGCAAAAAGGGACAATGAAGGCCTTCAACGCTTTCAGTCACAGCCAATCCTTCGTCAAGAACCACCGCTTTTACGCCGCGTCAGATGACCGGCTCTGTTCAACCTGCCACAAAACGTCCTTCTGTGCAGACTGCCACACCAACAAAGTTGAAATGAAGCCGTCCACCAGATACGGTGATCGTCCGGACCGTGAATTCCAGCACCGCGGCAATTTCATCACCATGCACAAGATCGAGGGGAAACTTGACCCCGCCAGCTGCTACCGCTGCCACGGCAGAGCCAATAACGAACGCTGCGTTGCGTGCCATAAATAGGAGAACATCATGATTACGTGTAGACACCTACTAATTCTGTTCATGTTGACAACTGTCTGGGGCTGCAGCAAAGCCGGTGATAATACTGTCATTCTCGATGCAACCGGTAAACATCCAACGGGCTGGGCCGTTGCCACCATTGGTGGGAATCACCCGGCAGCGTTTATATCTTCTCCTGACACCTGCAAAGAGTGCCACGGCACGGACTTGCGAGGTGGTGTAAGTACCGTAAGCTGCTTCAGTCAGGACAGGAACGGCATAACGTGTCATGCTCAAGGGCCTTCCGGTCACCCGACTGGCTGGAGCAGTCCCACAGCCCACGGCACTCACGCTAAGGCGCCCGCAGCGGGGGCAGATGGGATGATGTTCTGTGCAAAATGCCACGGTGCGGACTACACGGGTGGCATTGGCAAGTCATGCATGACCTGCCACACGACCGCTCCACACCCACCTAAACCATGGTTTGGCGGTACATATACCCATAAAAATACGAACCCTCCAACTCACCCGCTTGTGCGTTGTGCCACACGAACCGGGCCAACCTTAGTACTGCTGCTGCAGGTGCGTTGCCGGCGACACCCGTTATCGGCACAAGCGGATGTTTTAACAATACCCTCTGCCATGGACAATTAGGTCATCCTGCCGACTGGGCCGCTACGGGTCACAAGACTGCAGCAAAAGCCGCCGCCAGCACCAGTACTGGTCTGGACTACTGCAGAAACTGTCATGGAACTGATTTCAAGGGTGGTACATCAGGAACCAGCTGTTTCAGTTGCCATTCATCAGCTCCACATGCAAAACCGTGGCTGAAATCTGCCGGAGCAACTACCTACATTCACAGCACAACCGATCAGACAAATGCCACCGCCTGCGGCAGGTGTCATGGAGGTGGAGCCAAACTGGCAACTCCGACAACACCTCCGGCAAATGCGGGTTGTTTCAACAACACCCTTTGCCACGGCACGGTAGTTGCCCACGCATTCCCTAATCCGGGTTCTCTTCATAGAACTTCGACAACAGGGTGCAGTTCATGTCATGCACTGGGAACTGGGGCTAGTCCATATCCTGTTGCCGCTTCCATTGCGCCAGACTGCAAGAGCTGTCATAAACTTTCTACTGCGACAAGCATGGCACTTATGGCAGGATGTTCCGACTGTCATGGAGATGCTGCGACCGGCAGGCCGAACGGTGCATCATTCCCTAATCGCGCCGGTCAGCATAACAGAAGCGAACATGTCGGTCGTGCCTGCACTGCCTGTCATCCATTTACATCCGGTAATTCAAGTCACGGGTGGTCGAACAGGGTAATTAGCACTTCTGCACAAGTCAACGCGCCGGGCTGGAATCCTGCCAACAAAAGCTGCACAAACAGCTGTCACGAAGGAAATACTTACTTTTGGTAGACATCTAGTACTTGAGACGTAAGCTCAAACGCCCTGTCAGAAATATTTCGACAGGGCGTTTGAGTCTGCATTTTTTTTGACGACTGTTACATATGTACTTCCAGAGCCGGTTCACTCAGCGCCCCCAATTGTTCCCGCAACTCGAGAATATGCTCACCCCAATATCGTGTTGTGTTAAACCAGAAAAATGTGTGTGGGAAGAGCGGGTCACTCCAGCGCCGTGCCAGCCAGGCACTGTAATGAAGCATACGCAACGTGCGCAACGGTTCAATCAGACGCAATTCCCGCGGATCGAAATCATTGAACTCCCGGTATCCCTCCAGCAGTGAATCCAGTTGGGCCAGTTGCCGGGGCCGCTCCCCGGAAAACATCATCCAGAGGTCCTGCACCGCCGGTGCCATGCGGGCGTCATCAAAGTCTACAAAATGCGGGGCGTTGTCGCGCCAGAGGATGTTTCCTGCATGGCAATCGCCATGAGTCCGGATGATGCTAACGGGCCCGACTTCTGCAAAAATGGTATCAATTGCGTCCAGCAACTGCCCGGTAACGGCAACATAACTGGCCCGATACTCATCAGGTATAAATCGCTCTTCGATCAGGCGCACGCTATTAGTGCCAAAACTCTCCCTGTCAAGTGTCGGGCGATGATAAAATGGCTGCACCGCTCCGATGGCATGGATCCGCCCGAGCAACCGACCGAGTATTTTCAGATTGGCAAGATTATCAAACTCCGGAGCATGCCCCCCCTGTCGGTGGTACAGCGCGAAATAAAATCCATCGTATTGCAACAGACTCTCACCCTCTGAATTTAGCAGCGGTGCAACGATAGGAAGCTCCTGTTCAACAAGTTCAAAGCAAAAGGCGTGTTCCTCCCGGATTTGCTCTTCACTCCAGCGTTCCGGACGATAAAACTTGGCGATTACGGGGAGAGATTCGTCAATTCCAACCTGGTACACACGGTTCTCATAACTGTTGAGTGCAAATGTGCGGCTGTCACAAATAAAGCCCTGACTTTCCACAGCGTCCATGACGAGGGATGGAGTCAGACGCTGGAACGGATGGGTGCTCATGGTCGTCATATACGTCCTGTTGTACAGAAATGTTCAATCATGCTGATATAATGGCTCAATTATCGCGGCGATGCTAGGCTATTGTCAGTTTGTATGCTAGGTTATAGTCACAAGTCAAGGCAACCGACGGTACAATTCCTGAAGAAAAGAAAGCGGATAACAATTTCATGAGCAGTTTCACCCCTAACGGCCTGATCGTTGCCCACCACGGCATCTCTGTTGAAATTTTATTTGATAACGGCCAGCGCAGAATGGTCCGGGTCAAGCGCAACTCAGGGCACGTGGTGGGAGACAATGTTATTGTCACCGGCGAGATACTGAAGCGCCTGCCGCGCAGAACCGAACTGCAGCGGCGTGATGCCCGAGGGGGCGTTCACCTGGTTGCCGCAAACCTGGATGTACTTGGAATTGTGGTCGCGCCGCTATCACCGGGCGGCTTTATTGATCGGGCAATTGTAGCTGCCCAGTCGGCGCAGTTGCAGCCATTTCTGGTCATCAATAAATGTGACCTTGACGGTACTGCAGAGTTGCTCGTTGAAATGACCCGGATGTATAGTGGATCTGTACCGATATTCCCTATCAGCGCTGCGATGCGCAGCGGCCTTGCCCCGTTGGAGAAGTTCCTCAGCAACGGACATCGTGGCGCTTTTGTCGGTACAACCGGGGTTGGCAAGAGCTCTCTGCTGAATGCCCTCTGTCCGGACATTGACCTTAAGGTTGGCAGCCTCAGCGAGTATAAAAGCATGGGGCGCCACACCACCACTGTTTCAACACTGCACGCCCTTGCCGGAGGCGGCGAACTGGTGGACACCCCCGGTTTCCGTGATTTTGGTCTGGTCGATATAACGGTCGATGAGTTAGCCGAATTTTTCCCCGGTTTTGAAGAACATCGGGATGTCTCCTGCAAATTCAGGAATTGCCGACACCGAACCGAACCAGGGTGTGCCGTACTTGAGCTTGTTGAACAGAAACGAATATCTGAGGAACGATATCAGACGTACATGGAAATTCTGACAGAGGTAGAGGGCCTTCAAGCCGCAGCTCGCAGTAGAGACTGGAAAAACTAGCCACTTCAATTTTATGATGAGGTCGTTATGATAAAAACCACCTATGTGATCGGCCACCGTAACCCGGATACCGACTCAATCGCTTCCGCAATCGCGTATGCTGCCCTGAAACAACGACTCGGAGACAACAGTGTCATTGCCGCCATGGCCGGTGCTCCGAACCCCCAAACCCGGTATATCCTCGACCGCCTTAACATCCCTGATCCGTTGTTTCTTGCGGATGTCCACCCCAAAGTCCGTGACACCCTCAAACGCCAACCGGTTACGATTGAACGGACAGCATCTGCCTATGAGGCACTGGAACTGTTTAATAAAAGCGGTGTTCGAGTGTTGCCGGTAGTCGACAGTGAAAACAGACCCTGCGGCATACTCTCTTTACTGCGTCTTTCTGAAAGCTATCTCCTCCCGAGTAAGGACAAGCTCCGTCAGGTGAGGACAAGTCTGCCAAATCTTGCCAAAACCCTGTCTGCTCATTTTGAGACGGGGGACATCCTTGAGCCCCCAATCTCTCTGAACCTGTTCATTGGTGCGATGCTGGAGGAATCTTTCAGCAGCAGAATAGACGGCTATGACCCGCATGAGCTTCTGATTATGACCGGCAACCGGCGCACCATCCAATTAGCTGCCATCGAGCGGGGCGTACGGGTGCTGGTGGTTACGGGAGGGCACCACCTGGATGATGACCTGCTTGAGCGGGCCCGGGAACTTGGTGTTTCTGTCCTGCTGACTCCTCATGACACCGCCACAGCTGCCTGGCTGGCGCGTCTTTCAACACCGGCCGAATGCCTTGCCGATACACAGTTTGCTGAGATTGGCGTCGACACCTCACTTACCGCACTTCGCCAAAAGCTCCTCGGGCCAAACGTATCAGCCGTGCTTGCGCTTGACGGTGATGGAACCCTGTCCGGCGTTGCAACAAAGTCGTCTTTGCTTGCTCCCCTCCCCTATCAACTCATCCTTATGGACCACAACGAGTTGGGGCAGGCGGTACCGGGTGCTGACCTTGTTGAAGTAACCGAAGTCATAGATCACCACAAACTCGGCAACGGTCATTCAAATGCCCCCATCTCTTTTATAACCTCACCGGTTGGCAGCACCTGCACCCTTGTGGCCCGACGCTATCGGGAGTGTTGCATGGAACCGGACCGGCAGATTGCGGCGTTATTGCTTGCCGGAATACTTTCTGACACAGTCATTCTCAAGTCGCCCACAACGACTGATGTCGATCAGCAGATGGTCGCATGGTTGGAAACCTGCTCCGGACTTGTTGCGGCTGACTTCGGTCGGGATATTTTTGCCGCCAGCAGCTCACTTAAAAATTATGGCTCGGCAGACAGGGCTGTCTCTGCGGACTTTAAACTCTTTACCCACGAGAAATACGGCATCGGGCTTGGACAGGTCGAGGTCATCGGTTTTGATGAATTCTACACCATGAAAGAAGGGTTGTTATCGGCGCTGGCAGAGGTCAAGCAGCGTGACAATCTCTTCATTGCCGGCCTGATGGTGACCGATATAACGACGGAAACAACCCTCTTTCTGGTTGAGGGGCACACGCGTATCGCCCATGTCATGGAATATCCGCAACTGGAGCCGCACCTGTATGAGCTGAAGAACGTCATGTCCCGCAAGAAGCAGATGGTGCCTCACCTGTTGAAAATCCTGGCTAAAGTGTAGCGAGACAGCCACCTGAAGGCCCCGTGTCACAAGGTGACTGAAGGGATTCATTCGAACCGATAGCCACAAAAAAGGCGACCATTCGGCCGCCTTATGCGTAACTGAGATCCGGTCCTTTCAGTGCAGTGATATTTCTTCCAGGTTACTCGCAATGACGGAGGCGGTTGCAGCCTGCTCTTCTGATGCTGTGGCGATCTGCGCGATCATATTCTTTATTTCGTCAATTGACTGGACAATGGAATTCAACGATTCTTCCGCTTTATGGGAAAGCGCCTCACCTTTTTCCGCCTCGGTTTTGCCTCGTTCAATAGATTCAACCGCCAATTTGGTACCACTCTGAATCTCTGTCACCATAGCGCTGATCTGCTTTGTCGATGTTGTGGTGCGCTCTGCCAGACGCCGGACTTCATCGGCAACAACGGCAAATCCGCGCCCCATTTCACCGGCACGCGCGGCTTCAATTGCTGCGTTCAGCGCAAGCAGGTTTGTCTGATCTGCAATTTCGTTAATAACGTTTACAAACTCGCCGATTTTTTCGGAAGTAGCCCCCAGTTTGCCTACAATAACGGCTGATGACCGAATCACCTCGGCGACCTTCTGCATCTCTTGAACCGCCTGGTTGACGACCTTCTGCCCTTCGTACGCGTTGTCAGATACCTGGGAGGCGGAGTCAGAAGCGTTATTGGTATTACCGGCGACCTCATTAACCGTCATGCTCATTTCTTCCATAGCGGTTGCAATCTGGTGAATGCGTTCCTCCAAATAATTTTTCCGTTCAATCTGCTGATACTGCTGTTCCTTTACCAACTTCTCTGCAGAGACATCACTCCAGCATGCCATGTAACAGAGTACCTTACTGCTGTCCAGGCTGTCCCAAATCGGATACGCAGTCGTCTTGAGGGTAACCGAGCCAATAGGAATCTCCGCCGTGTGAGGAAGATCTGTGCGTGGATTCGAAAAAAGGCGTTTAACGCGGCCGGGATCCTTATGAAACTGGTGAATTGAGTTATTGAACGCATTGCCGACATCAGCCCCCCGTAACCCTGCGTTCAACTCGGAGCGACTCTGTCGCAGCATCTCCTTAGCCCGGGTGTTCATATAAAATATCTTATTCTCCGCGGTCGCATCACAAAGCATGACAATGTTGTCTACATTATCCAGCATCTGCATCAGTTTATGTATTTCTGCACCTTTCTCGATTAACTCCGCTTTACTGTTATTTCCAAAAATACCCATAACATTTCCCTCCTGATTTGAATGCCCTTTTCACAGTATCATAGGTACTGGTTTATGCAAGGGCACCCCGACGGCGATTCATCAATTTCAGTTTCATACTGATGTATATGATTCATTAAGCGCCTCTTTTCGGTCGTTAGGAGAAGGAGACCCTCCACTTTCAGCAGTAGAATCTGTTAGCCATTACACCTTGATTATGAGATGGTTGCATGGTATTTGTAGCACTCCGTACAGACTGATAACAATGTGGATATCCACATAATAAAAGCTCCTGAGGAGGATGAAATGGAAAAGCAGAAGGTTCATTACCGCGAATTAGGGCTGTCCAACACAAAAGAGATGTTCATCAAGGCAATGGCCGGAAAATACGCCGTTCCCGCCTATAATTTCAACAATCTTGAACAGCTTCAGGCAATTGTGACCGCCTGTATTGAAACGAATTCTCCGGTAATCATCCAGGTTTCCAAAGGTGCCCGCAGCTACGCCAACGAGACCATGCTTCGCTGTATGGCGACTGGTGCGGTGCAGATGGCGAGAGAGGCAGGCTCCACCATCCCGATCTGCCTGCATCTTGATCACGGCGACACCTTCGAATTATGCAAATCCTGCGTTGACAGCGGTTTTTCATCGGTCATGATTGACGGCTCGCATCTTCCTTTCGAGGAGAATGTGGCACTTGCTAAAAAAGTAGTCGAGTACGCCCATCAGTTTGATGTGTCGGTTGAAGCAGAACTGGGTGTTTTGGCCGGTATTGAGGACGAAGTTTCTGCGGAGCATTCAACATACACAAAACCGGAAGAGGTGGAAGAATTTGTTAAAAAAACCGGCGTTGATTCTTTGGCAATTTCAATTGGAACCAGCCACGGTGCCTTTAAATTCAAGGCAGGACAGCCGGTTCCTCCCCTCCGTTTTGACATTCTGGAAGAGTGTGAAAAACGTATCCCCGGTTTTCCGATTGTTCTTCATGGCGCCTCGTCGGTGGTCCAGGAGTACGTCGAATTAATCAACAAATATGGCGGCAACCTGGCTGGAGCAGTCGGAATCCCGGAAGATCAATTGCGCAGAGCAGCTGCAAGCGCCGTTTGCAAAATTAATATTGATTCTGATGGCAGACTGGCCGTAACAGCAAAGATTCGTGAATACTTTGCCAAAGATCCAAAGGAATTTGATCCACGAAAATATCTTGGTGAAGCACGCAAGGAACTGGTCAAACTGGTGAAGCACAAAAACGAAGCCGTTCTTGGTTCGGCGGGTAAAGCCTGATTTTATGAACGGCAGTATGTTGGTGCAGGAGGTAAACCATGAGTACGCGCAAGTTTTCCCGTGTACCGTTTAATGTAGGGGCAACAGTCAAGATCGCCGAGCGACAGTTTCAGGGTTCCGTTGAGAATCTCAGCATGACCGGCATGTTCCTCGTGACGAACGAGCACTTCACAGAAGGTGAAACTGCCGAGATTACCATTGTTCTTACAGGTACCCAGCCGGAAATTGCGGTAAACTTTTCCGGTATTGTCACCCGTACATCTGAATACGGCGTCGCGTTTACATTTGAAAAGCTTGATCTTGATTCGTACGTGCATCTTAAAAATATTATTGCCTACAACATTGATGATGCAGAAAAAGTCATGGAAGAGATCAGTCATTCAATTGATGAAAAATTTGCTTCAGAAAAATAGACTACCGGTTTTCTGTCACAGGATTGGGTAACGCACAATGAAAAGGCACTCCACTCTGTTTTCTGTCAGCGGTTTTTTGCTCGGCGTCTTTGCCCCAGTAGGCTGGATTGCGATACGACTGCTTTTTTATTACGATTCCTCGACTGGCTTCTTTGAACAGATAGCCCAAGACATTGTTAAAAGCAGTGAACATTTTTTTCTCTACACGTATATGGGTGGCGGTACTGCCGTCGTTCTCGCAACGTTTGGGTACATGATCGGCAAGAACGGCGATGAACTGCGTGTGCGCGCCACAGAACTCAATGTACTTCATCAGGAGGTTGCCGAGCAGAAAGAAATATTTGAAAACCGTTACAAAGTTTTGGACCGAAATATCAAAAATTTTCATCACATCAGCAGCAAAATTCAAAAGTCGCTCAATCTTGATGAGGTTCTGTTCCTCTGTGCAGAAGGCTTGCATGAAGTTTTGGGGTATGAGCGTGTCAATATTTTAATGGCTGAAAATGGCACGCGGTTTCGCTTTTTTTCCGCCGTTGGAACAGATGGTTTTGACCCGACCGATGTTTTCATGCCGATAGATTCGAGCATCGGAGTCATCGCAAAGTGCTTTAATGAGCGCAAGGTATACCTGATCGATGACATCGCCCGGTACCCGGAAGATTATCACCTGCAGCCTCCGTATAACAGCCTCCCCCCCCTGCGTTCAAAAAGCTTCATCCTCTGCCCGATTGTCGTAAAGAATGATACTATCGGGGTTTTTGGAATAGACAACAAAACCAGTCACCGTGCCCTCAACGATTCAGATGTTGATACCATTCTGTTATTTGCAGACCAGGTCGCCTCGGCAATTACCCGCATCAATTTATTGACATCTATTGACGCGTTAACGTCTGAGATGGAAAG
>JAQTXD010000084.1 GCA_028688955.1 Desulfuromonadaceae bacterium
TTAAGCCCCTCAGGGCCGATGATACTGCACGGGTAGCTGTGTGGGAAAGTAGGTCGCCGCCGGGAATAAATCAAACGCCCCGCAACCAGTCAAATGGATGCGGGGCGTTTCTGCGTCTGAAATCCAGAAAACAAATTCACAGACCTGCGTTTACACTTCATAAACCAAGCATTAATTACCCCCGCCAAATGCTACCGGTATACGACGCTATATAACCACGTTATTAGAGTATCCATTTTCTCGGAATTGTTAAGTATCTGTTATTATTTGGTAATATTATATTTATTTTAATGGAATAATGCTTGCACAATATAGTGTGAAATAGTTGTTCTGAATATGGAGCAAGGAGAACAATTCTCCAAAAATATTGTGTATTTCGGGGGCCTCATGAAAAGTACGAACAGTAAAACAAAAATGACCAGTGGAATATTAATACTGCTTTTTACCTTTGTCTGTACTGTCTTGTTAAATCGTGAGGCTAAAGCAGCCACCTGTCTAACGTGTCATGCTCCAGTTGGTACAGCTTCAGATATCAGACCTGTCGAATCCAGCTACCGTAATATATCAACCGGTAGTATTAAAGGTAGCCACGCAAAGCATATACCGTTACCAACACTTCAGGCAAATGACTGTACACCTTGTCATGGCCCTGGGGTAACCAGTTATACGACAGGACACAGAAATGGTTTCATAAACGTTACTTCATCAGTTGGTGTTGGCTATTCTAAAGGGACTGCATTTATTCAATCCGGAAATCCTAATCTTGGATCATGTAGTTCGGCAACGTGTCATGATAACGGAAAAGGTGTCCTTGTCGTTACTCCTGTATGGGGAATATCTGCTCCAGCCTGTACGGTGTGCCATGCACCTGTACCAGGCGACAGCCACACGAAACATGTCACCACTACGCAATACAAAAAAGCACTCTGCGCTGATTGTCATACCGGCTATATTCAGGGCTCAACCGTAGCTGCCAACCACCTTAATACTACTATTGAAGTAAATAATGGCGGATATCCATCTCCAAAGGCAAAAGGGAGTGCATTTGCCTCCTGCAGCACGAGCTACTGCCACAGTTCAGGGCAGGCGGCAAACGGCGGAACTGGACTGCCAGTATATGCTACCGTAACATGGGGTGATAGTGTCACCTGTGGAAGTTGTCACGCAACAACATCCCCGGATTTTGCCAGCGGCAGCCACACAAAACATCTCGCTTCTGACACTAATTGCGGCAATTGTCATACTGACGCTACTGCATCAAGTTATAATGCAGTCACTCATGTTGACGGACAGATAAATGTGTCAAGCGGTCTTGCATATTCGGCAGCCGGTTCACCCGGTAATGGTTATGGCAATTGCACAACAACGTGCCATTCCGCGACAACTGCAGCAGGTATAACGCCAAACTGGGGTACACAGGGAAACTGTGCTACGTGCCATGCCTCATCTCCAACAACAGCAGATCATCCCCAGCATTTGACCTATGCGGCTGGAAATGTGCTTAATCGTGGATATACATTAAATACCTACCTGTGTGGTGACTGTCATGCGGGGGCGGTAAAAGATTCAAATGCAGGTTCAAGTCATCTCAATAATTACATCGATGTGACTAATGGATACCCGTTAAGCGTCGAGAAACATGCAGAGGGATCCGGCTATTCAAGCTGTGCAACCGCTTACTGCCACAGCTCCGGCCAGTCACTAACAAACGGAAATGATGCGACACCGGTATATTCAGCTACACCACCTGTGTGGGGAGGAGCAAAGATGTCATGCGGCGCATGTCATGCTACGGGTAATCTTGCTTCAGGCAGTCATGCAAAACATATTGCTAGTGATATCCGCTGTTACAACTGTCATACCGACGCAGGATTAGGAACTTATTTTTCAACTAACCATATCAATAAGCTCATCGATGTTGCACCGGAGCTGAAGTATGAGTTGTCACCAGGTGTTTCTGCGTCCGGTGTCCCAGGAAATGGCTATGGCACTTGTTCAACAGCCTCCTGCCATGACAATGGGAAGGGTGTCGCGGTAGTAACACAAGTATGGGGTACAGTAGTACCCGCCTGTACTGCCTGTCATGCCCTGATTCCTGCAGACACAAGTCATACCAAGCATGTCACGACAACAACATATAAAAATGCACTCTGCGGTGATTGTCATGCCGGTACTATTCAGGGAGTTGTCGCTGGTGCCGGACACCTAGACGGCAATATCGATGTCACCGCGGGTGGCTACCCAACCAACAAAACAAAAGGATCTGCACCAGCGTCGTGCGCTACATCATACTGCCACAGTTCCGGGCAGGCTGCAAACGGCGGAGCCGGATTGCCGGTTTACGCAGCGACTCCACCGGTTTGGGGTGGGAGCGCTGCATGCGGGAGTTGTCATGCAATTACAACCCTAAACACGGGTAGCCATACTAAACACCTTGCTCAAAGTACTTCCTGTGATTACTGCCACAGTGGAGCATATGAGTATGGTTATGTTTATAATACCGCAAATCATATTAACGGTCAGATTGATGTTACTGATGGCGGATATACCGCAGGTGGTGCACCGGGAAACGGGTATGGTACCTGTTCAACAGCAATTTGCCATGGTTATACCTCGACAATTACCCCGGTATGGGGAGCGACAACTACTAATGATACCTGTACAGCATGCCATGGTACCGGTACTCCTGCCGGTACCATCACTTCTGCAAACAGACATGTTGTTGCCCCGACAGATCCTGCCGCCGCAGATATCGGTAAAGTCAGTACAAATGCACGGACCGGTGCGCACCAGACACATTTACAGTATTTCAATGGACTGACGTCACAAGGTACGGAAGATGACCGTTGTACCGCCTGTCATGGCCCATTGCCAACGTCCGGCTTGCATGTTGCACAATTTGGTCCACCGGCAGATCCGACAACAACTTTCAGCGGACTAGCCAAAACTTCCAGTGGCGGCACAATGTCACCAACATTCAGCGGAGGCAGCTGTACCAATACGTACTGTCATAATCCCGGGGGATCAAACGGTACACTTGCAAATACTGGTTCCAACACAATACCAATTTGGACGGATGCAACATATATCGATGACAATGGTAAAACACAGTCTAACTGCGGCAAGTGTCATAAGGTGCCCGGTGATGTGGGATTTACCAAACAGTCAGCTCATGGCACCATGGTTACCAATAACCTGCCTGAAAACAGTTGTACCGGATGCCATGGTCATAATGGTGACGCAACCGGTACGGTTGGCCAACGCCATATGGATGGGATATTTTACGTCAGCTCGGAATGTAATTCTTGCCACGGTTACCCGCCAATGACTCAGGCTCAGCTTGATGCACGTGTTGGCAGTGAATTTGTTGATGGACGAGTTGAGGTTGCAGGCGGAGGAGGTCATCACTCCACACACCTTTTATCTTCAATTGTTAAAACGGATGGCTTTACCCCATGTCTTCCGTGTCACCCTTCAAATTCACATATGCAGGGTGGTGCTGCTGTTGTGCGCGCCAATGTACAGGTTAACGTTGCAGACGACCCCGGATTCCGCTTTGATGAGAATAGATCGAAACGCTACAATACGGCGACTCTCTCCTGTTCAAACGTAAGCTGCCATTTTCAGCCAACTCCGGCTTGGTGATTTTTTGAATAATGGAGTAGTGCATAGCACTTCAGCCATTTTGAGATGTGTAGTAATCTGAAAATACAGAAGAAGATCATAAAGAGTTTATACGAGACACCCCGTAACCATAAATGGAAGCGGGGTGTCTCTCATTTATGATAACTTATGGCAGGAAAGATTGTTTTCTGTTGTCACTGGTACGTGCATCTGTTACGTTTCCCGTGTTGTGAATCCTTACTTACTGAGTGTACATATGACTGATAATTGGATTGAAATTGCATGCGATGTCCCGGAAGAGTATTCAGAAGTTGTTGCTGATTTTCTGACTCAGCTAACGGGAATTGGTGTCTGCGTCGACAACCTTAATGTAGATGCATTCTCAATCACTGAAATTCAGGATTCAGTCCGAGTAGTCATTAAGGGCTATCTCCCGGAAGATGTCGATCCCGGACCTCAGACAGAAAAACTTGAAGCTTTTATAGCGGAACTTGCTCATCAAAATCCTGCCGCATATTTCAACAAGCCCGTCCTTAGCACCGTCGCTACAGAGGATTGGAGCAGCAGTTGGAAAGTGCATTTCAAGCCGTTGCGTGTCGGCACGCGTCTCCTGATAGTACCAACCTGGGAAGACGTCATTGAGTTGCCCGGCGACCTGGTAATACGGATTGATCCGGGGATGGCTTTTGGTACTGGCGGGCATGAGACAACGCGCCTGTGTCTTGAATTATTAGAATCTGTGATGGCAGATAAATCACTGACAGCAGTGCCGTCTCTTCTCGATTTGGGAACAGGTTCCGGTATTCTGGCAATGGCTGCAAACTTGTTGGGTGCCGGTCGCATTCTTGCGCTCGATATTGATCCGGATGCAATTGTCGTCGCTCGCGATAATATAGCGCTTAATAATATGGCTGGTCGTATAGAATGCGGCACTGAACCGCTCGAGTCACTTTCAGAAAGTTTTGATGTCATTCTGGCCAATATACTTGCGGAGGAATTGGTACGGCTTGCCCCGTCTCTTACCGCTAGAATGACTTTGGGAGGTTCTCTGATTCTGTCCGGTATCCTCTCAGAAAAAGAGCAGCTTGTATTTTCAGGCTTCTCCACCCAGTCATTGAAATATATTCGGACGATTCGCGCTGGCGAGTGGGTTGCAATGCTCTACAAAAAGGAAACTGAATAGTGAGTTCCCGTCGTTTTATGATAAATTCACGTGTTATACGTGATGGATACGCATCTTTTGATGGTGATATATTTAATCATATGATACGGGTTCTGCGTTTGGGGCCGGGGGATGAGGTACGTCTTATAGATGAGATCGGTCTTGAGTCAGTAGGTACCATAAATCAGGTCGGAAAAGAGTGGGTGGCTATTAAAATATCTTCAACATATTCTACCGTACAAAGCGATCGAATTTCTCCTCGAATTACTATCTGCCAGGCTCTACCGAAAGGTGACAAAATTGATTTGATTTTACAGAAGGGGACTGAACTTGGTGCATACGATTTCTGGCTTTTCGGCGGTAGGAGGTCAGTAGTCAAAATTCGAGACGATCAGTTATGCAACAAACTTGAACGGTGGAACCGGATTACTGCAGAAGCTTCACGACAATCTGGACGCTCAAACGTTCCGCAGGTGACTTGGATACCGAGTGCTGTTGAAGTTGTGAATAATTCGCACCATGACCTTCGTCTTATTTTTTGGGAGGAAGAACGTCAGTTGGGACTTAAGCAAACACTCACAACCGATGACAAACCATTGACGACAATTATTACAATAGGCCCGGAGGGCGGTTTTGATCCGCTGGAAGTACGCCACTTCTCTCAACATGGTTTTAAGTCGGTTACTCTGGGGCCAAGAATACTACGAACTGAAACTGCCAGCATTGCTATTCTTGCCATTATGCAGTATACGTGGGGAGAAATGGACTGACGCTTCTGCGAGGAGATTGCAATGAAATGTCCGAAATGCGGATTTAATAGTTTTGAATACTATGATAGCTGTAAGAAATGCTCAAGTGATCTGAGCGGCTTTAAAAAGACATACGTTATCTCTTCGGTCGTACTGCCACAGGAGATAAAAGAACAGAAGGCCAACGAGTATAAAACGGAGGAAGTTGAAGCCAAACAAAATGTAGAAGTGGTTGATTCTCATGATGATATCTTCTCTTTTGACCTGGGAGAAAGTTCTATAAACACCCCCGTTTTTGGCGCGGACAGTACTATCGTGAATGATGCGCTATCACATGATGAAAGCCAGATCAGTGCATTAAAGCAGGGTGAGGATTTCTTCTCAGACCTTCTGGAATCTAATTCACAAATTGATGAATCCCTGTTCACCACACCAGTAAAACCAGCTTCATCTGTTGGCGCAACGGCAAAAATTGGTACTGTAGGTCCCAGTGAGTTCGATCTTGAAAATTTTTCCTGGGATGATACGCCGTCTTCCAACTCTGATATTGCTTCTGCCAGTGCCCCTGATGACTTTGATTCACTTTTCGGCGACACAAAAGATAAAGATACAAAACCAAATACTTGATCTGAGTACATAGCTAATTTAATGTTTACAAAAGAGCGGCTAAAACCGCTCTTTTTTCGTAACAGCAGGAGTTGTAATGTCCAACCGGATTTCGATATTACCAGAAAACCTTACAAACAAGATTGCTGCAGGAGAAGTCGTTGAGCGACCGGCTTCTGTCATAAAGGAATTAATTGAGAACGCGCTCGATGCGGGCGCAACAGAAATTTCAATTGAAATAAGTGCGGGTGGTAAAAGACGCATCAGCATAACAGATAATGGCTATGGCATGTCACGTGAGGATGCCCTCCTTTCACTTGAACGCCACGCTACCAGTAAAATTCGAGTGGATAGTGATTTAGAAAAAATAATGACACTTGGATTTCGCGGAGAAGCACTTCCTTCAATAGCCTCAGTTTCACGTTTTACACTCACGACACGGGAAGCAACATCACTGGAAGGTACGGAAATTAACGTTGAGGGTGGTCGTGTCCGGGATGTTAAAACCTGTGGTATGGCTCCCGGTACCAGTATTAGCATTGAACAGATATTTTATAATTTACCTGCTCGACTCAAGTTTCTGAAGAGTACAGAAACTGAAACTGGTCACGTTGCAGATGTAGTTGCCCGGATGTCGGTGTCTCGACCAGAAGTTGCATTTACCTGTACCAGTGACGGTAGAGAGTTGTTACGGTTACAACGCAGTGACTTGAAACGTCGTCTGGAACAAGTTGTTGGCAGAGAGAGCTCTCTTAATATGTATGCTGTCAAAAATGAAACTGAACATATTACGGTATCAGGGTTTATTTCAGGACCTGCGTTGGTACGTTCAGGGCCCCAGACAATTTATACTTATATCAATGGTCGTTTTATTCGGGACAAAGTTGTTCAACACGCGATAATGCAGGCATATAGAGGGGTTATTGATCGTGGCCGCTACCCCGTTGTTGCACTATTTATCGAAATTCCACCTGGTTACGTAGATGTAAATGTTCACCCGACAAAACATGAGGTCCGCTTCAGGAATCAATCAGCTGTACATGACACAATCCAGAAGTCAATAGAAGAGGTACTGCGTAGTTCTCCATGGCTGTCTCATCACGCGGTACTATCTCGTGAGAGTCTACCAACAGGGCAGGCATATCGTGAAAGAATTGCGGCAGCGGCACAAGTCTCTCTTGCTGCGCACTCAACCAGTAAGTCTCCGACTCCTCCCGTTCAGCATCGGAATGGTGTTTCCTCTCGTGTAATGACAAACATAACGGAACCACCAACAGTCAAGGACCCATCTCCAGACTTTCAGCCAGAGTCCTTTCAGGCGGTACCATCAGGATATTTTTCATCACTTTCAGTCATTGGCCAGTTCCACTGCGAATACATTGTGTGCCAGTCGGAAAATGACCTGGTAATCATTGATCAGCACGCGGCCAGTGAACGGGTTGCCTACCAACAGCTGAAACAACAGTGCCACAATGGAACCGTTGAATCACAACGGTTATTGTTTCCTGAAACAGTCGAATTATTATTTAGTGAAGTAGCGACGGTAGGCAGATTCATTCAGGACTTTGCGGTAATAGGGTTTGAACTGGAACCGTTTGGCGGCACAACTGTCATGGTTTCTGCTGTCCCCCGCCTGGTGGCACAAAGTAATGCAATAGTTTTGCTGCGTGATATTATCTCTGATTTGGAGCATTTTGGTGCCAGCGGAGCCTTTACAGACATGTTGGAAAGCATTTTGTCCAGAATAGCATGTCACTCAGTTATTCGTGGTACACATTTACTAGACAAGAAGCAGATTGAGGAGCTCCTGCAGCAGATGGATCATACCGATTTTGCCGCAAGTTGCCCCCACGGGCGACCGGTGTCACATGCAGTTACGCTGACAGAATTGCAAAAGATTTTTAAACGGACATGAGCACTATTACGAAAGGAAAAATTCTCATTATATGCGGCCCGACGGCGTCCGGTAAAAGCGATTTGGCGATCCGGCTCGCTCATAATCTGGATGCCGAGATTGTTAATGCAGATTCAATGCAGATGTATCGTGGTCTTGACATTGGCACTGCAAAGCCATCACCTGCGCAGCAAGTGGATGTTCCTCACCATCTGATTGACGTGGCAGACCCCGATCAGCCTTTATCTGCAGCGGATTTTATGGGATTAGCAGATACTGCAATTTCAGACATACTGAGCCGTGGTAAGAGGGTTATTGTTGTGGGAGGGACCGGTCTTTATATCCGGTCATTGGTGTACGGGCTGGTTGATTCACCGAGTGGCGCAGGAGAGATTCGGCAAGCTTTGCATGCTGAGGCAGACCGTATTGGTAATGATGCAATGCTGGAGCGCTTACGAACCGTAGATCCCGTACTTGCGGCTGATATGCATCCGAATAATCTTGTCCGTATTATACGCGCTCTGGAAGTATATGAACTAACTGGAACCCCCCTTTCCAGTCATCAGAAAAGGCATGGCTTTACAACCAAACGATACGAAACGCTTCAAATTGCTATTTCTGTGGAACGTGCCGTTCTGTACAAGAGAATAAATGAAAGAGTTGACAGGATGTTGAATGATGGTCTTGTAAAAGAAGTCGCTGATTTGTTGGATGCGGGGTATGGACATGATCTGAAACCAATGCGCTCGATAGGTTACAAGGAAACGGCTGCTTTTCTCAGAGGCGAACATTCCTGTGCAGAAAACACCCGCTTGATACAGCAGAATACCCGCCATTATGCCAAACGGCAATGCACGTGGTTTAAGGCTGATCAAGATATATTGTGGTTTGAATATCCCGATAAGTTTGGTACTATACTCACCAATGTCATTGAGTTTTTTGAGTAACAGGAGGTATGGGAATGTCTAAGGCGCCTTTTAATATTCAGGATCAATATCTTAATCAGGCCCGCAAAGAACGGGTTCGGGTTTTTGTCGTTATGATGTCGGGAGATAAACTGGAAGGTTTTATAAAGTCATTCGATAATTTTTCGGTGTTGCTTGATGCGGGTGGAGACATGTTGATCTATAAACACTCAATTGCAACTATTACCTCAGCTGATGGTACTTTCCGCCTACATCAGTAGTCATTTTACTTCTCTCCACCGTATAAAATGTCGGAAAGGGTAATCATGTGTTGCCACTATCTATAAAGAGAAGAATATTTTCCGATTACTCTGGTCCCGACGGCTGTGTCATGCTGCTATCCGCGGTGTCGTGCCTTTTTGCCCCTCTCTGATCACTCCGTACCGTAACTCAAAATGTATTTGGAGGTATGATGGCTGGTCTCAGAGTTGAGTATGTCACCCCCGGGTCGATTGCTGATGAACTGGAAGTCGTTGCCGGCGACTGTTTGCTGGCTGTTAACGGGCACCCCTTACGTGATCTGATCGATTACAGTTACTACACAGCTTCTGAAGAAGAACTGCTTCTTGAAATCGAAAAAATCGATAATGAACTGTGGGAGTTGGAAGTCGAACGCGACTCCGGTGAGTCGCTTGGATTGACGTTTTCCGCTCCTGCTCCGGCACGCTGTTCAAATAACTGCCTTTTCTGCTTTGTTCATCAGCTCCCCAAAGATCTCCGCAAGCCATTATATGTTAAGGATGAAGATTATCGCCTCTCGTTCTTAAACGGCAACTATATCACACTCGCCAATCTGAAAACTCCCGACCTTGAACGTATTGTTGAACAACGTCTTTCTCCATTGTACATTTCAGTGCACGCAACTGAGCCGGAACTGAGGGAGCGTTTACTCGGTAAAACTGGAATTCCACCCGTTCTTGACCAATTAAAGACATTGGCTTCGCACCGTATTGTCATGCATACACAGATAGTCCTGTGCCCGGGCATAAATGACGGAGAACATTTGCAGCGTACGGTAAAGGATCTGGTTGAACTATATCCTGCAGTCCAGTCATTGGCGATTGTTCCACTTGGTCTTACCGCTCATCGCTCAAAACTTCCGCATTTGGAAGCGGTCACTGAACAGTATGCACAGGAATTTATATCAAGCTGGCAACCACAGGCGGAGGTGCTACGTAAAAAAATGCATCTGCCGTTCCTGTTTTTTGCAGATGAATTCTACCTTAAAGCCGGCTTACCATTCCCCCCCATCAAAGAGTACGGCGATTTCCCGCAGATTGAAAACGGTGTAGGTATGGTGCCGCTTTTCATAAAAGAAGCCGCTTCCGTTATCCGGAGATGTCGACCAATTAATCGCTTTCGGGCGACGGTCATTACCGGTGTTTCGTCGTTTGGGTTTGTAGCGGACTTCTTGAAGACGCTTGCTGAGAAATGCACTGTCGACATAGTGCCCGTAGCTGTTGAAAACAGGCTTTTTGGACCAAGTGTCACGGTGAGCGGACTGATTGCCGGTGATGATATCATAGCAACGGTAACGGGTAATGATATCGGACACTGTCTGCTGATACCGGACGTGATGATCAAGGAGGGAGCGGGGGTTTTTTTGGATGACGTCTCGCTGGAAGAATTGGAAAGGCGGATTAGATGCCGAGTGGTTGTCTTTGATTCAACACCGATGGGGTTCTATGTGACACTTAGATCAATTGGCAGGAAGCTTGCCAGAGACGTTTTAGAAAAAAGTAAAAACAGAAGATGATAAAAGAGGGGACCCGGAAGGGTCCCCTCTTTTATCATCTTCTGGCCGGCATGCGCCGCTGCATCCGGCCCCCCATGGATGCCATTTGGTGTTTTTGCAGGGCGCCCAGACTTTCCAGGTGGAATTGAAACCACAAATCCCCATATGCTCGCATATTCATCTTCTTGCCCTTTTCAAGGCACTCCAGATTCTCTTTCAGCTTTTCATCTCCCGGGTTCTTTTTTAATCCTTTCGCAAGGATCTCTTTCGCCCGTGTAGATTCGCCGCTCTCATTCATACAATACGCATAAAGGCTCCAGAGCATTGCTTCCTTGCCGTTCCATTGCACCGCTTTTTCAAAGGTGCTGATCATCTTATCCTTTTTTTGGCGCTTCATGTAGGATACCGCAAGCATAGCAGTAGCGGCCCAGTTCTTGAAAAACGATTTTTCCAGATGAGGGAACGCATTGGAAAAGTCCCGCTTCATATAGTAAATCATGCCGATCTGTGAATGTAATTGTCCTTCTACGTAGAGCTGCCAATTGCTGTATTGAAGAGCATCCTTCAACTCACGGATGGCCTTTTCAAACCGGGGTGGCTGAGCTTGGAGGTCTTTGCCGGCAGTCTCTATGGAGGCCATGACTTTTTTCATCGTGATACGTGAAAAGAGGACAAATACCAGACCAAAGATAATAAAGGCAACAATCAGGGAGCCCCACCAGGCAAGCTTGAGAACGAGCATCATAATAAGCAGCACTGAGATTGATGCTGCTGCGGAGATAAGAAGGTTATACATCAGGAATTCCTTTCACGCGTTGAGAAGATGGGGTAAACGGCGGTCAGCGTCAGCTCTTGGATTCTAAAGGGATCATCTGACCGTTTTTTTCGGTAAATTTTGCGATAATAATACGCCGGCCTGGTTTGAGGGCAACTCTCACTTTAAGGTTGTTCCAGGCGGAAAGCAGCTTGGTTGATACATTGAATTTTTTTGACAGTGTGCTGAGAGTATCACCACTTTTTACCGTGTAATACTTGGAAAAACTCCCCTTTGCCGTCGCTGTTTTTATCGTGCGTCCTTCGTGGCTGAAATCAACGGTCTGTTTGGCCGGAATAAGGAGCGTTTTGCCTGCAACACGGCTTTTTACGTTCAGTCCGTTGATTTCTGCCAAGGCAGCGGGTGACGTGCCGAAACGCCGGGCTACGCTTTTAAGTGAGTCTCTTTTACGTGCCTGATAACGGCTATAGAGTACTCGTTCGGTAAAACGCTGATCTTCCGGGATTTTTGCAAATTCAACTTCAAACAGCTGCTTGCTCCCTTTGGGGATTTTGAGCTGATAGTCCGGGTAGTTAGGCGGGGTACACCAGTGCCGCAGATCCGGGTTCAACTCCTTGATCGTTTCGAATGTTGTACCGCACAATTTTGCGACAAGATCAAGATTTGTACGGGTTGGAAGCGTTACTGTATCGTATTCAATCGGCGTCAAGTAGGCAATATCAGTAAACCCGTAGCGGGCAGGATCTTTTGCAATAATAGCTGCTGCCAGAAGTTTTGGGACATACTCCTTCGTTTCACGTTTCAAGTACGATCCGCGTGAGATCTCCCAAAAATCGCTGGTATTATACATGCTGATGGCGCGTAAAATCTTATTCTCACCGGCATTGTAACCGGCAGTTGCCAGATACCAGTCCCCTTTGAACATACCGTACAGTTCTTTCAGGTACAGCGCTGCAGCGGTAGTAGCTTTAACCGGATCCTTACGTTCGTCAATCCACTGATCTATACGTAGTGAATAGCGCCGACCGGTATCAGAGATGAACTGCCATGGTCCGACTGCATTAGCCCAGGAACGGGCATGCATCTGGAAACCGCTCTCGATCATGGCAACATATACCAGGTCTTCCGGCATCCCTTCACGCTTCAGGATATCCTTCATCATTGGAATATAGCGGGAAGAACGGGAGAGCCAGCGCGAGAACGATGGTTTACCGTTGGTCTGAAAATAGTAGAGGAAATATTCAACCTGACTGTTCAAAGCTAACGGGATATCGGAAAGCGGAAGGTTGACATCGGGCAGTTCAAGATCGGCAGCATCATCACCTGAGTTGCGGAGTTCTTCGAGAGAAAAGAGTGCTGTAACCGGTGCTGTGTCAGTTGTATCCATGCTGTTCTGATCTTCAATAGACACCAGTGCAGGAGTCTGATCCAATCCGATATGTGTCGAATTCGGTCGGGTCAATTCGGCCAAGAGAGGCTGGACCGGTTCCATGGCACTAACAGGCAGAGCCAGGAGAATGGCAGAAACAATGATACTGCCATATGTCAAAAAATTACCAATTTTCATAAGAGCGGAGAGTATAAAGGATGCGTGTCTGAAAGTCAATGACGCGAAAACCCTTGTGACACAGGCCTTTACTGCTGAACGGTGCTCTTGGCAGGAGGGGAAAGTCTCTGACAGAGGCACTAAAAAGCCCACCGAAGCGGGCTTTTTAGTGCCACAGATTTGATAGCTCCTTAAGCCGAGGTACGGTCTCTCTGTATTGCCTCACGACCTGCTTCGATGGCCGACGCAAGAACAGATTTCTTCTCCGCAAACGTTTCTTTACCCTCATCAACGGCAGATTTAATCTTTTCCTGGGCCTCCTTGGCATATCCCTTGATTTTGTCAACAGCGTCTTCTGTCAGGTCCAAAATGTCTTCACGCATTTCACGACCGCTTTTAGGTGCGTACAAAAGGGCAAGACCCGCACCGATCGCTGCTCCGGCTACAAAAGATACCAATACTGTTCCTGCTGAAACTTCACATTTGTCTGACATGATTACTTACCCCCTCTTTTTTTTAGATACTGTTCAATCAGGTATTTCCCTGCCACTTTTGCACCGGTTGACCAGGCTGAAGTGGCATTGATAACGCCGCTGACGACGCTTACGGCACGATTTATCGTATGAATATTTGCACCTGTTGTACCCAGCGCTGACATGAAACACTTGACATCTTCAGTGTGCTCGGCGACACCTCCACCAACAGTTTTCAAGTCAGCCAGCACACCAGACAACTCCTGAAGAGTTGGCTTCAATTCATTCTGCACCATGTCGGTAAGATGTGTGACAGAAACCGCAGCCCGCTTTATAGAAATGAGCATCGGAATGAAAAACACTACCAGCAGACAGATCGCAACAGCTATAACAAATACTGCAATTTCGATTAGTGGCATTATCAATCTCCAATAGGTACGTTACGCATTTGTGGCCTGTAAGTATAGAGCAATTCGGGAAAAATTCAACGTTTAAACGTAGTCGCTATCATCAGGCATTATTTTCAGCACAAGTTCTTCAACTGCTGAATACGGGTCGATATGGTGGTCTGTCATGTTTGCCACAATCTTTTCCAGGGAGTTGTCTTTTGCCATGAACGAAAGCGCTTTTTTGAGAAGGGAATCTCGAAGGATACTCATAAAATGCCGCTGGTTGCGCTCGTGTAAAAACGCTGTGAGAGTACCGCTGGATAGAAAAAAATCACGGTGGGCCAGGATTTCATCAGTCAGTTCCTCAATACCTGTACTGCGCTGCGCTTCGGTCTTCAGCACCTTCGGGCTCCACCCGCCTTCTGCGGCATGGCGCATGTCAAGCATCGTACTGAGTTCG
>JAQTXD010000085.1 GCA_028688955.1 Desulfuromonadaceae bacterium
CGAATTGATTATTGCGAACTTTAAAGACCTGCCTCGCCGTCGCCCGTCCGAGCGCCTGACTGAGCTGCTTAATCTTCTGGGTTTGACAGAAATGAGCGATCGTTTTTTTATCCCCTGATAATGAGACTCCATCTTTTCCTCAAACGGAATACATGGAAAATCAATCACACATCAGATAAAGCAGACAGATAAATCGCGGAATGCCAACATTTCCGGCAAAAAGATTTATGGTAACATTTGTGGCAGTCGGCTGATAAGCTGATCCGGGGCAAGACCAAGCAGGAGTATTGCCGTTGAAGCGAGTATCAGCACTACGTATTCAAGGATGGAGGAACGTACGCAGGTGCAGGCGGTCTTGTCAGATTCGTGGCGTGAAAAATAAAGAGCAACAACAATCCGGAGGTAATAGTAGATCGAGACGGCTGCCAGCATAATGCCAATGACTGCCAGAGCTATCTCACCGGAACGAATTGCAGCGGTAAAAATCAGAAACTTGCCGGTAAATCCGGCGGTTGGCGGGATACCAGCCAACGCAAAGAGTGCCAGTGTGAGAACGGCCGAGGCAAACGGCCGCCGTGAACCAAGGCCTTGATAGTTTTCCACCAGCCCCCCCTCTTCTCCCCGCTCAATAACAGCGATGGCACCAAAGGCTGCCAGAGTAATGGTTCCATAGGCGAATGCATAGTAAGTCGCAGCCTGATACCCGCCACATTTTCCGGAGAGAAGGGCGAGTACAACATACCCCATCTGGGCAATTGATGAATACGCCAATATCCGCCGGACACGGTTCTGTCGCAGGGCCGCCAGGTTCCCGACCAGCATGGATAAAAACGCCAACCCCCAGAGAGGAACCCGCAGGATGGTTGCGTCAGCAGTCTGGGGCAGCAACAGCAGCAGCATCAGAATTGCAGCGCCTTTTGAGCCGCCTGATAGAAAGGCAACCACCGGCGCCGGTGCGCCGTGGTACACATCCGGCGTCCACAGGTGGGCCGGGACCAGAGAAAGTTTGAACGCAGTGCCGGCCAGAAGGCACGCCCAACCGACCAGGGCAAGCGGATGTGTGCTGCCGCTCGCGAGCGTCAACAGCACAATCTCGCGAATGGCAAGCGTCCCGGACGTGCAGTACAGCAACGCTATGCCGAACGCCAGAAATGCTGTACTGAGTGCACCCGGCAATAGGTATTTAAGGCCGGTTTCGCCGGATGTCACAAGTCTCAGGTCAATCGCAACGAGGATATAAAAACCGAAACTCATAGCTTCCATCCCGAGTAACAGTGTCAGCATATTAGTTGCCGACGTCAGGGCAAGCATACCGAAGGTGGTAAAGAGGACCGTGGCCGTGTACTCCTCACCGCGTATACCCCGATCCCGGTTGTATCCGACCGACAGGCAGAGGACTCCGGCAGCGAGCAGGGCAAAGAATACGCCAAAGAGACGGGATAATCCGCCTGCCGAAAGTCCAATTGTCGGCGCCAGAATTGCCGGAGGGGTCTGCACTAGCCAGAATGCCGCCCCGAGCGTAACCGCAATTGCAATGGTACTGACCATTCTGTCCTCGCGGGTCACTGCACCTATTAACAGTGTCAGCAGCGCACCGATTGCCATCAGCACCAGCGGCAAAGCTATCCAGAGATCCGTAGACGTCACGGTGCACCTCCCGTAAGCAGTGCGACCGGCACTTTCAGTATGCCAAGCAACGGTGCCGGATGAATGCCGATATACATATCAGCCAGCGCCAGACAGGCGAGCATCAACAGCTCGCGAGCATTGATATCTGTTATAGCAAGCGGGCGACGTTCCTCCTGAAAAATCACCTCCTGAACCAGTCGCACCGTATAGACGAGCGGCAAAATTACACCGATAAAAGCGAAAACGGTCGCGAGATGAGCTGCCTTGAACGAACCGGTGAGGATCAGAAATTCGCCGACAAAGTTGTTCAAACCGGGAAGTCCGGCTGACGCCATGGCAAACAACACAAAGAAGGCAGAAAATAACGGGATTTTGCCCCACAGGCCGCCATAATCTTCAATCTGGCGGGTATGAGTACGTTCATCCAGTATCCCGACCAGAGCAAACAGTGCCGCAGTGGTCAATCCATGATTTACCATTTGCAGGACTGCTCCCGAGAGGGCCACCGGTGTCCAGACGGCAATACCGAGGGCGACAAAACCCATGTGGCCCACGCTTGAATACGCAACCAAACGTTTCATATCCTTTTGTGCAAAGGCGATCCAGGACGCGTAGATAATACCCGTTACCGCCAGCCCGATCAGCAGCGGAGTCAAACTACGTGCAGCTTCAGGAAAAAGTGGATATCCAAAGCGGATCAGGCCATAGGCACCGCTCTTGAGCAGCAGGCCCGCCAGAATCACGCTGCCGGCGGTCGGCGCATCGGTATGAGCGTCCGGGAGCCAGGTATGCAGCGGTACGATGGGGAACTTGATCGCAAAAGCCAATAGAAAAGCTGCATACAGCCAGAGACCGGTGGCAGGGGAAAAACGTGTAGCGGTCAGTGCAGCAAGACTGAAGCTGTAGATGCCGCTCTCTGCACCATGAATCAGGTAAATACCGATAATGGCCAAAAGCATCAACAGCGAGCCGAACAGGGTATAGAGGAAAAACTTGACCGCAGAATAGACATTACGGCCATGCCCCCAGATACCGATCAGGAAGAACATCGGAATCAGCATCAGTTCCCAGAAGAGATAAAAGAGGAACAGATCCAGAGAGAGAAAAACACCCATGATTCCCGACTCCATCGCCAGCAGGAGCAGATAGTGCAAGGCAACCTTCTCCGTCACGGAACGCCAGGACACCAGCATGGCAACTACCGTCACCATAGCGGTCAGAAGCACCAGCAACAGGCTGATGCCATCCATTCCGAGAGTAAAGCGAATACCGAGAGCATCAATCCAGGGGAAATCCTCAAAGAGAAAAAAACCTTTTGGAGCGGAAACAGCGGGAGCCGTTCCCTGATAAACCCAGGTACTGCAGGCCAGAACCGTTTCTGCACATCCGATGAAAAGGGCACCGTTCCGGACCATTTTTTCCCGCTTCTTCAGCAGGATCAGCGGCACCGCACCGACAAGCGGGAAAAATACAAGCAGTGTCAACAGAAGAGGAGTCATACCCATAGCAGGGTCCACGCCAGCCAGGCAATCATGAGCGACGCACCGACAGCCATACTGATGAGAGAATATGATACACGCCCCTGCCCCACCCCGCCTATCCGCTGCCCGCACCGGCCCAACAGGTGTGCAGTACGGTCCAGGTTGTCATCAATACACCCTTCGTCAACGCGCTGCCACAGGAGCGCCGAAATCCGGATATACGGTCGTACAAGCAATACGTTATACAGCGTATCCACTCGCCACCCCTCCAGAAGAAATGCGCTCACCCCACGAACGGGTAGCTGAGATTCGGCCAAACGATGACGACGATTCTGACCACCATACCGGATCCAGGCGGTTGCTATTCCGGCAAGAGCCACAACTGCGGCAATCCCCTGCAGAATACGTTCGGTTGCGTGCGGCAGTGCCAGTTCGTGGCTGTTCAACTGCGACAGTAAAGAGTGCAGCAGGCCATCTCCCAGATACTCGGGGAGATTAAGCAGTCCACCTCCCAGTCCGAGCAGGGCCAATGGTATGAGTGGCCACTCCATGATCCGCGGCAGTAGTGTGACCTCGCGAACAGAGTCATCCGTCTGATGGCCGGGCTGTGTCAATGTTTCGCCACCAAAGACCATCAGCAGCATCCTTGTGGTATAGACTGCGGTAATAAATGCCGTGATCAAACCTGCAACGTACAGTCCGGAATAAAGCGCACCACCTTTTAGCCAGACGGCTCCGAGAATGCCATCCTTGCTGAAAAAACCCCCGGTCAGCGGTACTCCGGCCAGGCAGAGCGCTCCTGCCAGAAATGGCCAGAACGTCCCGGGCAACGTTCGCCGTAATCCACCCATGCGGAAGATATCCTGTTCATGGTGCAGGGAGGTGATCACACAGCCCGCAGCGAGGAAGAGCAGCGCCTTGAAGAAGGCATGAACAAGCAGATGAAAGGTAGCGGCAGTGATGGCTCCTGCTCCAACCCCCAGCATCATGTAGCCGATTTGACTTATGGTGGAAAAAGCCAGAATCCGCTTCAAATCCCGCTGGGCGAGAGCACAGGTTGCTCCGTAAAAGGCGGTGACAGCACCGGTTACCGCAATAGCAGCGGTGACAACTGCCGATGATCCGATTAATGGGAACATACGCATCAGCAGATACACACCGGCGGTAACCATGGTTGCAGCATGAATCTGTGCCGATACCGGTGTTGGGCCGGCCATGGCATCCGGCAGCCAGACCATCAGCGGCACTTGGGCTGACTTGCCCATTGCAGCAAGTAACATCAATAATCCCAATACGGTTATAATTCCCGGCGGCATCAGGAAGCCCATTTGATTCAGCTGGTTGATTGATTCGGTGCCAAACAGTTCAAACATCCAGACAACAGCCACCCCGAGCCCGATATCGCCGATACGGGTGACAATGAACGCTTTGCGACCGGCAGTTGCATTCTTTGCCTCCGTATACCAGAACCCGATCAAGGCGTAGGAGCAAAATCCGACCCCTTCCCAGCCGAGGTAGAGTAACGGCAGATTTTCTGCCAGCACCAGTGTGAGCATAGCCGCGACAAACAGGTTGAGGAGGGCAAAAAAGCGGACGTAGGAAGGATCTCCCTTCATATAGCCGACGGCATAGATGTGAATAAGACCGCAGACAAACGTGATCATCAGACAGATCGAAAGAGAAAGCGGGTCCAGGTAAAGAGTGAGCGGTGCCTTGAAATCAAAATCAGACAGCCACGACGCTATTTCCACGGTCAATGGTGCGGTATAGGCAAGTGCTGCGGTCACTGTCGACACAAAACTGCCCCAGATGACGGCGCACGAAATGACCTCGCTGGACCGCCGGGAGAACCACCTGCCGCCCAACAGCACATTTGTTATCGCTCCGAGAAGAGGCAGGAGGATTATGAGTTCTAGATAGAGTTTCATTCAGTCCTGCAGCTCCCGGAATTCATCAACATCCACCGTATTCCTGCGACGGTGCAGGTATACCACCAGTGCCAGCGCCAACGAGACCTCAGCCGACGTCATGGCCATAATCATCAGCGCAAATATCTGCCCGTCGGCCGCGCCCCAGTGGCTGGAAGCTCCGACAAAGACCAGCATGGAGGCGTTGAGCATGATTTCAATACCGACCAGCAGCATGATCACATTGCTGCGCCAGACAAGTGTACAGACGAGCCCCAGACAGAAGAGGATGGCTGCCAGTATCAGCACATGTGCCAGAGGAACAATCATGGTGTACGTTTCCTGCCAAGATAGAGTGCACCGACGACCGCAAAAAGCAGCTGCATGGAGATAATCTCGATGGCGACACCATATTTTTGGAATAGTGTCACGGCAAATTCCCGGACAGTGACCACGTGGGACGAACCTTGAGTGGTGGCACGATGAGTTGCAAGCATCACAATTGAACCCAATATGATCAATCCAAGCAAAACCGGCAGCAGCCAACGCCGGAAGGCGGGAAGTTCTGCCTGACCAGGGCGTCCCAGGTCAAGCATCATAATAACAAACATGAACAGCACCATGACCGCACCGGCATAAATGATTACCTCAAACATGGCTATCAGTGGTGCTGCCAGCAGAAAGAATATGGTAGCCAGACCGAAGAAAGATGTCACCAGGTAGACTATGGCATGAACCGGATGCTTCTCGGTAATCGCCAGGATTGTTCCTGTGACGGTTACAACCGCCAGTATGTAGAACAGGTACGTTTCCATATCAGGGGAGCAATCCTCGTACATCTACCGGACTGTGTTCTTCTGCCCCGCTTCCGCGGGGTTGGGTCACACCGATACCGGCATGATGATAGAAATTATAATTCAATGACTTTCCGCAACCGTCAATCAGCAGGTCTTCTTTCTCATAGAGCAGGTTCATACTATCCCGAGTACATATTTCATAATCAGGGGTCATTTGAATGGCCAGTGTCGGGCAGGCCTCGGCGCACAAACCACAAAAAATGCAGCGCGCGAAATTTATGCGGAACCATTCAGCGTAGCGCCTCCCGCCCTCCCCCTCTGCGGATTGCATGGAGATGCAGTCTACCGGACATGCTGCCGAGCAGAGTTGGCAGGCCACGCAACGCTCACCGCCATCAGGGTCACGGGTCAGGACGATGCGCGCACGGTAACGGGGATACGGCTGTCGTTTCTCTTCCGGATATTGAATTGTCACCGGCTTGCGGAAAATATGCTTCCAGGTAATCAACATTCCGGTCAGAAGCGCATATATGTCCTTGACAATCGTCATATCAGCCCCTTAGCACCAGCCACCAACCGGTTACCAGAATATTGACCAGCGCCAGAGGTGTCAGTACCTTCCAGCCGAAATGCATAAGCTGGTCATAGCGTAAGCGCGGCATAGTACCGCGTATCCAGATAAACAGGAACGCAAAGGCGAGAACCTTGCCGGCGAACCAGACAACCGGCGGCAGCCATGGACCATGCCACCCGCCCAGAAAAAAGGTCGCTGCGAGACCACCCAATACAATAATATTTATATATTCTCCCACAAAAAACAGGCCAAAGCGCATGCCGGAGTACTCCGTGTGAAAACCGGCTACCAGTTCCCCTTCCGCTTCCGGCAGGTCAAAGGGAATCCGTTTGCATTCAGCAGCGATACTGATGAGGAAAATGACGAACGCCAGCGGCTGATAGACGATAAACCAGCAGCCGGACTGGGCATTGACGATATCCGACAATTGGAATGAACGGGCCAGCATTACCACCGGTACCAGGGAGAGTCCCATGGAAAGTTCGTAGGAAATCAATTGAGCGAGCCCGCGGATACTCCCCAGCAGGGCATATTTTGAGTTGGAGGCCCACCCACCCAGGGCAACGCCATAGACTGCGATGGAAGAGAGTGCCATAAAGAGCAGCAGTCCTACGTTAAGATCGGAAACCTGCAGAGCCACCCTATGGCCGAAGAGCGTCACTGGAGCACCAAAGGGTATTACGGCAAAGATCATGATAGCCGGGATTGCAGCCATTGCCGGGGCAAGATAAAAAAGCCACTTGTCCGCGCCGAGCGGCCTGAAATCCTCCTTGGTCAATAATTTTATGAGATCGGCGAGCGGCTGCAACAGGCCAAAAGGGCCAACACGGTTGGGTCCTTTACGATCCTGAATCCAGGCAAGCACTTTGCGCTCGGCAAATACCATATACGCTGCCAGAGTCAGGATCACAACGTAGACCAGTGCAATTTTGGCGAGCATCAACGCTATGTCGATCGGGTCATAGATCACAGATCTTGACTCCCTGGCTCTCAGGATCGAGCCGTGTCAGGCGCGCCCACTTTCCGGAAAGCGGCTCTGCTATGTGCTCGCCCCCCATTCCTCCAATAAGCTTCGCAATAATCTCCCAGGCTGGCAGCGGCATGCCTCCTGGAGCGTCGCTGCGATGACAGTGTGGCGGATGACCTGCCGGATCGAGTCCCCTGATCGGCAGACCGGGATTCATAACTTTTTTGAAACGCTGTGCGCGACCCTCTGCGTTGATGTAGGTGCCGTCCATCTCTATCCAGGAGGTAGTCGGCAAGACGATCTGCGCACGGGAAACAACGGAGGTCATACGCCAGTCCAAGGCCGCCACAAACGGAATACCTTCCAGTAAACCGGCAGGAATATCTGCCTCAATCGAGATGATCCCCTTGATACATCCGTCCGCTACAGCCTGTTCCAGACTGACAGCGCCGTGCTCCTGTGACAGGAGCGCCGCCGCATAGCTGTTCGGGCCTGAAAATAGAGTGGCAAGTTTTAGCGTATCATGCTGTTCGATGATGTCGCTCAGGCTATCAGAGTTGCCGTATGCAGAGCAAATGAGCACAGGGGCTTTAGCGGCGGCAAAAGAAACCTCACTCAGTGAATCCACCTGAATATATTCACACGGCAAGTTCACTTTATCACCAATCAGATGCACCCTGGCACCGTTCCGCCACGCCTGCCTCACCGCCAACGCCATCATCGGAGCTTCCTGCAGCGGATCACATCCGTAAATGACGATGCAGTCAGATTGCCTGACATCCTGCTGTGAGGCGACTCTTCCGGTTGCAGAAAAATCAGTCCGGACCGCCTCATCGGTACGTAGAGAATAACAGAGTGCCCCGGCGAAATGACTTCGCGCCAGCAGCGGTAACAGAACGGCACCCTCCAGCGCCAGACGCGAGGAACCGACAATGGCGATGCTGCCGGGGCCGTAACATTCTGTTACTTCGCTTATACACAGCAGCAGAGCCTCCAGCGCCTCATCCCACCCGGTCTCCCCGCCATCCACCAGCGGTGCGCGCGGACGCTGCGGGGCGTTTACTTCAGTATTAAAAAAGCGGCCCCGATCACAGATGAACCAGCCGTTGACAGCATCATTGCGGCGGGCAACAATTTTAAGCAGTTCTCGATAGCGTGCCACCGGTGTTGTGTTGCACCCCAGTGAGCAACCGGGACAGACTGAGGGCGCCATGTCGTAGTCCCAGTAGCGGGCCCGAAATCGGGCGGTCTTGTCTGTGAACACTCCGGTAGGGCATATATCCACCAGATTCCCGGAAAAAGGCGATTCCAGCGGCCCATCCTGAAAGCGTCCAAAATACACCCTTCCGGCACTCCCCATAACGCCGAAGTCTGTTCCGCCGGCATACTCCTGATAGAAACGGACACAACGGTAGCACTGAATACAGCGGTTCATCTCATGCGTTACATACGGACCGAGGTCCTGGTTGACATGGGTACGCTTTTTACCGGCATAGCGACGAACGCCATGGCCGCCTGATATAGTCAAATCCTGCAGCTGGCATTCGCCCCCTTCGTCGCAGACCGGGCAGTCATGGGGATGATTAATCATCATCCATTCAATAACATGCCGGCGCATCTCCTGTGCTTCCGGATCCGTCGTGGAAACGACCATGCCGTCCTGAGCAGGCAGCATGCAGGACATTTGAATCCCCTTGACCGGCCCATCAAGCATCTTGACGGCACAAACCCGGCATGCTCCCGCTTTACCTAATGCCGGATGCCAGCAGAAGTGAGGAATGGGAATATCAATGGAATGAGCCGCCTCAAGAACAGTCATTCCGTCGAGCACTTCAACCGGTATATCGTCAATAATCAGTTTCGGCATGGACATTTCCCGATACGATTATGTTCTCTGATTTCATCTTCAAAGTGCCTGAGCAATCCATCCACCGGTCCCATTGCACCGGGGGCAAGGGCACAGAATGCATAGCTCAGATACTGAACATGCTCGCTCAGCATGGCGATATGCTCGTCACTTCCCCGGCCTGATTCAATGATCTCAAGCACGTTAACCACAAAGGGAAGTCCTTCGCGACAGGGGGTACACCAGCCGCAGGATTCACGGGCATAAAAACGGACCAGATTCAGGGTAACCGCCACCATGCAGGTTCGTTGATCAAACACGACTATTCCGCCGGTCCCGAGGCGCGAACCGGCCTTTGCAACCGCATCAAAATCCATCGGTACATTCCACTGTTCACTTGTAAAATAGGGCGTTGAAGCACCACCTGGCAAGCATGACTTGAAGGAACTGCCTGCTCGCATGCCGCCGCAGGGGCCGTCAATAATTTCGCCCAGTTTCATCCCCAGAGGCAATTCAAAACAGGACGGTTTTACCACATGACCGCTGACACAGAATAGTTTCATACCGGCAGCTTCCGGTGTGGCGGCTGTCCCCCTGAACCAGGCGGGTCCGTTAGCGATGATATACGGGATATTGGCAAGGCTCTCCACGTTATTAACCACCGTTGGACCACCCCACAGCCCTTTGATTGCCGGAAACGGAGGCTTGGCGCGCGGATTGGCCCGTTTTCCTTCCAGGGCATTCATCAGGGCGGTCTCCTCGCCGCAGATATAACGTCCGGCTGAAACATGCACATCAATATCGCAGGAAAAGTCTGTGCCAAGGATATGTTGTCCCAACAGACCGGCTGCACCGGCCTCCGCTATGGCACGCCGCACATTTGCAGCAGCCTGTTCATAACCTCTGCGGATAAAGATAAACCCATGGCGCACACCGATGGCGTAACAGGCGAGAACAATCCCCTCTACAAGAGAATACGGATTTGACTCCAACAGAATTCGGTCCTTGTAGGTACCCGGCTCCATTTCATCACAGTTGCAGATCAGCCAGCGCGGCCCCGGCAGATTCCGCGGCACGAACGACCATTTCTTACCGGTCGGGAATCCGGCCCCTCCCCGTCCGCGTAAACCGGAATCAATCACCGTCTGCTGCACGTCGTCAGGAGTCATGGTGGTGAGTGCTTTTTTCAGCGCGACAAAACCACCCTCTGCCCGGTATTCAGTAAAGGTAACGGAGCGACCCGGCTTGGTATGCTGGAAGAGTATCTGTATCTTCCCATCAGTATTCATCGTATAAAACCACCGGTTAAAACGTCTGTGAGGATACCGTTACGAAAAATGACCGTATGCAGAAGATTAGAATCTTTCGTGTAGGTCCACTCCTGTACTTCGATGGAGACCACTCTTGAACCTTTTGTCCCGTCATTTCTACTGAATTCAGTTTCTACCGGTTCTTCGCGTTTATACATGTGTGCCGGAGGATCACATTTTAGTGCCGCGGTAGATATACTGTCTCCCGTGGAGATAAGGTTGCCGTTGGGGCAGCGGAAGCTGTCGGCGAACGCAGACACGGCAGTACATGAAATGAAAATGGCACAAGCGGCTACAACAGTTTTCATAAAGAATCCTTCATTTATTGATATGAAGAAAAAATTGAAGCGATGTTCTCTGGTGTCACACTGCCATAGACTACATCGCCGATCATCATTGTCGGTGCCTGACCACAGTTGCCGAGGCAACAGCAGGGAAGCAGCGTGAAGAGACCATCCGGGGTTGTTTCACCTGCAGCAATACCAAGGAATACGGAAATATGTTGTAACAGACTTTCTCCCCCCACTGCCCAGCAGGAGATGGAATCACAGACATGAATCACATGCTGTCCGACCGGTCTGCGATAAATCATCTCGTAAAAGGTAGCCAATTCCTCCACCTGGAGCGGAGAAAGCCCCAGCAATTCAGACGCCTCAATGACCGCCTCGTCGGTCAACCAGCCGTAATGCCCCTGGAGCGCCTTCATTACATCTACGGCAGCCTCCCGATTGGTAACTGCGGAAGCTATACGGGTTTGCAGATCGTTTTTCAGTTCTGATGGTATCATCAGTTCACCTGTCCAGGTCAGCAAGAACAAAATCTATCGAACCCAATATCGCCAGGAAATCTGCAACCAACCACCCCTTGCTCATAACCGGTAATGACTGGACGTGGGGAAAACTGGGAGTCTTGATTCTGACCCGATAGGGAATATTGAGCCCATCCGAGACAATAAAGTAGCCGTTTTCACCTTTCGGGGCCTCGATGGCACTGTAGTTCTCGCCTTTGGGAGCAGTCATTCCGCGGGTGCTGTTGACAAAATGATGAATCAGTGACTCTATATTGTGCAGGGTATCCGGCTTTTGCGGCAGGACATACCGGTAATCGTCGGTCATCCAGCGCCCGGTCGGCATTGTGTCGAGGCACTGCTGCACAATACGCAGTGACTGGTGGATTTCTTCAATGCGCACCTGATAGCGCGCCCAGCAGTCGCCGCCTTCAGCGGTCGGAATATCAAAATCAAAACGGTCATAGCCGCAGTAGGGAATTTTTTTACGCAGATCCCATTCGATGCCGCACGCCCTCAAGTTCGGGCCGGACAGTCCCCACTCCAGTGCATTATCCCTTGAGATGATACCAACCCCTTTCAGACGGGCCATGAAAATCGGGTTCCGGTCCAGTAGAGCGTGATATTCCTTCAGCCGTCCCGGCATCCAGGCCAGAAAATCTATCACCGGCCGTTGCCAGTCATCCGGCAGATCATCGGCTACTCCACCGATGCGAAACCATGCCGGATGCATTCTGCCGCCGGTGATCATCTCAACAATGTCAAATATTTTTTCACGGTCGGTAAAGGTATAGAAGACCGGTGTCATGGCTCCCACGTCGGCGGTAAAGGTTCCCAGCCACACAAGATGGTTGGCAATGCGAAACAGTTCGGCCAGCATTACCCGGATAGTTTCGGCCCGTTCCGGCACCGAAATGCCGCATAACCGTTCCACCGAGTTGCAATAGGCAAGATTATTCTGCACTCCGGATAGATAGTCGATCCGGTCGGTATAGGGGATAAACTGATTCCACTGCTGGCGTTCGGCAATTTTTTCAGCCCCGCGATGGTGATAACCGATATCACTGTCCATATCAATAATCTCTTCACCGTTAAGCTTCAGGATACAGCGAATGATCCCGTGGGTACCAGGGTGCTGCGGACCGAGATTAAGGATCAGTGTATCAGGGTCGGATTCCTTGAAAAAACGCTCTGCCGGGAGAGATTGGAGGCGTCGGGCATCTTCCAGAGTATAGGGAGGCATTTCAGTGGCACGGAACGGATGCGCCTTGCGCAGCGGGTGGCCTTCCCAGTCATGGGGCATCAGAATCCTGCGCAGATCTGGATGCCCGGTAAAAGTGATCCCGAACATGTCATAGACTTCCCGCTCGTACCAGTTGGCATTGGCAAAAACGCCGCTGACGCTCGGTAGGGAGGTGGATTGATCTGGCAATTCGGCCTTGATACGGATATGTCCGGGAATGTCAAAGTTGAGCAGATGATAGTTTACGGTGAATTCTTTGAACTTTTCAGGTGCACGGCGGCAGGATTCATCTACGCACACGACATCTTCAAGACGCCTGAAGGGGGCATTACTCCGGTGTTTCAGGGCGCGAAGCACGTCGGGAAGCTGTGCCGCGTGAACCCGGTAGGTAAGCATATCGGTGGCGGTATCGTCACGACTGATCTCACCGCCGAAAACGGCCTCAAGCTCGCCGGTCAAACCAAAATCGGGATAGATATGTTTCGGTGCCTGAGGTCGCCACTGTTCATCACTGCGCGGCTGATACTGGCGGGGATGCCCGACCGATACACCGCGAATAGCAGTCTTCTCCAAGCCGGGACCTCGTGTATCACAGGTTTTTGATACACCATCTTCCAATACCGGAACGGTTGTGCCCTGAGTACCGCCGGAGAGGTGCAGCACCGGACGTGCCGGACGTTCACTGTTTCTGATCTTCTCCTGCAGCAGCAGCAGTCCCTGCAGAAATGCCTCGGGACGCGGAGGACATCCGGGGATGTAGATATCAACCGGTAAAAACTGGTTCACCCCTTGAACGACACTGTAAACATCGTACATGCCTCCGGAATTTGAGCAGCTTCCCATGGAGACCACCCAGCGCGGCTCGGCCATTTGTTCATATAACCGGAGTATATTGGGGGCCATCTTCCGAAACGGGGTACCGGCAATCACCATCAGATCTGCTTCACGCGGGGAGCCGCGCAATACTTCAGCCCCGAATCGGGAGATGTCGTAGCGTGAGGTAAAAGAGGTCATCATTTCCACAAAACAGCAGGAAAGACCAAAAAACATCGGCCAGAGTGAATTAGCCCTCCCCCAGTTAATCAGGTCATCCAGGTTTGTCAGCAGAATATTGTCAGGAATTTCCTGATTCATCAGAATCCCCGCATAGCCGTTTTTTTGCAGCAGAAGGTCCCCATTCGAGGCCTCCCTTAACCCACAGCCATACCAAGCCCATCAGCAAGGCAGTAATGAAAAAGGTGATGTGTAGTAAACCGGGAAGTCCCAATTGCTCCCAGGCCACAGCCCAGGTGAAGATAAAGGCCGTTTCAACATCAAAAACTATAAAAAATATTGCTATCAGGTAAAAAGGGATACTGAGGGGACGCCGGGCGGCCCCGCTGGGGATCACGCCGGATTCATAGGGCAATTCCTTGTTAGGGGACGTAGTCTTTGCACCCAGCCACCAGGCTGCAGTCAGCAGACCGCCAATAATCAGAAACGTCGCCGCGGTATAGGCAATTAACGGAATTGTTTCAGGAAATGTATTCATTCTGCCGAACTCTCATTTTGCCGTCCAGAAGATTTTGACTCAGCATACCGGATACGAATTCTCTGTCAATAAAACTCTGTATGTCCCGCTCCGGTACCAAAAAGCAAAAAAAAAGGGGATGGCCGCAGCCATCCCCACTATATACATAATCAACAGGATTTCAAAGCATCAGTGATCGATTGCCTTGGCCATGCCGAGTCCGGTGTTCTGACGGACATAGACTTCGTCAAACATC
>JAQTXD010000086.1 GCA_028688955.1 Desulfuromonadaceae bacterium
TACCCAACTGTCTGGCTACAGCCAGCTTTTTTCTAAGCTGCTCTTTAACGGATTTTAGACCAATCATCTCATTTAATTGTTCTTCCGCTGTTTTATCGCTATAAGTTCGCCCTCCGGGAAGCAAGCTGCGTACTGACTCGCGAGAAAACTCTTTTACGCCTGAGAGCTTGCTCCTCCAGAATGACAGAGTCTGATCTTCCATTGCAACCCAGGCAGCAAGCCGCTCTAATCGCGGCCAGTCCACAGCCATCCGGTTAGTGAGCCGTTCATGGTGAATGGCGTTGAGTAGTTCCTGCTGTTCCGGACCACCCGCCCGCAAGACATTTTGACCTTCTTCACCTTTAATGTTTATGCAGTTTTCGAGTGCGGTAAGCTCATGATGCTTACATAGCTCAAGTAAATCCTGTCGTGAATTTTGCTGGAATATAAAGGCACACAGATTGGGCTTGATGCCTCCACCTCTTGCCCACGTTACCAAACGATTCTGAAATTCCCGGAATGCTCTCCCTTCAAAATGCGCAGGTGTGAGGTCATCTGCGTGCGTGAACACAACAACAGTAGGGATGTAGCTTCTCTCGTGAGAGATGATGTGATTGATGGTTTCTATCGCGCCGAGGTCCGACATACGGCGTTGTTGAGGCAATGAAGGATCAGGAGTTTGGGTAGGATATACGGTGACTGGAGTAGGGGTTGAGGTGCTTCCGACTAACTTGAGGCCACCAAGAGGACCTTTGCGCAGGCCAGAAGGTGCATTATTTATTTTATTTTGCTGAGTCTGAGTAGCAACGGTTTGCCCTGTCCGGCACAATCTATCCGACTCGGCATCCAGAAAGTAAAGTTTTTTAGCTCCATCATAAAAAACAATCCGTTGATACCCTTGAGCATGAAAATAGCGCCAGAGCATCTGGTCAATATTATCAAACGAAAGATCATCATCACAGTAAACATCATTCACATGACCGTAAAACACGATGAAGCGATCTCCAGTATCCAGTTTCAAGTTTTCAGTCAAGCGGGCAATCGTCATGAGGAAGTACCCAATATACAAGCCATATCAGCTTGTTAATTTAATAACTCTCGTAATGCAGTTGCGTTCGTTTTTATTATTTTCCGTATGTTATCGCGAATTACAGTCTCGTCTTCTATCGTTGATCCGGTAAATTCCATGATCTTAAAACCGGCTTTTATCGCATTTGAATTACCCGACTCATTCTTTACTGAAAATACCGGCAGTACTTGATTCCCAACCAAAGACAGGACATTAATATTTTCTGTTACTAAATTTACACCAGTATTTGGATAAACACCTTTATATGTTGATCCATCACGCAGAACAATTTCGACTGTAAACTGATTATTCATCAATTTTGCAGAATATTTGCTTTTGTAACTTTGCATATATTCATACGGTATATCCAATTTTCTTTGCTCAATTTCTACAGAAAAAATCGAATCTGTAAAAATAGCCCAAAATTGAGCATCAGGTGTATTAACCCAGCACGGAGCATTTCCGATTGTACTTGTAACTTTGTTCTTAGAAGGTTGCGATGGTGGTTTGAGACCAGCCAACATACCGTAAAACAGCTCATTCATAATTGAGCGGGTTTTAATTTCATTGTGCCGACTTGAAATAGACACAATTAGATTTGTAGTGGCTGATATGACAGAAGATATATCATCTTTATCAACATCGATTAAATTATTGTCTACTGAAATTTCAGCAATATTATCTTCTGAAATTCGCACCGACGTATTATGTTTACGACAAAGTCCGGCAATCTCTTCTTTTGTTATACCTAATGTCATATTCCCCCCCCGGGCTATAAAAATTCCATCATTACCCAGTTTTTTCATTCAAGCTTAGTTTAAGGAATGTTGTTTACTACGAACTTTATCAACATTTCGCCATGAATGATCCGGAGTACCCACACATTCAGGTTTAGCCGCCACCAGTCCATTTTCATTGAAAGCTGAAACTATCTCATGTGAGCGCTGCCGATACACGGCATCATCAACATAGGTTGAATCATATGAATTAATTGAGACCTCGTTTTTTCCGTATTCACCTTTTACCGGCGTTATGACAGTCACGACCTCACTGCCAGCTATATTTCTCAACTTGACGACAAAAGCATTACGCTCATCATCTCCCTCGTAAGCTGAATCTACCAAATCAAACCCTTCCACTTTGAGAGATTCGACTGCCAACTCCGCAATATTACAACGCACCTGTGAAGCAATTATGTTTTGGCGTGCGTGCTCAACAATTTCAACTGCACGGGGTTTCATATTATCCAGTTTTATCAGGATATCATTTACTTCTTTGATGCTTAGTGAATCACGGCCATTTTCAAGCAATTGCTTGAAATGCTGCAGTTCATTTTCGTACTCGGAAAGCTCTCCTTCAGTCCAGTGGTTAACTTCAAGTTCATAAACATTTCTGTTCTCTCCCTCTCCAACCTCCATCTCGTATTTTCGATTTGCAATTGCTTCTTCGAGCAATTCGCGTGCAGACTGGAGAGCAGCCTGATGAATGAGCATGAATTCACGTTCCTTCTCTAGTACCAGATCTCGCAGATCCGCAATATCCCAGTAAACATCCTGCGCCGTACTTAGAGCCGCCTCTGACATTCCCGCATCAAGGTTCCATTTTGCATCGTTTACTTTTCTGGAAATTGAATCCATTGCACCCGGTGCAAATCGGTGATGCGGTAAACGCTCGGTTTCTTGCATAATTTTTGTAAGGTCAACCACGAAAGACTGAGCTATGCTATTTTTTCTTTTTGCATCTGCCATAATCCCACTAATTTGGCTCTGTAGGTGGTTGACTGCTCGTTGGCGTTCCCGTCGCTCAGACTCTATCCTGGCCTTGTTTCGTTGTTCCTGTTCATTAATAAGCGATCTGTACTCAACGCGCTGTGCCTGAAGCTTATTTGTGAATTCAGTGTCCTGCTGTTTAATCCGACGTTGTGTCTCTCTTTCCAAATTACCTAATTCACTTTGAAGATTTTGCACTGATTGCTCATACTCCTGCTGCCTCTTTTCGATAGGTGCTAAACGGTTACGCATTTCTTGATCTGTCTGCCGACGAATCGCTTCAAGACGCTCTGGCAGATCACGGTTTACAGTTCTAAGTCGACTTTCCTGCTCTCGCAATCTGCGAAGCTCAGCTTCTTCTACCGATACGTATGTTCTCTCATGTCCACTCATGTTTACTCCAAATTAATTTATTCGTAGTGATCAATACTGTTTACTCAAATGTTTTGCCATTCCCCATAACGCGGAGTTTTTTCCATATTGTGATATATAAAATTGTGGTGTAGTTAGCCAATCAGGTTTGCTATGTGCGAATTCATTGATGATTGGATGTCTTATGTCGTTCCAATATTTTTCAGCAATTCCACCACAAAAGACAACGCTCTGAGGCCTGAAAATACTACATATGTTTTTCAGAAACGCGCCTAATCTATATCCAAAATGAATAACGCCATCATGTTCACCGAGATTCTGTTGAAGCTCTTGCAAACCATGTGATCCTAATGACCACCAAACATGCCTATTGCTGGCTCGCGTCGGTAGTTCTATTTCACCCAAATCAAAATTTATATTGTCAGGTGGTCTATAGACATTTCCCAAGCTGTCACTAATCGCAAAACCTAATGATGTGCCGAGGGTAATGCATAATTGAGAATTGTCGTAAGTATCTGTATGAGCTGCCAAGTGTGCTTCAGCATCATTGAGTATAAAAACTTTTGCATTTGGCAGTAATCTCTCAATTTCATTTTTAATATTCCTGTCAATCCAACCGCCTACCCGAAACATCTTTACTACCCCATTTTTTGAGTCCACGAACCCCGCGCTCGAAATGCCTATCGTACTAGAATTACAACCGTTAATTTCAATTAACCACTTTTCAAAATTTGACCAGTCAGGATTTGAATAATGAGCTGGTTCGTTCTTTAAGAGTAGCTTCCGGTTGCTAAAAGAAAAATTAGCTATTTTTACGCCAGACCCACCAATATCAATCGTTAAAAACTCCATTTTTACCTACCTACGACGGAATAACATGCCAATAAGACGAAACGGCAACAGAAAAATATCATGCAGAATCATTGCCTTAAAATGATCAGTCGTTGATTTGCCAACCAATAACGACATCAGCCATGAGATTGTTGTAAGCCCAAAAATAATAATCACCAAAATCAACAGCCAAAGTGGAAGTGATTCAAACAAAGCTCCAAGAATTGGCTCAAATAAACTTATCAGAACTAAAACGCCTATAACGCTAAATGCAGTACGAGTGGAAATCAGCCTTACTATTACTCCGATTCCTAAGCAGACAATTACCAATATCCAGGTGCTTTCCGGTAATAACATCAGCAACCTCATACAGCCCCCAAATTATTGTGGTAATCTTTTTATATCAACAACCTGTTCTTTAGGAATTTGCTTGGGGGAAGTAAGTTCTCCTCGCCCTCGTTCTCCGGCCAATGCTTTATTATGCCGAACCGGTTGACCTTCCTTGATCACAACAGTTTCTCGATATTTCGGCTTATTTGGTAGTCCATACTGCCTTTGTGCAGTCTCGGGTCTTGGTAATCGTCCCGGGTGTGTGTTTGGCGTCATGTGTTTATTAGGGGCTATTCCATTCTTTAAATCATTCTTGTTATGAGCATAACGGTAAACTTTTATATCCTTTGTTACTGGCCTTGCCTGTGTACCCATATCACGCACATGATCTTTTCTTAAAATCGATGAGGCAATTTTTCTTTTGGCGCTTCTGGCTGCTGCTCTCCCGACAACTGAAGCTTCAGATGCATCCGGTGAGACAAAAAGTGAAGCGATTAATATTGCCCCCAATATTTTTCCTGCGAGATATAACCTCATGGCCGCCTCCTCTGGAAGATATGTGTCGTATCAATTCATAACGCTATTTACATTGGAATCTGACACACTCTCAGAATTTTATCAGCTCATGACGATAATTATTCCCACTCTCCCATCACCTCAAATGGCGCCCAGAAATATGGATGAGCATATTCCGGTTTAGCCCGAACCGCCTGCATAGCTAATTGTAATGCCCTACTTTTTGTTTGACGGTTGACTACGTAATGCCAGTAAAAATTTTCCATCAAATATGCTGTTGAGCTGTCTGAAACTTTCCAGAGACTGAGCAATAGTGCCGTCACACCGGCACCAAAAAAACCTCTGCTCAGGCCAACAAGTTCATCAGCATTAGAAATATGACTCAGACCGGTATCGCATGCACTGAGGGTGACAAGAGTACTCTCCATACGCAAACGCAGTAAATCCAACAGAAACGTTGGACGGTCTTCATCCTCATTTGGGGGAATGGCAATGCCGGATAAAAACGGTTGTTCCGGGTCAAAGTACCCATGGCAGGCACAATGGATGACATCGGATGCTGAATGGTTCGACACCTTATTGAGTGTCGCATCGCACCCCAAAAAAAGCTCTGACTGTTCAAACACTCGGCTTATGGCAGTTCCTTCTGCCTCTACATGGGGAAGATCACCGTCATTGCGGCAAAGTATCTGGGCGCTGACGCGTCTGTAACGTTTCTTACCACGGCAAACTTCAAGCACCGAAGATGAAGGTGCATAGCTGATCTTAAAGCGGTCGAGCAAGAACTGTTTGTTATTGTTGTCGTACAAGGCGTGAAAGGGGAGATAGTGCCAGAAGAGGTGAGGTACGATGATCAATTGTTGGACATCATCAAGAAGGTCAATCAGTTGCCCAAAAACTATCATGTATAAGCGTGAAGACGGTTGACGCACGGTACGCAGATATTCGTGGGAGCGGATGTCTTGAGAGGTGGGATCCCGCAAGGCCATGGCGAACGAGAATACCATTTCTGCTGCTTCATCAGTAGTGAGTTTAATCTCCACAACATTCACGTCGTGGAGTGGTCGGATAATGAACACGTACAAACTATCATTGCACTGGTAAAATTCCAACAGTGCAGAATTCGGTATCAGGAGTTCTTTTACCGTTGCACTGTCAGTTGCCTGGACTGCCAGGATGCCATGCAAGTCGGGAGATGTGCGGTGCAACTCATCGCAAAGCCTGGCAAACTCGCGTTCTTCTTCTCCCAAAACATTAAAAAGCTCATTTCGCATGTTTGACCGGTGGGTCGTCTCTTCGCCATTGTCTCCGGCAGCTGTTTCATCCGCCGTTCGCAGCTCATCGAGGGAGCGGCGCATTTCATCGATTCGTTTGGCAATCTCAGCTGCCTGAGTAAACGTACTCTCCCCAGCATCGGTACTGAACTGCCCCACCAATAGTTCCAGAAGTGCCTTTGATCTAGCCCGTTCCAAATAATGAAATGCATCATCCACCTTGCCAAGTTCTAGAAGTGTGGTTATTGCCATATGGTATGGTTCGGTCCTGGCTTCTGCCAAACCGATTCGGTGGACCTCCCGTTTAAGCCTTGAGCGTATTTGCTCAACTAATTTAATTGCTTCGCAATAACATTCCAGCGCCACCTCCATATTACCACGGCGAAACCGGAGAAGATTTCCCAAGTCAACAAGAGACTCTGCAGCATCAGCAATAGCTCCAATCCTTTGACGCAGTTCAATCGCTCTTCGGTACTCTCTCTCAGCACCAACAAGATCATCTATCACAACTAGAGCATGGGCCATACCGTTGCAAGCCAGCGCCTCCAGACTCACGGACATGATTCGACGACTAATCTCCATCGATTCCTGAAAATAACGTATTGCTACTTCGACATCTTCACTAGTCGAAGCCGTATTGAGACAATGCATGCCTATATTGTGCCGGATCAATGATTCCGGACGCATCATGCTGTATTCAACAGAAATGATAAGAGCGCGGTCAAGAAGTAGTTTTGATTCTTCAAACATTCCTAAATTTGACAACTGAACGGAACAGTTACTAAGTACATTCGGCAACAACTGCTCGTTTCCGATTTTTTCAGCCACCGTAAGGGCTTGGCTACCATATTCCAACGCTTCATCAATGCGAGACAATTCCCCGTGCAGCAAGCTTAAGGCCGTCAACACCTTGACAGCGGTTGACCACCGATCACTACGTCCATCCAGTGCTTCAAGCGCACGGCGAAAATACTCCAGTGATTGTTCAAAATCCCCAAGTTCCCAAAAATAGCAGCCCAATCCATGTAACGATTTAGCCTCGGTATCCCGATCTCCGCATTTTTGAGCCAATTCCAGGGCCAATGTGTGGTGATCTCCTGCAAGCGTAGTGTTTCCCAAGGTCATTTCTACATCGCCCAAAATTTCGTAAAAGAGCGCCTTCATTCTTTCCACAGCAAATCCTGCTGCCTTAACCACCCCATTCATTGGCAGGCCAGGTGGTAATTCACACTGGTCAATGGAAAGCTGCAACAGCTTGCGGGCTTCCGGGAAGCGGCACTGTTCATACAGTTTTAATGCCTGCTCAGGAACATCATTTAGCTTATTGAGAATGGAGTGAGTTTCTGTTTGCTGGTCAGGAGTAAGAAATGAAAGAAATGTGCTAAATATTTCGGGGGAAACAAACAAACGGCTGACGAGTTCTCTGTCGGTTTTGGAGAGTGTGGCTAGATACTCCTGAAAACCGTCATCACCATCAAGCAGGGCGGCTAGATCCTCTTTTGAGGGAAGATGAAACATGAACTCTCCTGCATTATACAGTAGTGCATTCACTCATTTCATAATGGATCACATTCTATGGCCATTCATCTTGTTGCATCAAAGCCCGGTCAATGTCATGGTACCAAGGAGGTGATCATCTTTTTTCATGACAAGTTCATAGAATCCGGCAACAGGAATCCTGAATCTTGCTTGGCCATTTTCATCTGTAATTTCATACAATACCGTATTCTCGCCGTGACACGATACAGCTACACCGGGCGTGAATTCTTCAAGCTGCCGATCAAGCAAGGAAACGATCACGTCCAACATGTCGGGTTCGACTGGCGAAATGGTGACTTCTATGGAAAACTGAGATTCTTCGAACTCTTTGATAATGCGTAACGGTTGTAGCCTTACGGACATATCATCAGAAGAGCGTGTCCCGGCAAGAGCCGGTTCCATGAACATCTGCTCGCCAGTACTCTGAATTAGTTCCACCACCCCTTTGACAGCGCTGATGACAACGCTAAAAATGCTCTGATCGAGTCGGTCCATTATCGACAGGGCATTTGAGTAAAGAAGATCGTTATCTGCCTGTTCTTTCTTGTGATATTCCAATAAAGTTGATTGTCTAATTCCTTGTAGACAACAACGGCAGTCTTGCGCATGCGCTACAAATGCTGTCGTTTCCTGAACAGTCATTTGCTTAACGACGTAACGTAAATAATCATCAACGCCGTAGACATGGCAGGATTCTGGGGTTATATTTCGCGTTTCATTGTTCATAATAGTAATGTCCGCCATTTGCGGTTAAACTGCTATATCTTGCTTAACGACAATGCAGAAGAGACATGACAAGCAAATTATATTTTTTCTGAAACTAGCTTCATTTTCTTGCTCAACGCTTCACGAGCCCTCACAAGATAATTGCTTACATTTCCACAATTTTCTTCAGGGATGCCAACAAGTTCCGCAATGTCCTTGTTGGTTGGTTTCGGAAGTGTATGGCAACTTGATAGCATCTTCTTTTTCCTGCCTTCGATGTCTTCCCACTCATTTTTTAGGTCACTGATTTCGCTAGAATGATCAGAAAATGTATCTCTGTCCAATCGTGCAATTCTGATTTCCAATCCTCTGAGTTGATGCCAATACAGAACGGTCTTGCCAATTTCGTCCTGTCGATCCTGCTCGTTTTTTGCAAGTATTTGCTCCAACACGCTTATTTTATTGTCCAATTCATCACGTTTAAATGGCGATATTGACAGCAAGTCTTCAAGTTCTACGTCGGAAAGAGAAAGTTGTCCCAGAATATGTAAACGTAGAATCCATCGATGTGTCTTGTTCCCTATAGTGCTGATCTGGTCTATCACGCACTCAACATATAATTGAGTTGCCGCCTGTTCAAGTTGAACGAAAAGTTCGGCATCTTCATCTTCAATCACATCCTGGAGAGTAAAATCCTGTTCATCGCCTAAAGGAGTCGAGAGACTTCGCATTAACTGTTCATCTTGACGTTGCGGAAGATGCCTGATACGTCCACGTTGCTTCAGCCAATCAAATGTCTGGTTGACTGAAATACGAACAAGCCATGAGCGCAGACCTGAAAGATCATTACATTGGAGCAACACACCCTTGGCATACAACTTTTCAACAAGCATTGCATGAATATGGAGGATATTATCTATATCCTCCGCCAAGTGCCTGACGCCACATCTAATAAATGTCCTGCGAATAGCTTTTTTGATCAACGGAGAAAAGCGTCTGAAAAACTCTTCCCATGCACTCCGCTGATGCAAAAGGCACAGACTGGCAAGGTCATTATCTGAAATAGTATTTAGGGAATTCAAAAATTAGACCCTGGGATGAGGAGATAAAAAATGCTATTTTATACTACAAGTAGCTCAAACAAGCAATTTTATTCAGCTATCACTTGCAATCTTTTGCAACCAATCTAATCATTTTGATACAAGCTGAAACCTACTGATTAATGAATGCAACCTAACCACAAACACCGATGGCTGTCTCCGTAACAATCCGATTTACTTGAATATGCTTAAAGGTACCTGCCCCCCCTATAGATTCTATAAGTAGGGGGAATCATGCGGCTCACCACTCTGATACTGTTGATGGGAATGTTTGCCGTTTCAACAAGACCGGCAGACGCCTTCTGCTATGAAGAAGCCGGTAACAGGTACGGAATCTCGCCAAACCTCCTCTATGCGATCTCCAAGGGAGAGAGCAGCTTTAACCCGATTGCAATCAACTACAACACAAATGGCAGCTACGACTTTGGCCTCATGCAGATCAATTCTTCATGGGAGCCGACGCTGCGTAAGCTTGGCATTCCATGGGGTACCCTTGCTGATCCCTGCACCAATGTTATGGTCGGAGCCTGGGTACTATCCCAGTGCATTCGAGACTACGGTTACACCTGGCCGGCAGTTGGCTGTTACAACTCCCGCACTCCGTCCAAACGTGACCGGTATGCTGCCAGAATTGCCCGGATCGTCAGTCAGGAAAGGCCACTTCGGAGAATTGAACAGCTTGCCTCTATTACCAGCGTCTCGAAGATGACCCCGTGGGAGGAAGCTTTTGGCATCGTCGCTTCCCGCTGAAATCCTGGCTGAAAGTGGATTGCCAACTGATGAAGCGATGGATGCCGTAGAGGTTGCCATTGCCAAAACTCTTACTGGCGCCCTCCGATCAAATGTGTGTGTCAAGATTGATGCGCAATTTGAGATTGTTGCCTACCCGATTGGGAATGGAGAACCTATCAAAATATCCCTGGATGATATCAACGGGAAATTGCGGAGACATCTTCTGTATCAAATCAAATTGGAACTGCAGAAACGCAGAACCCTGAACGAGTCTGATCGGTTAAAGGAGTTGAGGGGGTATTCCGCCCCTGGCGAGATTTCCCGGATAGCCGACGATGGCGCACTGATCGTCTTTCTGGAGATTGCCGACTATTACCGACGGTTGATCCTCTGCGGAGTCTGCCCGGCCCGATTCCAGCCGTTTCATGAAGTGGGACGTTACGGCATCGGCAGCGTGAAGGAGTTCTACATCTCAAGTGTTGTCCCGGTCATGGTCAACAAGAGGTATTCCAAAGTCAGGATTATGCTCAGTCGCACATCGAAAGAATTGCCACGCCTCCTGTTGCAGGAGCGCAGCCGAATTGCTGGAATCACATGCGTTGAGCGCGTACTAGGAGCCTACAGTTCCATAGTTACTCCGGCAAGAATACCGAAAGAAATCATCAACTCTGTTGGAAAGGAACTGGAGGAGCACCTGCATGTTTCCATTCAAGAAGCGCGACGATAATTCGTCAAAATTCATGACCGAGCTGGGAACCGGGGTCAACATGGATCATAGGACAAAGCTTGTTCCCATCATCATACCTGACTCCGACAGGAAGCGGCATACCTTCGTTTTCGGTACCACCGGTGTCGGTAAGACCCGTCTGTGTGAAAACCTGATTGAACAGGATATCCGCAAGGGATACTCGGTGGTCTATTTCGACCCCAAGGGGGATCAGCAGATCTTCACCAAGATCTACGAAGTTGCGCGCGAGGCAGAGCGTCTGGAAGAACTGATGCTCGTCACCCCCATCTTTCCCGAATATTCCGCTGTGGTCGATCCGATGGCCTTCTATTTCATGCCGGACGAACTGGTCGGGCATATAGTTTCCGGCATTCTCGGCGGCAGAGAACCGTTCTACCGCAACATCGCCAAGGAGATAACCACCGCCGTCATATCCGCTTACATCATCCTGGCCAAGAAGCATGGGAACCTGCCGATTATGAACATTGACACCATCAGGCAGCGCATCAGGCGGGAATCACTTGAATCAACCATGAAGTCGCTCCGCAGTATCGGCACTGCTGAAGCAGAACTGACAGCGGGCATGATCGAGGATATCCTCAAATCGCCCACGGAGTACTACGCCAAGGTCTCCTCAACTCTCCGCACTGCATTGATGGAACTTTCGGCAGGCAATATCGGTAAGATCATCGGTCAGGCAGACTCCAACCGCTTTATCAGAAAACTGGAAGCTGGCAAGCCGGTCATTCTGGTTGTCCACACCGGTGCCATGATTACCCGCGAAGCTTCGGCCACCCTCGGCAAGGTATTACTCTCAATGATCCAGTCCTTTGTCGGTCGGGTCTATCTTTCCAATCGGCAGAAGGTCAATCCGCCGCTCTCCATCTTCATCGACGAAGCCCAGAGCCTGCTTTATCAAGGCGTTGAAGAGCTGTTTGCCAAGGCAGGTTCCGCCGATGTCATGGTGACCGCCTTCGCCCAATCGGTGAACCAGATCTATGCCGTTATCGGCGAAGAGTTCGGCAAGAGCATCCTCGATAACACCAATACCAAAATTTTCATGCGCTGTTCCGATGCAGAGACCAGTGATTACGTGGTCAAACACTTCGGGGTACAGAATGTGTTGACCGGCATCTTCGGCTCGAACCAGGTAACAACCCGCGAGGTGGAACAGGATATTCTCCGGGTTCAGGACGTGTTGAGTCTTCAGCCGCGCGAATTCTATCTGATGACCTATGCCGGGCGGTTCAAGGGTACCACTCTCGATGCCAACAATCCAAAAATGAAGATTATTTTCCCAGCAGCGCCAGCATTTATCAGCTCTATGTTTAGTCAGCCGGATGAGGCTGAATCGGCATGAATACGACGCTGCTAGGCATTTCAGCTACAATTGGAATCGGATTTGTTCTGTATGGATACAGGAAATGGATACCAGTTGAAACACCTGTACCAGAGAACTCCGGGCTATCAGAGGTGACCAGGCTGGAAGATCTGGAGCATCTCTGGATCGATAACGAGGTTGAAATAAAGGATGCTTCAAACCTCTGGCGGGAAAAGACCAAAAAACAGAAATCAAATGAGCCACGCCCGCAATTTCAGCACGATGAAATTGAGAAATTTTTCAGCGAGATGGTTGAAAACAGGCCATCAGTACAAGGTGTACGAAGATCCCTGATCATCAGAATTCTTATCATGCTTGATGAAGAAGGTGACTGCCCGTCCGTAGTCAGGAAGCACAAGGATGAAGCGGAACGCATCTACTCTGATGATTCCTATGCTCTCCTGGAAACAGTGCCGCTCTACCGTCACACCTTGACGGTCGCCCGCAACTTCATAGCCAAATGTGATCAGGAGGCCTTACTGGCAGACATGATCCTTATCGCTCTGGCCCATGACATCGGCAAGATACCATCCTATCACGACGGCATGTATAGTAGCGGCGACCACCCGATCATAGCTGGACTCATATTGAAAGGAATTCCGGAATTCTTGTCTCTCCCCAATATGGAGGACATAAACCGTGCTGTCACCGGCCATCACCTGATGAAGTGCGACAACATCCTTACCGACGGTCTCAAGCATAGCGATCAAGAGGCACGACAAACCGAGTTGGCAAAACTCCATGCAGATCAGCGGGAGCGAAAAAAGCTTGAACAGGAAAACGAAGCTGAACAAGCTGTTACCGTTAAAGTTGCAGCAGAACATACCGGTGCGACTAAAACCGAGCCTCCGGTCGAAGAGCGGGACAACCCTCTCGGGTTTAACCGGGCCAAAGAAAAGTTCATGCCAACAACCGTCGATATTCCTGACTGGTTCAACGCGGACGCTATTTTGTCCTCGCTGAAAAAGCGGATCAATGTTGTGGAATCCACCTCGAAGGGTGAGCAGTGGTCTGTTGTTTCCATGCCCAATGGTCTGATCTATGTCAATCCCGATGCTCTCTGGAAGACCATCAAGGAAGTCAGCAGCTATGATCCGGTGGTGTATGCATCGGAGGGATTCGAATCAGAGAAACGGAATCTGATGTACACCGTGGTATCGGAACTGGCCAGAACCAGAAACGCCCTGGCAACCGGTCATGTCGCAGACGGCTACTACACCTCGCAGGTTTCCATCATTACCGGAGGCGGAAAGCGGGTTCCCTATCTGCTGATTCCCTTTACAGCAGAAGCGTTCGGAGTGCTGCCTTCCGCGTTGGAGGAGCTGAAAACTCCCCAGCTGAAGCGGATGGTGAAAGAAATCAAGCCCAAGAATAAAGAGGTGGAACAATGCGTTGGCCGTTGATGGTTGCGACACTGCTTTCTCTGTCAGTTTCCGCATCTGCCGGTTACTACACCGACTCGTCCAAAGGTTGGTGGTGGTATCAGAAAGAACCTGAGAATCAGGCCGAAAAGCAGGAAAAGAAGAAGAAACCGCCCAAGAGCACGCCATCGCTCAAGGATTATTCTTATGAACAGGTTTGGGAGATGCATCCCGATCAGTTCCAGGAGTTCGCCGAGGCTTTGAAGAAGAAGGCTGTCCAGAAGCCGAGCGAAGAATATGTGAAGGAGTACTTCGAGGTCCAGGAGATTGCCCGCAAGAAGGCGCTGGCTTTTTCCAACGTGGCCCAGTTCGTCTGGCAGAAATACCCGGAGCTGACCACCAAGAAGGACTATCCGATCACGACTCCCGGCAACCTGGCCCGGATCTCACAGCTCACTGAGGCACGGCAGCGTGTCCTGCGGGACAACCGGGATGACTTTGCCCTGA
>JAQTXD010000087.1 GCA_028688955.1 Desulfuromonadaceae bacterium
CTCGTGTGGCAAATTCCAGTGTGCACAGCATTTCTCCTTTGCCTTTGACAACTCCCCTGGCCCGGGAACGTTGAATTGTTGCGGAAATACCGCTGGAATGGTCCGTCAGAAGGAGAACGCGTGACGTGGTGGCGGATACTTTAATTGTCTGGCCGACAACGCCATTGGCCGAAACTACCGCCATTCCCTCACGAATGCCGTGTGAACTGCCCCGGTTGATTACCAGTGTCCGGAACCAGGATGTGACGTCTTCGCCGACAACTGTTGCGGCGATGGTCGGCACTTTGATGTTTGTTTTCATGTCAAGCAACCGCTCAAGTCGCTGATTTGCCAGGCGTGCCTCATTTCCTTCCAACACCCGAAGGTTAAGGGTGCGGATGTCTTCACGCAGGCGCATGTTTTCGCGGTTTGTGTCCACCAGTTGTATGTACCCGTCCCAGATTTTTACAACGAAACTGCTGACAAGGTAAACCGGCTGCAGGAGCGGGGAAAGTGTACCGAGGACCGCCCGTTCGACAATGTTTGCTTCCCGATTGCGGGGGACATTGAGGGAAAAAACCAGCAGAGCGGCAAGGATACCGATGCCGGTCAGGAGCGGATACATATATTTTTTCAGAAAATCCATGAAATCGATCTCGTACCTGATTTCGTACTACTGGTGTCCGCACAATTCAGTTTCATTGTAGACACGTTGAAGATATTCTTTATAGGAAGAGTTCGGAGTCGAAGCAATAACCTCCAGCATCTGCCGGCAGGTGATAAACCCACGTCGAAGGGCAATTTCTTCTAGACAGGCGATCTTCAGTCCTTGCCGTGATTCTATTGTTTCTATAAAGTTGCTGGCTTCCAGCAGGCTCTTGTGAGTCCCGGTATCAAGCCAGGCAATTCCCCGCCCCAGGCGTTCCACCATCAGTTCACCCCGTTGCAGATAGGCAAGATTTACATCCGTAATCTCAAGTTCACCGCGAGGAGACGGCTGTATCGCTTTAGCCACTGCAACAATAGTACTGTCATACAGATACAAGCCGGGAACGGCGTAGTGGGATTTGGGTCTGCTCGGTTTCTCCTCGATGCTGAGTACGGTGCCATATGCATCAAACGCAACAACTCCGTAGCGTTCCGGATCGTTGACCTGGTAGCCGAACACCCGCGCGCCGGTCGTGAATTCAGATACGATCCTGTCCAGATTCATTTTGCCATAGAATATGTTGTCACCGAGTATCAGGCAGACCGGCTGGTTGTCAATAAACTCCTCGCCCACCAGGAAAGCCTGGGCGATACCCTTCGGTTCCGGCTGGACTTTGTATGATATTGAAATTCCCCATCGCGAGCCATCTCCAAGAAGAGCCTCGAAACGAGGGGTGTCATTGGGCGTTGAAATCAGCAATATGTCTTTTATCCCGGCAGTCATCAGAGTCGCCAGCGGGTAGTATATCATCGGTTTGTCATACACCGGCTGCAGTTGCTTGCTTGCGACAAGAGTCAGGGGGAAAAGGCGACTGCCGGCACCACCAGCCAGAATTATTCCTTTTTTTATACCAGATGACATAATCAACACTCCGCGATGAAATTAGAATTCGAATAGGTAGCATGTAACCCCGAGTTGTGTCAAACCTGATTGAAATAATCTATCTGGTGTTTCACAGCCGAAAGCAGATCATCACAGATAATTGTTCGGGATCCGACATCATGCTGATCATTTGCACCATATCCGGTCAGGACCAGAATAGTGCGGCATCCTGCTGCGTATCCGGCTTCAATATCAGCCAGCTTATCTCCGATCATGGTCGAACGATCCAGATCAATATCAAATCGCCCGGCCGCCTCCTGCAACATCCCCGGAAGTGGTTTCCGGCATCTGCAGGGAAGTGCATAGCTGCCGCGACCGGAGGGGTGGTGAGGGCAATACAGCCAAGCATCGACATGAGCACCGTACTGTTCCAGTTCACGGTCAATATGGCGATGCAGATGTAGAACATCATCCTCCGTGTAATAGCCGCGCGCAACACCTGACTGGTTGGTGACTACCACAACAAAATAACCGGCCCGATTGAGTAAACGAATAGCTTCCTGAGCCCCCGGAATAAATTCGAAGTCTGCAATTTTATACAGATACTCTTTCTCTATATTTATGGTGCCATCCCGGTCAAGAAATACGGCGCGCCTCATGTACCCCTCCAAAAACTATTGTTTCGTGATATTTAACCTGCTGATTTAGTGGGCAATTAATACAGAGAAGCATTGACAATACGACACGTAAACTACTATAACACCACTTACGACTACGCAATTAACACGTAAGGAGCTCTTTTCCGTGATCAAAACCAATAACCTTAAAATTACCGGCATCACTCCAATAATTGCACCTGCTGACCTGCGCCAGGTTTTTCCTCTGTCGGAAAAAGATCGTACTTTTGTCAGCAAAAGCAGAGAGCAGATTAAGGACATCATCCAGCGCAGAGACAGGAGACTGATGGTTGTTGTCGGCCCCTGCTCAATTCACGATACGGAGGCTGCCCTCGAATATGCAGGAAAATTGGCAGATCTTTCGCGCAAAGTTGAAGACCAATTGCTGTTGATCATGCGGGTTTACTTTGAGAAACCTCGCACGACGGTCGGATGGAAGGGGCTGATTAACGATCCGGATATGAACGGTACCCACCTCATTTCTAAAGGACTGGGGATCGCCCGGGGTCTGCTCAGCCGGATCACCTCTCTCCAGATTCCGGTCGCCAACGAAATGCTTGATCCGATTACACCTGAGTATGTCGCCGATCTTATCAGCTGGGGCGCCATCGGTGCCCGTACGACAGAATCCCAGACACATCGTGAAATGTCCAGCGGCCTGTCATTTCCTGTCGGTTTCAAAAACGGTACCGACGGCAACCTCCAGATTGCTATAGACGCTATGAAAGCGGCACAGCACCCGCACAGTTTTCTCGGTATTAATCGCGAGGGGCGGACTTCAATCATCCAGACGACCGGCAATCCTGACGTGCATATCGTTCTGCGCGGCGGATCGAAAAAAGTTAATTATTATCCGGAAGATATTGCCCATACAGAAGAACAGCTTAACAAAAACGGGTTGCTGTCAACGATAATGGTTGACTGCAGCCATGGAAATTCCAGCAAGGACTACCAGAAACAGCCTGACGTTATGGCGTCAGTTGTTGACCAGATGCTGGCAGGCAATAACTCAATATCGGGTGTAATGATTGAAAGCAACCTTGAAGCCGGAAACCAAAAAATACCTTCTGATATCACTATGCTAAAGTATGGTGTTTCAATCACTGATGCATGTATTGATTGGGCAACCACCGAGCGGATTCTCCTAGAAGCGCACAGGAGACTGCAGGCAAGATAAGTAACAAAACGGGGCGCATGTCAAGCGCCCCGTTTGTAATTTTATTCTCTTCAGTATTCCGGCCATCACAGACCTCGACTATACATATCAGAAGTATCACCATTTCTGCAATACGTACAATTATTTCTCCTCACATTAGATAACTGATAACGGCTCGATTTCACGTGAATTGCAGGCCGCTATGATCCCTTTGGTTCGGTTTTATGCAAGTTTACATTGACAGGCAGCGTATACCTCTTTATATTGACATTCAAGTTCAATAAGGGGGGCGAATGATCCTCGAAAAAAAGAAAACATTTAATGATTTCGTTGCATCAAAAGGCCTTCGTTCCACTCGTCAACGAGACATCATCCTCGATATATTCCTTTCTACACATCAGCATATCAGCGTCGAAGAACTCTATCTGAAGATAAAATCCAGCAATGCCGGTATAGGTCACGCGACCGTGTATCGGACGCTCAAGCTGTTTGCAGAGGCCGGTCTTGCACGTGAGATACTGCTTCATGACGGACAGACGCGGTATGAGCACGTTGTTGCGGGTGAACATCACGATCATCTGGTCTGTACCCGGTGCAATTCGATCGTAGAATTCGAAAATGAAACCATAGAAGCACTGCAGAAAGAGATTGCAACCCGCCACGGATTCCAGATTGGAAGCCACAAACTTGAAATTTACGGGTTGTGTGCCAATTGTCGAACATGACACTCTTTGAACTGTCCCTCCGTCAATTGCGGGGGTGTTTTGTTACGCATAAAGTGAAAATGAATTTCAATAGCATAAAAGGATGTTCAGTATGGCGTCACCCAGTAAAAACGTACCTGAAGAAATTATCGGTCTGGACAGCGTTAAAAAGGTGGCATTGGTCGGAAACCCCAACGTCGGTAAGAGCGTGCTGTTTAACGCTCTGACCGGTGCCTATGTCACTGTATCAAATTATCCGGGCACGTCTGTCGAGGTATCCAGAGGCAATGCAGTCATAGATGGTCACCTGTGGCAGGTGATCGACACGCCGGGTATGTATTCGATCCACACTATTACTGAAGAGGAACGTGTTGCTCGCGAAATTCTGCTGCACGAAACGCCGGATGTTGTCCTTCACGTGCTCGATGCCCGTAATCTCGAACGGATGCTGGCAATGACGATTCAGTTGATTGAGGCCAACCTGCCGGTCATCCTGATCGTAAATATCATGGATGAAGCCGAGAGGATGGGGCTGAAGATTGATCTGGAACTGCTGCAGCAGCGTCTTGGCATTCCGGTGATAGGGGCTGCGACTGCGCGAAAGAGGGGCCTGGATGAGATCAGGTCAGCCATAAGCTCCTACGCTACTCAGCAACGGGTTGAACGTCGTTTTCCCTACGGGCGTACTCTTGAGCATGACATCAGTGAAGTGGTCGGATGTATGGAAGGAGAATATATTCTCTCCCGCAGCTCATTGGCGATTCTTTTACTGCAGCAGGACGAAGAGATAATAGAACTGGTCCGGCATCGAGAGGGAGACGGCTACGCTGTTCTGGCTGAAATAGTGAGGGAAAAGGCGTTTGAGCGTCGCGAATCGTTTCACCTCGATCTTTCATTGCAGCGGAACGCGATTGTTAAGAACATTATCAATGGTGTATTCGACTCACCTGAAAAACGTGTTGTTACATTTTCTGAGCGGATTTCAAACTGGTCAGTACGGCCATTGACCGGGATTCCGATGCTGATGGTGGTGCTTTACTTCGGTCTTTACAAATTTGTCGGTGAATTTGGCGCAGGTACGGTGGTTGATCTGCTTGAAAAGAAAATATTTGTCGACAGGGTTAATCCCTGGATGATTGCATCCGTCAAAGCATTGATCCCGTGGGAGATTATTCAGGAACTGATCGTAGGAGAATACGGCATAATCACCCTCGGATTTCGCTATGCCGTCGGAATTATTCTGCCAATTGTGGCGACCTTTTTTATCTTTTTCTCCTTTCTTGAAGATACCGGCTACTTCCCCCGTCTTGCTTTACTGGTTGATCGGCTGTTCAAATACTTCGGCCTGACCGGACGAGCGGTTATACCGATGGTATTGGGGTTCGGCTGTGACACTATGGCGACTATGGTTACCCGCACACTGGAAACGGTCCGGGAGCGAATCATTGCCACGCTTCTGCTCGCGCTGGCTATCCCCTGTTCGGCGCAGCTGGGAGTCATTATAGCACTACTTGCCAAAGCGCCGGGTGCTCTGGCGGTTTGGAGTATCTGTCTGCTGTTTATTTTTCTGCTGGTAGGCCTTCTGGCCGCTCGCGTTCTGCCGGGTGAGGCGCCGATGTTCTATATGGAACTGCCACCAATGCGGTTGCCTCAGTTATCAAACGTCCTAACCAAAACCTATACGCGTATGCAGTGGTATTTTATTGAAATTCTGCCGTTGTTTGTCATCGCCTCGGTACTGCTCTGGCTTGGCAAGATAACCGGATTTTTTGGTACGGCGGTTAATGCCATGACTCCTGTTATGGCCTCAATCGGACTTCCCAAAGAAGCGGCAGTTGCCTTTATCTTCGGTTTTTTCCGGCGTGATTATGGTGCTGCCGGACTATATGATCTGCAGACGCAGGGGCTCCTGAACGGCCGTCAATTGACTGTTGCAGCAGTTACGCTGACGTTGTTTATTCCCTGTGTCGCCCAGTTTCTGGTAATGAAGAAGGAGCGTGGCTGGAAGGTTGCCGGTGGAATCGGCCTGTTTGTGAGTCTGCTTGCGTTTGGTAGCGGCTATCTGTTGAACAAATTGTTGCTATTGACCGGTCTTCTTGCATGAGATGCGGTTTTTGCGGATATGAGTTCCCGGAGGAAGAGGGCAAGAAAGGGTGCAGCGGATGCCCTGGTGGTTGTCATTCCATCCATTGTCCGCGATGCAACTACAAAAATCCGGTTGAACCCGAGTTTTTTAAATCATTACGATCCATATTTTCGAAAACTGATTCAAATACGGGAGGTAGCAAATGAAACTATCCGAGAATGCAGAGGAAATTCTGGAAGCGCTTTGGATCGCTGTCGAGGAAAAGCGGTTGTCGGGTCTGGAGCCGCAGCAGACCGGCATTCCAGTTGACGATCCTGCATATCGGGAGCTTACCGAACAGGCTTTGATTGAAATTCGACAGGGAATGATTTATTTCAGGCCGGAAGGACGGGATGAAGGTCGCATGACAGTCCGTCGGCACCGTCTCGCAGAACGACTCATGATGGACGTTCTCAATATCCGTGGTGAGGATGGCAATTATAAGGCGTGCAAGTTTGAGCATCTGTTGAACGAAGGGGTCGATGTCAAAATCTGTACCATGCTGAACCATCCGACAACCTGTCCCCACGGCAAACCTATCCCGCCCGGTGAATGTTGTCATCAGGCCCGTGCCGATGGTGATTTAGGAGTTGTCCCGCTGACAGAGTTCAAATCGGGGCAGGAGGGCGAAATAGCCTATATCCAGACTGACGATAATAAAAAAATGCAGAAACTGATGGCAATGGGAGTGCTGCCGGGCAATCGTATCATCCTGACCCAGGCGTATCCTTCATATATTTTCAGGGTTGGATATTCAGAATTTGCTATCGACTCAAACCTTGCCAAGGAAATTTTCGTACGGAAATAATATAGACACGCCCGTTATACACAGAGACACGGAGAAAACCGGCGTCATACCGGTTTGATCTGTGTCTCTGTGTACAGAACTATTTTTCGATGCTCAGCGCACCATCTTCAAGAACCATCCGCAATGTCCCCCCCTCACTGACAGCTCCCCCAATTATTGCCCTGGCAATCCGGGTTTCCAGTTCCCGCTGCAGGTAGCGCTTGAGTGGTCGTGCTCCATAGACCGGATCATAGCCCGCTTTTGCAATCAGCTCCAATGCTTCATCGCTAATCTCAAGTGTTATATGCTGGTCTTTCAAGCGAGACTTTAACTGTTCAGCGAGAAGGTCGGCTATTTTCTTTACCTCGTCAATATGCAGAGGTTTGAAGAGCACAATATCATCGACCCTATTTAAAAACTCGGGGCGGAACCCCGCCTTCAGTTCGTTCATGACATTCCTGCGGGCGTCCTCTCTGATGTTACCCTGGGCGGTGATTCCCTCCAGCAGATATGCCGAACCGATATTTGACGTCATGATGATGACCGTATTCTTGAAGCTGACCGTACGGCCATGGCTGTCGGTGACCCGACCATCATCAAGGATCTGCAGAAGAATGTTGAACACATCGGGATGTGCCTTTTCTATTTCGTCGAATAACAATACGCTATACGGCTTCCGTCTGACCGCTTCGGTCAGTTGTCCTCCTTCATCATATCCGACATAACCGGGGGGAGCCCCAATCAGTCGTGACACGGCAAATTTCTCCATGTACTCCGACATATCGATTCGCACCATGTTCTCATCAGAATCGAACAGAGCCTCGGCCAGAGTGCGAGCCAATTCGGTCTTACCGACTCCGGTCGGTCCGAGAAATATGAACGAACCGATGGGACGTCGCGGGTCCTTGATTCCGGATCGGGCACGAAGCACCGCATCGGATACAAGCTGTACCGCTTCATCCTGTCCAATTACCCGCTGGTGCAGGATCTCTTCCAAGCGCAACAGTTTCTCTCGCTCACCCTCAACCAGTCGCAATACCGGGATGCCGGTCCAGTGGGCGACAATTTCGGCGATTTCATCATCCGTGACCTCCTCCCGCAGCAGTCTCTGACCACCCTGATTTTTATTCATGGTTGATTCTTCATTCTTCAGGGCAGTTTCAAGTCCGGGAAGTTCAGAATATTTCAGACGCGAAGCCTGCTCCAGATTGCCGATCCGTTCCGCTTGTTCAATCTCGCGGCGGGTTTTTTCCAGCTGTTCCCGGAGGCCCTGAACCCGCTGAATTGCAATTTTTTCAGAATCATACTGTGCCCGCATGGCGTTGGCTTTTTCCCGGTCATTGGCCAGATCTTTACGCAGTGCCTCGAGCCGCTCAATGCTGGCTTTGTCCTTCTCTTTTTTTAAGGCAACCTCTTCTATTTCCAACTGCATGACACGGCGCGAAATGGTGTCCAATTCTGATGGCAGGGAGTCAATCTCGGTTCTCAGCATGGCACAGGCCTCGTCAACAAGGTCAATGGCCTTGTCCGGCAGAAAGCGCTCGGTGATGTAGCGGTTGGAAAGTGTTGCTGCTGCCACAAGGGCATTGTCCTGAATTCTGACTCCGTGGTGCACTTCAAAGCGCTCCCTGAGTCCGCGCAGGATCGACACGGTATCTTCTACCGTCGGCTGTTCCACCAGTACCGGCTGAAAACGGCGCTCAAGTGCTGGATCTTTCTCAATATGGAGTCGATATTCATCCAGTGTTGTTGCCCCGATACAGTGTAACTCACCCCGTGCCAGCATTGGCTTCAGCATGTTACCGGCATCCATTGAACCTTCGGCCTTGCCGGCTCCGACAATCGTATGCAGTTCATCGATAAAAAGGATGATTCGGCCACCGGCTTCTTTTACCTCGTTTAATACCGCTTTCAGGCGTTCCTCAAATTCGCCGCGATATTTGGCGCCGGCAACAAGCGCCCCCATGTCAAGGGCAAAGACGATTTTGTCTTTCAGCCCCTCCGGAACGTCTCCCCGTACAATGCGTTGGGCCAGGCCTTCAACTATGGCTGTCTTTCCGACCCCCGGTTCACCAATAAGTACCGGATTGTTCTTGGTCTTTCGCGACAGCACGCGAATAACCCGGCGCACTTCCTCATCCCGCCCGATAACCGGGTCAAGTTTGTCAGTCCGGGCCATTTTCACCAGATCCCGGCCATATTTTTCAAGCGCTTCATAGGTGGCCTCCGGATTGGCACTCTGCACCCTCTGACTGCCGCGTACCTCCGTCAAGGTTTTGAGGAAGCGTTCGCGATCGATCCCTGCCAGTTTTAGGATGCGTCCGGACGGCACTTTTTCCCCTTCGGTCAGGAGAGCCATTAAGAGATGTTCTACAGAAATATATTCATCTTTGAGGCGCTTTGCTTCATTCTCTGCCGCCACAAGAATGCGTGACAAGCGCTGCGATACGTATATTTTCCCAGCTTCGGCACCGGGACCCGAGACCCTTGGTATCCGGTCGAGCTCGGACACAACCTCATTTTTTACCATTTCCGGGCGTATATCCATTCGCTGCAGCAGGCGTGATACCAGACCATCAGGTTGATCCAATAACGCCCAGAGCAGATGCTCTCCATCAACCTCGACGTGGCCGAAGGAAACGGCTTTGTTTTGTGCCTCAGTAAAGGCTTCCTGTGATTTTTGTGTAAGTTTGTTGAAGTCCATGATGTGCCTCTTTGTACGCTGATTCAATTTCGTCTACCTCTATGGGTAAGCATTGATCCGACGGAAGTCAAGAAGCCGCTGTCTTGCCGTAAATCTTGATTCTGTAAAGCTTTACCTATATATAGGTGTAACATGGTACACCTTCAGGCACTTTTGCTGAATTGGCAATACGCCTGTGGCGCGTTAATTACGGAGTGGGGTGACTGATTTTTAGAAATCAGACACTGGTAATCGGAGAAAGTTTTATGATACGGCCGGAAAGCTGCCGCATACTGCTTGTCGATGACGAGGAGGGAATTCGTTTTACCCTCAGCTGTCTACTCATAAAAGAGGGATATCTGGTTGATGTGGCTTCTGGTCATGCCGACGCAATTATCTGTTTGCAGAAGAGTCACTACGACCTTGCTTTTATCGATATCATGCTGGCGGGAGAGAGCGGCATTGATCTTCTGCATGATATCAAAGTTCTTTCTCCCGCAACCCAGGTAGTCATGTTCACCGCATGCCCGGAGGTTAGTACGGCAACCGAGGCTGTCCGTCTTGGGGCATTCGACTATATTTCAAAGCCGGTGTATCCGAAAACACTTCTGTCTATCAGCCGTCTTGCACTGAATGAAAAACGAATGAAGGACGAACAGAAACGACATCAGATCAAATTGGATGCCATTTTCCGTACGGTTTCCGATTCGATCGTCATGGTAGATAAGGAAGGGCGTCTCGCGCATTTCAATATATCTGCAGGGAACATCTGCGGGTATACGAATGAGATGATCGGAAACAGGTTGGAGAGCGTTGGTTTCGGATGTGGAGGTGAGTGCCGCAGGGCATTGCTTCAAACAGTCCGGGACAATGCTTCACGGGAGCTGCGCCGGTTTGAATGCAGTCTGCCGGGAAGACCTGCCTGTGTTGTCAGTTTCAAATCAACCCCGATTACCGAAGCAGATGGAACGGTGAACGGTGCGGTAGCGGTTATCAGGGATGAAACTCCGCTTGTTGAACTTGAACATTCATTAAAAAAACGAGGACAATTTTACGATATTATCGGAGTTTCAGACTCCATGCAGCGGGTCTATTCGCTGATCGAGGCACTGGCTGATGTGCCGACCACAGTACTGATAAACGGTGAAAGCGGAACCGGTAAAGAGTTGGTAGCCGCCGCCCTGCACTTTGGCGGATCACGGGCAAAGGAACCTTTTGTCAAGGTCAATTGCTCCGCACTTTCGGAGACACTGCTGGAGAGTGAGTTGTTCGGACATGTGCGTGGCGCATTTACCGGTGCTTTCGCCGACAAGGTCGGTCGCTTTCAAAAGGCGCATCGCGGCACACTTTTTCTGGATGAAATCGGTGATATTTCATCTGCCATCCAGATGCGTCTGTTACGGGTTCTTCAGGAAAGTGAATTTGAACGGGTTGGTGAATCAAAGCCGACGAAGGTTGATGTACGAATAATTGCCGCAACGAATCAGAATTTAACGGAGATGGTTCGTCAGGGGACGTTTCGTCACGATCTCTACTATCGTCTCAATGTTGTTCGTATGGAGTTGCCTTCTCTTCGTGAGCGGCGTGAGGATATCAGCTTACTGGCTGACCATTTCCTGGCACTCTTCAATACCAGGTTTGGAAAAAATATCAGAGCACTTTCCGATGAGGCGATGAAGCTGTTGCAATGTCATACCTGGCCCGGAAATGTCCGCGAATTGGAGCATGCCTTGGAACATGCGGTCATCATGTGTCGAAGCGAAATTATTACCGTTCAGGATCTTCCGCATGATCTTATTGATTTAATTCAAAATGTCAAACATTCACCAGCAAAAACTGAGCCCTGCCTTACCCTTGATCAGGCACTTGAAATGAGCGATGGCAACATAACACGTGCTGCTCGTCTTCTCGGTGTCAGTCGCCCGACTGTGTATCGCCATTTAAAGGGGAAAGAATGTTGCAACGGAACTGCTATGGACACCTGCACATTATAAGTTCATTATAAACATGTAACATGTTACGTTGATGAGTGTAACATATTACACATATAGCCCGGTATATTCCCCTCTGAATTTTATGCAACTCGCAGATAATACACGATTCACCCTTAACGGTAGGCACTGGCATAGTTGATGTATCGAACTGATGGGGAAAATGCTGAGATGTATGGTGTCGTTCTGAATGTAAAGGAGATGTGCTGTGAAGTACTTGGTAGTTGAAGATGAACTCATATCACGACGAGTCCTTGGAGACCTGCTTTTGCCGTTTGGTGAGTGCGATTATGCCGTGAACGGACAGGAGGCAATCGACTTGTTCCGTACGGCACATGAGTTGAATCGCCCATACGATGTGATTTTCATGGATATAATGATGCCGGTTGTAGACGGATTGGAGGCGCTGCTTAAAATCCGTTCCATTGAAAAGAGTATGAAAATACCACCCAGTCTAGCGGTAACAGTTCTTGTGACAACAGCACTGGAGGATCCGGACACAATTATCAAAGCATTTGTTGAAGGGAATGCCGACTCATTTCTTGTCAAGCCGATTCACCGGGAGAGATTACTTCGGGAAATGGCAGCACTCAAGCTGATAGTTTCACCAATGGCGTCAGAAAAGAATTTGATCTGTTTGGATAGATCCAGGCACAGAAATCGGGAATCGGAGGCATTGTCTCTGGTACGTGCCGCAGTGTGTGCTGAGTAGCGGATGAGATGCTGGAAAGCCTGAATGAACTTCAATTATGAGCACTGCATAAAATCATTTGTGTTGAGGTGCGACTGAAAGATGGCATTTCAGTAGCTACACTGGTGCCTCGATCGGGACATCATCAGCCCCGCTGAGATCCTCGATAATCCTCATGAAATTACGGGTCAGAGCCGGGTGCAGATCCGTCCCCATCATCCCCTGCATCATTGTTGTTATTTCCGGCAATGGAACCGGTTCGCGGTAGGAACGCCGGGTGCGCAGGGCGTCAAAGAAATCGGAAATCGCTGTCATGTGGCTACAGAGATTTTGCTGCCAATCGGCTGATACCTTCGGATACCCGTTCAGATTGTATTTCATGTGATGTTCGTAAGCGGATATAACGGCCAGCCGCGGAACACCCGGAGTCTCCAAAAGGTGCCGGGAACCTTTGACCGGATGTTGTTTCATAATGTCGAATTCTTCATTAGTCAGTTTGTCTTTCTTAGTCAGGATTTCTTCCGGTATGAACAGTTTGCCAATGTCATGCAGCATTGCTGCCACTCCGATATCGTTCAGTAATTGCCCGTCAATCCCAAGTGCCATGGCCTGTGCCAGATTAAGGACACACACGTTTGTAGAGTGAGTGAATGTATATTCATCCGTATCTCGCAGGGCAGCCATGGCGAGAAGCGGTTTCCCCTCCTGCCTGAACACGTCGATAAAACCGGAAACCACATCAAATACGCCGTTAATCTGAAGTTTATGTTTCTTTTTGACGGATTCGTAAATTTCCATAAATCGGGCCAACTCTTCACGCGGCATGTCAGGCAGCGTAACTACCGGTTTATTTGATCCAAGGAGGTCTGCATCTCCGGGAGAGCCTGCTTGTCTAATCTCAATTTTACCAAGTCGGATGTGGTCCGATGGGGTCATTACCTGACCATCTTCGGACGATTGCCTGCCGAGACCTGCTATCAACATGTCAACTTCATTCTTTGAAATGCCTGCCAGGAGCTTAAGTGAACCAATCCCACGAGATGTCAGAATCTGGGTAAAGCGATTGAGGGACAGACTGAGTTCCAGAGGATGACCATCAATGACGAGTTCATGTCCCACAATCAGTAACGTAATATCCGCCCTCGACTCAAGTGTCGTGCAGATACTGTCAAACGCCTGTGTTGAAAGACGTTTGACTTGCGGATGTTCGCTACCGTATAACACTGCATTGGCTGTGGCAGATAGCAGATGACGAATAAAATCGTATATGTATGAGGTAACAATGCTCATGTGGATTTCCCTGATAGCGTACGTAATGATTCCGCTGCCAGGTGGGCAATTTCTCCGGAACCGTTGGCAATCCTCTCAAGTATCGGGCGGGAAACAGTGGTGGGGTACTTGGGCAGTGAACGGATAATCTCTACTTTTAACTTTGTCAGTTGTTGAGAATGGAGCAGACTCCATGTGCTGAGGATTGTAGCCAGACCTGGTAAAACCTCAACTCGTCCAATTTCACCAAGCGTACGCACTATTAAGCATTTTTTTTCACATTCAAACTGTGAATAGCCGCCTTGTGACAACATGCCGATCAGCTTCAGTGTTATTGCCGGTGCTGTACATCGTTCGGCAAGTTGAATTGCAGTAGTTTGAATATCGGGGTTCGGACTGTCCAGATCATTAATAATCATTTTCTCAGCCTGTGGGTCCCGGAAGTGCACAAGGGTTCTCATTACTTGAAGACGGAGTCGGTGCTCATTGGTTCGCAGGAGAGGTCTGATGTTCGGAACAACAGCAGGATCATTAATGGCGGTAAGAATTATCAATAAATTTCGCTGGAAGTACCATCGCTTATCAGTAATGCG
>JAQTXD010000170.1 GCA_028688955.1 Desulfuromonadaceae bacterium
TGTCAAAGAGGATAATGCCGGGTTCATTGGTAAGCCGTTTAACAGTGTTCAACTGAGTGAGGTACTGAAAAATGTTCTGGAGAGTGGCCGACAGTAAACAAAGTTGCAGATACCATGCTGGAAGTAGTGGAAAATTTTACATTCTGAATATAGTATGGCATCACTGTGATCAAAGGGGGGAGACTAATGACTAAAGTAGATATATTTGAAAAGGTGCAGACTGTCATCGGATTGAGTAAGAAAGAATCCGCCGAGATGGTGGAAGCTGTCTTTGCTCTCATGAAAAGCACCCTCGAATCCGGAGAAAATCTGAAAATATCCGGATTCGGGAGTTTTATGGTCAAACAGAAGGCCAACCGCCGCGGCCGTAATCCTCAAACGGGTGAGGCGCTTACCATCGAAGCTCGTCGAATTGTAACATTCAAGCCGAGCGGAATTTTGAAGGATCAGATAAACAAAGAACTCTCTCCTTGAAGGTATGGGTTGATGCCGACGCCTGCCCGCGAGTAATTAAGGAAATCATTTTTCGTGCTTCCGACAGGCTCCAGCTGCCGGTTCTGCTCGTGGCAAATAAACGCCTGAGCAATGACAATTCCGCATTGATCGAATCTATCGTAGTCGACGCCGGTTTTGATGTTGCTGATGACTACATTGCCGAACATGCCGGTGCAGAGGACGTCGTGATTACTGCCGACATTCCGCTGGCTGCCAGAATCGTCGAGAAGGGGTGCGTCGCTCTTGACCCTCGAGGTGATCTGTATACGGAGGAAAATGTGGGGGAACGACTTTCCATGCGTGATTTTATGATGGAACTTCGCTCCGGAGGAATCGTTCAGGGCGGCCCGGGACAGTTCAGTCTTGCTGACCGGCAGCGCTTTGCGTCCTCTCTCGATCGCCTGCTTACGCAGAAGCTGCGTGGGAGACGACCGGCATAGTTATGGCACTTCCCTCAACCATATATCGAGTAGCGATCCAACTCTCCGACATTGACCGGGGTGTCTACGAGACGCTCCAGGCAACCGTCGCCCGACACCCCTCTGAAACGGAAGAACGACTGGTAGCCAGATTGCTGGCGTATCTGCTTTTCTTCGAACCTGATCTTGGCTTTACGAAGGGTATCAGTGCGGTAGAAGAACCTGATCTCTGGGTAAAAGGACCGGATGGCCGGGTACTGCTGTGGGTTGAGGTGGGAATTCCGGAGTCAGACCGTCTTATCAAAGCGGGTCGGCATTCTGGGCAGGTTGCTCTTGTGGCTTGCGGCAAGACTTTTTTGAACTGGGAGCAGCAGCACCTTCCAAAACTTGAAGTTGTGCCGAATCTGACGGTCATTGCGTTTACCCAGCTTTTTATCAACAGTCTGACTGCCAAGCTGGATCGATCCATTCAGTGGGAGGTCACGATAAACGACGGGACCCTGTATTTAAACGTCGGTGGTGAAACATTCGAGACGAACCTTGACGTGAGGATAGGGGGAAGGTGAGCGCGCTGTAAATAAACCGGCCATCATAACGGAATGTATTTCCCGCCAGAACAGGTTCATCGCGGGAATTTCTTATTCCTGAACTGCATTTCACGTCTATCCCCGCTTTTTCTGAATACCAGATACCAGATCGAAAACACCGGACCACCGAGGGCCAAAAACAGCAGATAGGGGATAACCGTACTGATCCGGTCATCAAGAAGGAGTCTGTGAACGCCGGGTAAAAACGAGGGGACGAGACAGATGAAGACGATCCAGGCAGCACAGACAAGCGTCGCCAGCGACCCGGCGATATGTGACTTTATATAGAATTTCTCAGTTGGATGCCACATGACAACACCTTGTAATTCTGCGTAACCGGCAAAGGCGTGGGCCTTCCCGTCCGGCCCGCGCCTCTCTTCTCTGACAACACTACCGCGCTTCGGTTTTTACTTCATTTTTAGCGGTAATCCCTTTGATCAACCCGGTGATCAGCATCACCGCCGGTACTAACTGCCCGACTACTATCAGTGCGAAGAAGCCGAGAAAAATCCAGACAAATATTCCATCGCTCCCTGCGGGAGCGGCTGCGGCTGCATATACGGTAGCGGGGGCTATTGTTCCTATCAGGGTGGCTATAGTTCTCATGACGTACTCCTTTCACACATTCTCATTGTCTGATAAAGTAAAAGCATTGAACGTGCCAAAGGTGTTCATGAAATTCAAATTTTCTAAAATGCCTGCTATATAAGCCGGTTACAATATTATTGGCGTATGTACCGGATTTCCGGGCCATTCTGAATCACCCGGAATGTATATAAACGGTATACGCATGCGTTGATATGTTCATTCAAAATCTTCTGAAATGTATTCCTTCTGATAATGTGATGGTTGTATGAGTGTATACTGTTTGTAGACAGTGAACCGGGACAAATGAGAGGTCGCCTGTGATAAAAAAAACTCTACATATTACAACGAACAGCGGCAGATATTTCCTGACCGACCGGATCAGGGAAGAGGTCAATTTCTGGACAACAGATCAATCTCAGGGGATGCATCCGCCGCCGGTTCAAAAACCGTTACCGTCCGGCAGCCGTATCATCTCTTTGCCGAACAGGGATGCGTGGTCAATTCCGACATGTGATCTACAGCATGCTATTGCCGGACGGGAGAGTCATCGGCGCTTTACAGCAGATTTGCTGACTCAGGATGAACTGGCTTTCCTTCTCTGGGCTACTCAAGGTGTGCGTGCGGTCCTTCATGAGGCTGCAGTCCTCCGTACGGTGCCCTCTGCAGGATGTCGGCATCCATTTGAAACATATCTCGCCATTACAAGAGTCGAAGGTGTTACGGACGGACTGTACCGCTATCTTCCTCTCGAACACATCCTTGCACACGTGCGTGATGTCGAAAACCTGCCTGCCCGGCTCACCGCTGCGACCCGCGGCCAAAGTTTCGTTGGCCAGGCTGCGGTCACGTTCATCTGGAGCGCTATCCCGGCCCGGACAGAATGGCGCTACGCAGAAGCATCATATAAGGTCATCGCACTGGATGCCGGTCATGTCTGCCAGAATCTGTACCTGGCGTGTGAGGCGATCGGTGCCGGTACCTGTGCCATCGCAGCATACAATCAGGCTATGGTTGATGATCTGCTGGGGGTTGACGGCGATGAGGAATTCAGTGTTTATATCGCTCCGGTGGGAAAAATTGCCAGATAATCCCCATCGACAAACTGCCGTTCCATGGTTCGTCTATATAATCCTCTGCTCAGATAATTCCCTCTATACCGGAATAACCACCGATGTCGAAAGGCGCTTCCGCCAGCATGCCGAAGGCACAGGAGCCAAGTATTTTCGAGGAAGAAAGCCTCTTCGAGTTGTGTACATCGAGTGCGGTCACAACCGTTCCACCGCCAGCAGCAGAGAAACCCGGATCAAGGAGATGAACCG
>JAQTXD010000171.1 GCA_028688955.1 Desulfuromonadaceae bacterium
AGCCATGACGACGCACCGGATTGTAGAACATTTCGATGTAGTTGAATATGTCTTGTCGTGCTTCTTCCCGATCTTTGTAGGTTTTACGCTTAATACGCTCACGTTTGAGCAACTGGAAGAAGCTTTCTGCCACAGCGTTGTCGTAGCAGTTGCCACGCCTGCTCATGCTGCAGATCAGGCCGTGCGTTTTCAGGAAGGCCTGCCAGTCGCTGCTGGTGAACTGGCTGCCCTGGTCTGAGTGGATCAGCACTTCGTTCTTTGGTTTTCTGCGCCATACGGCCATGAGTAGTGCGTTCAGCACCAGGTCAACGTGCATTCTGGGCTGCATTGACCAGCCAACCACCTGACGAGAAAACAGGTCGATGACAACGGCCAGAAACAGCCAGCCTTCATAGGTGCGGACGTAGGTTATATCGGTAACCCAGGCCTGATTCGGTTGCTGGGCATCAAATTCTTGGTTGAGGTGATTCTCGGCAAGTACGGCAACCTTGCCACCCTTGTAACGGGGCTTTCTGTAACCGACCTGGGCCTTTAGGCCCTCCTGCTTCATCAGGCGGGCAACACGGTTCACGCCACAGCGCTCGCCATGCTCCCGCAGGTCTTTGTAGATCTTGCGGTAGCCATAGACGCAACCGCTCTCTAGCCAGAACTGCTTGATGAGTCCCAACAACCGCTCGTCTTCTTTCTCGCGGGCCGATTTGGGTTGTTTTATCCAGGCGTAGTAGCCGCTACGCTGCACCCGGAGCATGTGGCACAGGTTCCGGACAGCGAATTCGTTTTCATGTTCCTGGATAAAGGCATACCTCACCGGGACTCTTTGGCGAAGTATGCGGTGGCCTTTTTTAAGATGTCGCGCTCCTCGGTGACCCGCTTGAGCTCGGCACGTAGTCGTCTGATCTCGCCCTGCTGGTCATCGATCTGGACGGCATGCTTGGTGCCCTTGCCGTACTTCTTGAGCCAGGCATACAGGCTGTGGCAGGAAACGCCCAACCGCAGAGCAACATCCTGAACAGCATGGCCTCGTTCTGTGATTTGCTTGACTGCTTCGATCTTAAATTCGTCGGTGTAACGCTTGTCGCTCATCTGACCCTCCTGAAGTCATTTTTTATAACTCAGGAGTGTCCGGGAAACTAGTGGCGATTCATATATTGATATTTATTTCAATATCATCAGAACATGATTTCAGCTGACCCTGCTGCCTCTTTTGCTCTTTCTTTAGGATCAGCTGTGTTTGATCCTAGCAACGAAATAATTCCAAAATAATACAACCACAGAGTATTATTAAGATAGTTTCACTGCACTAACCTCCTGAAATATTGTACTGGATATTTATTGTATTAACTGCATTGCATAAGAGAGTAACGTCATACTTCTTTCCATACCTGCCTGTTGTTATTGAATGATTCTTATGCCCCATTAACTCAGCTATAAGTGATTCAGCAATCCCCCGCTGCTTAAGATTGTTGGCAAATGAGTGTCTGAAGGAGTGAAATACTTTGCGTTTGTCCTGCGCGATGTGTTGCCTGTTAAAGCGCTGATACCATTTGCCAAATGTATTTGAGTATCCCACTTTTTCAGAGTATGTCAAGCAAGGCCAGAGGCGTTCATGGCCAGCCCGATGCATTGCCTGCACATGGCCAAGCAAGCCATGTTCAATTAAAAATGAATGAATGGGGACAACCCTCCTGCTGGAAATGTTTTTGAGCTTTTTATCTTTTTCATCATTTATATTGAAACTCCAAATGTTTTCAATCTGCTGAATATCATTAATGTAAAGCTGGCAGATTTCATCAAGTCGCATGCCTGAAAAAATGCCGATTAAGGGAATCCATTTTCTTTCCTCCCTGAAAAGTGCAGAAGAATCTATCAGTATGTTAATAACTTTTTTGATGTCTTCATCTGAATATGCACTTCTTTCTTCATCAATACTCCGCTTGATGGGGAGGGTAAGTGCTTCAGCCACATTTTTAAAAAGATGTCCTTCCCTTACCCCATAACGTAGAATTGAACCAAGTCTAGCAATATGTTTATTGATCGAAACAACACTCATTGGTGCGAGATCAGGAGTCGAAAGAACCTGACTTATAGTCATGTTGGGGTATTTCTTGTAGAGGTTAGCAGGTAGCTTGCAAAGGCTATCTCGTGCCTCTAAAGCCATCTGGCGCGTTATGGCGATGATATGCTTATCACCAACCAGATCAATGAGAAGCTTGCATTCGCTCTTTACCTCGATTTTCGTCTTAAGAGTCCAATGTATTTCAGTCTGTAAAATATAGCGTTGCATTAAATCGGATAGTTTCAGCCTGCTTGATGATTGTCTGGTGACTCGTGGAAGCATTGAGCTGATGATTTGCGGTAAAATTTCATCTGAAATCATCTCACTCCTGAGAATTGCGAAAGCCTGTTGCACTTTGCTTTCAATGCCAAGAGCCAAGCCTTCAGCTGCTTTTAGGTTATCTGTATTGAGGGATTGTTTTATTTCCCTGAAGGGGAAGAGGTGCTTCAGATCGTTTGGAATTGCCATTCGATAGTAATAATGGCCATTGCGAGTAGTAATATGCTTAGACAAAAACATAAGCCCCTGCCCTCCATTTGTACCAAATTTGTACCAATGAAGTTTGAGGGGCTTTATTTCTAGCTGTTTTAGCTAGTTTAGGTAATGGCGGAGGGGGTGAGATTCGAACTCACGGACGGTTGCCCGTCGCCGGTTTTCAAGACCGGTGCCTTAAACCGCTCGGCAACCCCTCCAAAATGTTATCTGCTGATCTTTTCTAGCCCACCCATGTAAGGCCGCAGGGCCTTGGGGATCACCACCGAACCGTCAGGCTGCTGGCAGTTTTCCAGGATCGCCACCAAGGTGCGCCCCACGGCCAGGCCAGAACCGTTCAGGGTGTGGACGAACTCCGGTTTGCTCTTGTCGTCTTCCCGGAAGCGGATTCCGCCGCGCCGGGCCTGGAAGTCGCCAAAACTGCTGCAGGATGAGATTTCACGATAGGCGTTTTGCCCCGGCAGCCAGACCTCCAGATCGTAGGTTTTACAGGCTGAAAAACCGATGTCGCCGGAGCAGAGCGCCATGACCCGGTAGGGTAGCTCCAGTAGCTGCAGTATCCGCTCGGCGTGGCCGGTCAGTTGTTCCAGGGCCGCTTCGGATTCGGCCGGATGCACAAACGTGACCAGCTCCACCTTGTTGAATTGGTGCTGGCGAATCAACCCCCGGGTGTCCTTGCCGTAGGAACCGGCCTCGCGGCGGAAGCAGGGGGTGTAGGCGGTGTAGCTGATCGGCAACTCGGACCTTTTCAGAATCTCATCCCGGTGGATGTTGGTGACCGGCACCTCGGCGGTGGGGATCAACAGGAAATCAGGGTCCACCAAC
>JAQTXD010000088.1 GCA_028688955.1 Desulfuromonadaceae bacterium
GCCTTTCTGAAAGACTATGCCTTTTTCACCGGGGGAATGCTGGATCTCTACGAGGCAACGCTTGATCAAAACTGGCTGGTCGAGGCAAGGACTGTTGTGAACGAGATGCTGCGCCTCTTCCGGGACCCCGCTTCCGGTGAATTTACCCTTACCGGTCACGATGCCGAGCAGATGCCGACCCGTGTTTCATCAGACCACGACGGCGTGACCCCGTCTGCGCTGGCCCGCACCGCACACCTCCTCTACCGTCTTGCCTGGATCGACGACCGGCCGGAACTGCTGAAAACGGCCCGTAGCGCACTTGACGGAATCCTCGCTGAAGTCTGTCGGAACCCGCTCGGGCATTTGGGTGCTCTGCAGACCCTCTCACTGCTGGAATCCGAACCGACAATTGTCTCCTTCATCGGTGAGACCGGCTCCCCGGAAGCAGGTGCGCTTAACGTGGCCCTGCACAGCAGTTCCATTGACGCTCTGATTATCCGCTGCGAGGTCTCATCCGTTCCGGTATCTGTTTCCCTCTGCGCACCGGGAACCTGCTATCCCCCACTCTCTACAGATGACGAACTGGTTCAATTACTTCGCACAAGCGGAATATCAAGAAAGAGAGAGCAGGAATTGTGATTTGCCAGCGGCACATTCAGTATGATATAGCTGTGCACTGACCATAGATTGCACCATCAGGAGTTTACAACCTTATGCTGACCGGAAAACAAAAGCGCCACCTGCGCGCACTGGGACACAAACTGAAACCCCTTATCCAGATTGGAAAAAAAGAGATTGAGGACGCGCTGATTGCGGAAACGAATGGCGCACTTGATCATCACGAACTGGTCAAAGTAAAACTTCTTGAGAGCTGCATGCTGGATAAGCACGAAGCATCTGAAGCTCTGTCATGCGCCTGCCAGGCAGATGTAGCCCAGATTCTTGGAAAGACCTTTCTCCTCTACCGGGCTGCGACACCTCCCGTCATCATTCTTCCCAAAGCCGAACCGGCTGTAAAATCGCCGACGCTATGAATGCCCGGGCCGTTTTTTTTGACCTTGACGGCACCCTGGTCGACTCCCTTGAAGATCTGACCGATGCCGTTAACCATGTCAGGGAAGCCTTTTCGCTTCCTCTGCTTGCGGTTGACGAAGTGCGCCCGAAAATCGGTAAAGGCGGCCGGAACCTGATGCAGCAGGTTTTGCCCGACGGTACGGATGCAGATATCAACCATGCTCTCGGACTGTTTCTGGAGTTCAACAGACAACACATCGCAGACAAAAGCCACTTGTACCCCGGGATACGGGAAACACTCCTTGAGCTCGCATCTCAAAACATCAAGATGGCGGTCATATCAAACAAGAATGAGGATCTGAGCAGAAAGATACTGCAGGCTCTCGGAGTACATGACCTGTTTGAGGACATCAGCGGTGGTGACACGTACCCGGAGAGAAAGCCGTCTCCCCTTCCCCTGTTGAATGTTGTGCAGAAACTGGGGGTTGTTCAGGACAACTGCGTCATGGTAGGCGACAGCATCAACGATATTCAGGCGGCACACCAGGCCAATATTGCCTCAATCGGCTGCAGTTGGGGGTATGGAAGCAGGGAGGAGTTATCCGGGGCGACCGTTTTCTCAAACTCACCGCATGAACTGCGCACTGCTATCTCGGCAACGCTCCGCTAGACACCATGCACGGATGGAGCGGCACCATACTGAACGTTGATCTGACGACCGGAACCTCCTGCCGTGAAGAGATTCCGCGCCGGATGCTGGAGGAATATCTCGGCGGCCGCGGTCTTGGCGTGCGCCTGATGCGCGATTACTACCATCTGGACCCGTTTGATCCCGCCATGCCGTTAATCTTCGCCGTCGGTCCGTTATGCGGAACGCCGTCTCCCACCTCCGCCCGTCTTTCGGTAGTTTCACGTTCTCCATTAACCGGCACGATTTACGACTGCTCCGCCGGGGGACGCTTTGCCTGGCGCCTGAAGGCTGCCGGCATTGATCTGCTGTTCATAACCGGCCGCCGCATCACTCCGGTCACGCTGTCCGTCACGGCTGACGCCGTTGAAATTCTGCCGGCAGGATCACTGTGGGGAGCCGACATCCCGACGACCGTGGCTGCGCTTACGGGACGGGGAAGCGTAGCGGCTATCGGTCCGGCCGGCGAGAACGGTGTGCTCTTCGCGAACATCATGATGGGAGAAGGAAATTCTGTCGGCCGTGGCGGCATGGGTGCAGTTATGGGATGCAAAAATCTCAAGGCGGTAACTGTTTCCGGTGATCGTAAAACCGTAATAGCCGATGCAAAGCTGTTTGAAAGTGCCCGCCAGGATATCATGCGTCTTTTCAAGGCATCCCCGGTTATATTCGGCCCTCTGGGAATTTCTGAATTCGGCACACCGGTACTTGTCGACCTGATGGCGCAGCGTCGCATGGCCCCGACTGAAAACTTCAGTAAAACCTTTTTCGAACATTCAGCCAACTATTCCGGACCAACCATCAAGGACGTCTGCGGAGCAAAGAAGGACGGTTGTTACGGCTGTCCGATCCAATGCAAGAAATCGTCTAAAAAGGGCAAAGCTCTTCCGGAATATGAAACCGTTTCCCACTTCGGCGCGCTGAACAACATAGACGCCCTGCACACAATTATCAGGGCAAACGACCTCTGCAACGAACTGGGAATGGATACCATCACGGCAGCAGCCACCCTCTCCGCCTGGGGAGAGATCAGGGGGGCGTATCCGACTGCCGGGGAGATTCCCTGCCTATTGAACGACATGGCATTCCGGCGTGGGGATGGTGAGCTGCTCTCCCTGGGATCCCGGCGACTTGCTGCAACGCTCGGACATCCGGAACTTTCCATGAGCGTCAAATCGCTTGAACTGCCGGCCTATGACCCGCGAGGGGCGTACGGCATGGCGCTGGCTTACTGCACCAGCAACCGGGGCGGTTGCCACCTGCGGGCCTATCCGATCTCCCATGAAATCCTGCGTAAGCCGGTACCGACCGATCGTTTTTCATTCTCCGGCAAAGCCCGTATTATCAGCATCGCCGAGGACACAAATGCTGCCGTGGATTCTCTGGTTGCATGCAAATTTGCTTTTTTCGGCGCCAGTCTGGAAGAATATGCCGAACTGCTGACTGCGGTCACCGGAGTTGAGTATACGCCGCAACGCCTGAAGGAAATTGGTCAACGCATAATCCTGACCGAACGATTTTACAATTGCGCCAATGGCTTTACCCGTGCGGATGACATGCTGCCGGAGCGTTTTTTCGGCGAATCGGGCAGCAGCGGTGACGGCATTGACATTCACCCGATTGACAGGACACGTTTTGAAGAGGAGTTGGATAAATATTATCGCATTCGCGGTTTGAATGTTAATGGCTGCTTTGATGACCAGAATTTTCTGGAAAAACAACCGTGAACTTGTTCAGCCGTGGAAAAACATCCTCTCCCGCTCCCACCGCACCAGGAGGTAACAGAGGAACCGGTGAACTGGGCGAAGAGCTTGCGTCACGCTTCATGATCACGCGCGGCTACCGGATCCTGGAGCGAAACTTTCGTTGTAAAGGCGGAGAAGTTGATATCATCGCCCGAGATCCGGGTGACGAGAGCCTGGTTTTTATAGAGGTAAAGGCACGCAGAGGGCTTACCTACGGTGTGCCGCAACTGGCGGTGACCGCCTTCAAACAGCGCCAGATTTCCAAGGCAGCATTAACCTGGCTGAATAAAAACCGGCGGCATGATACCATCGCACGGTTTGACGTCATTGCCATTCTGCTTCATACTGACGGCACGCACACCGTAGAACACATCAAAAACGCGTTCGATCTGGCCTACTCATAAAAGGAGTCACCATGGATTTCACCGTTGTCCTGGCTCAAATAAAACCGAAACTCGGCTGTGTTGCCGACAACCTGCTGCTCATCGAAGAGCAGATCGTACGTGCCCGTGAAAGTAGAGCCGACCTTATCATTTTCCCTGAACTGGCGCTGTCCGGCTATTTCCTCAAGGATCTTGTGCCGGATGTGGCGCTGCGGGTTGATTCTCCCGAAATCATCCGGCTGCTGGAACTATCCCGGGGAATATCAATTGCAATCGGCTTTGTCGAAGAAACGGATGACTATCATTTTTTCAACTCCGCGCTCTACCTTGAAGATGGTGCGATCAGGCACCTGCACCGCAAAGTTTATCTTCCCACCTACGGTCTGTTTGACGAGCAGCGTTATTTGGCCCGCGGTGAGGCATTTCGCTCCTTCGATACGAAATTTGGCCGATTCGGGATGCTGATCTGTGAAGACATGTGGCATTTGTCAGCCTCCTACATCCTTGCCATGGATGGTGCAACGACGCTGCTCTGCCTTTCAAGCAGTCCGGCTCGAGGTATTGAGAGCGATTCCCTTGGATCAGCCTCTGCCTGGCAGAAACTGACCTCAACTACCGCACTTTTTCTTAACTGCCGGGTTCTCTACTGCAACCGGGTCGGTTTTGAGGATGGCGTCAACTTCTGGGGTGGCTCAGAATATGTAGCCCCTTCCGGCGAATCCATCGTGCGGGGCGCATTGCTGGAAAACGATGTTGTTACTGCTCATGTTGATGAGGGAGCGCTCCGCCGGGAAAGAATATTTTCACCGATGATGCGTGATGAGAATCTGCCGGTGACATTGCAGGAATTGCAGCGCATAGCGCGACACAGGGGGCGATGATGGCCGGATTACACGCCAATACAGAGTTACTGAGAAAGCTACTTGTCGGCTTCGTACGGGACGAAGTCCGCAAAGTCAGCATAAGCAGTGTGGTTCTGGGACTTTCAGGCGGGATAGATTCAGCGTTGGTAGCATTTATAGCTGCTGAAGCGCTGGGCCCCGAAAATGTCCACGCCATCTGCATGCCATATAAAACCAGTAATCCGGAAAGTGAAGCACATGCCCGGCTGGTTGCTGACGCCTGCGGCATAAATTTTTCGATCGTGCAGATCACGCCGATGGTGGATGCCTATTTTGAGATGTTCCCCACTGCGGAGAATATGCGGCGCGGCAACAAGATGGCACGTGAACGGATGACAATTCTGTTTGATCATTCGGCATTTTTGCGCGCGCTGGTCCTTGGCACGAGTAATAAAACCGAACTGCTGCTCGGATACGGTACACTGTACGGTGACATGGCTTCGGCACTGAATCCGATCGGTGATATCTACAAAAGCCAGGTGTGGCAGCTTTCAGCTGAGATGGGCGTTCCATCTGAGGTTATTGAGAAGCAGCCGTCAGCTGACCTCTGGGCCGGACAGACCGACGAGGAGGAACTGGGCTTCTCCTACCGCCAGGTAGATGAGCTGTTATACCGTATGGTGGACCAGCGGCTGACCAAGGCGGAACTGATTGCATACGGCTTCGAACTGGAGTTTATTGAATCGATCCATGCAAAGATTCAAAACTCCCATTTTAAACGCAGACTGCCGGTTATCGCCAAGGTTTCAAACCGGACGATCGACCGTGACTTCAGATATGCACGGGATTGGGGAAAATGACAAACTGGTCTGATAGTATACCCGTATATTCGACAGAATCAGGACGGATTAAAGTGAACGTCCCCGCGCAGAAATCGTCAAACCAGAAAAGTGACGGTTTCGTGCGCCTGCGACGCGAGGTTAAGGGACGGGGCGGCGGCACGGTTATTGTCATCAGCGGTATCCCGCTCCCCGCAGCAGAGATAAAAGAACTATCAGGAGCACTCAAGAAGAAGTGTGGATGCGGTGGCACCGTCAAAGATGGCGTCATTGAAATTCAGGGTGATCACCGTGACGTGCTATTATCAGAATTACAGGCACGCGGCTTTAAGGTAAAGCTTGCCGGTGGGTAACCAAACAGAATGTATACACAGACGTAATTCAATTATGTCTTGACCTATCCATGTTTATCACCTATATCTACAAGTCATTTTAACCTAGCTAGAAGCGGCCATGATCAATCGTTTCATGGTTCAAGACAGATGCGAGAGTGGCGGAATTGGCAGACGCACCAGACTTAGGATCTGGCACCGAAAGGTATAGGAGTTCAAGTCTCCTCTCTCGCACCATCCGGATTACCCGATGTTTGTTTCGTAGACACTTCACTTGCAAACATTACATTTCAACTATAGAAGAGGATAACAATTATGCAGGTTCACGTCGAAGATATCAGCTCAGTTCAGAAAAAGATCACCATTGAAATCCCTGTAGAACGGGTTAATGAAGAGATTGACAAAGCGTATGCCGCGATCCAGAAAAAGGCCAGGATTCAGGGCTTCCGTCCCGGCAAAGCTCCTATGCAGCTGATAAAACGTACGTACAGTGATGCCATGCGTGATGATGTCATGCGGCGCCTGTATCAGGACACTCTGTACAAAGCGATGGCTGAACACAAAGTTGAGCCTATTGACTCCCCCACCGTCGAAAGCGACATACTCGAAGAGGGGGTGCCGTTTAAATACAGTGCCGTTTTTGATGTCATGCCGCAGATACTCTTGAACGAGTACACCGGTCTGGAAGTAAAAAAAGAAACATATGTGTCAAAACCGGAAAATGTCGAGGCTGAACTGAAACGGATGCAAGAAAATATGGCACAACTTGTTCCGCTTGACGAAGGCGCAGCTGTTGAAAACGGGCATACCGTATCGGTTGACTATTCAATCGCAATAGAAGGTTCTCCGGAAGAAGTCAGCGGCGATCAATCTGCTGAAGTAGAAGTCGGTTCAGGTCGTTTACTCCCCGGATTTGAAGAGCAGCTGATCGGAATGAAATCCGGAGAAACGAAAGAGTTCACTCTTGATCTTCCTGCAGAAACTGCTGACGCCGAATCAGCCGTGAAAAAGGGGATTTTCTCCGTTACGGTAAAAGACATTAAACGCAAGGAGCTTCCTGAACTTGATGACGAATTTGCCCAGCAATTTGGTGAGTACGAGACTATGGAGGCACTGCATGCCAAGTTGGTCGAGTATCATGAGAAGCATGAGATGGACCGCATTGATAATGAATTTAAGGAGCGGGTTGTTCTGGCTCTGATTCAAAAAAATCAGCTTGATGTTCCTGAATCAATGGTAAAACGCCAGCTTGATCACATGTTCGAAAACCTTAAAAACCGCCTCAAGAGTCAGCAGATGTCCCTGGAAATGATGGGACTTGATGCAGACGGATTCCGCGCACGTTTTCGCGATGATGCTGTCGATAAAGTTAAAGGCGGTTTGTTGTTGATGGCACTGGTAGAGAAAGAACAGATTTCAGTATCAGATGAGGAACTGACAACACATTACGAAAAAATAGCTGCCGGTAACCCGGAAATGCTCGACCGCATCAAAGAGTATTACTCAACGAATCAGAATGCCAAGAATTCGGTGATTTCAGAAATCAAAGAAGACAAAGCGATTTCATACCTGATTGAACGTGCTGTCGTCACCGAAGTTAACGCCGAGCAGCTTACCGCAGCCTAAGGAGCATCAATGTACATCCCAATGGTTGTAGAGCAGAGCGGAAGAGGCGAACGTGCCTACGATATTTATTCCCGCCTGCTTAAGGAACGTATCATTTTTCTTGGTGGAGCTATTGATGATACGGTAGCGAACCTTATTATTGCCCAATTATTGTTCCTGGAAGCAGAAGATCCGGATAAAGATATCCATCTGTATATCAACTCGCCCGGTGGCGTTGTCACTGCGGGCATGGCCATTTTTGACACCATGCGCTACATCAAGGCACCCGTATCCACGATTTGCGTTGGCCAGGCGGCATCAATGGGAGCTATACTCCTGAGCGCTGGAGAAAAGGGTAAACGTTTCAGTCTCAGTCATTCGCGGATCATGATTCATCAACCTCTGGGAGGATTTCAGGGGCAGGCAACGGACATCAGTATTCACGCCAAAGAGATTCTTCGCATGAAAGATGAATTAAACACGATACTCGCCGAACTTTCAGGCCAGTCAAAAGAGAAAGTTGAAGCAGATACTGAACGAGACTTTTTTATGTCCGGGGAAGATGCAAAAGAATATGGTTTGATTGATGCCATATTTACCCGTAAACAGATTACTGGAGACACACCATGAGTCGCCGAGACACCACGCAGGAACATTTGACCTGTTCTTTCTGCGGAAAGAGTCAGGAGGACGTAAAAAAGCTGATCGCCGGACCTTCCGTTTACATCTGTGACGAATGCATTGAACTCTGTAATGACATCATCACGGAAGAATTGAAACTTGAAGAGACTACCGGTCCTGACCTCAAAAAACTTCCTAAACCGCGGGAAATAAAGGACATTCTTGACGAGTACGTGATCGGCCAGGAGATGGCCAAAAAAGTTCTTTCTGTTGCTGTCTATAACCACTACAAACGCATTGAAGCCGGCGGCAAACCAGGTGACGTGGAAATGCAGAAAAGCAACATTCTGCTGCTTGGACCAACCGGTTCTGGCAAGACCCTTCTTGCTCAGACCCTGGCACGAATTCTCAAAGTACCGTTTGCTATGGCGGATGCAACCAATCTCACCGAAGCTGGATATGTCGGTGAAGATGTCGAAAACATCATTCTCACTTTATTGCAGTCTGCAGACTATGATGTTGAACGAGCGCAAAAAGGCATCGTCTATATAGATGAAATCGACAAGATTGCGCGCAAGTCTGATTCGCCATCAATCACCCGCGATGTTTCCGGTGAAGGGGTTCAGCAGGCGCTTCTCAAAATCATAGAAGGAACGATTGCCAGTATTCCTCCAAAGGGTGGCAGAAAGCACCCTCAGCAGGAATTTATGAAGGTGGATACCACAAATATTCTCTTCATCTGCGGCGGCGCATTTGCTGGCCTTGAGACTGTTATCCAGCAACGCATCGGCAAAAAATCACTCGGATTTGGTGCGGACATCAAGAAGCGCGATGAGAAAAAACTTGGTGAACTGCTCAAGAGTCTAACCCCTGAAGATCTCTTGAAATATGGCTATATCCCTGAATTTATAGGCCGTTTGCCTATGCTTGCCACATTGACAGAGTTGGATGAAGAGGCACTGGTCCAGATATTAAAAGAGCCGAAGAACTCTCTCGTCAAGCAGTATCAGAAACTTTTTGACCTTGAAAAAGTGCGCCTGCGATTTACTGACGGCTCACTGGTTGCGATCGCCAAGGAAGCTCTCAAGCGCAACACGGGGGCACGCGGACTGCGTGCAATCCTTGAAAACTCGATGCTTGATATCATGTACGAAGTCCCATCCCAGTTGAATGTCCAGGAAGTTGTCATCAACGAAGATGTCATTTATCAAAAAGAAAAACCAATAATCGTATTTGATCAGGAATTAAAAGAGGCTGCCTGATTTCATTTCTAAATCCAGGTTTTGTCTCCATGTGAATGCTGAAATCGATACATTGTGCATATACCAGTTACATGAAATATGCTCAACAGCCCATAATATGCACTTTTACAAGAAAAAACACTTGACACAATCCGGGTTCGTCTGTTAGAAAGTGGTTCGTTTTGTTTAACATCTTTCTTCTGGAGGTGTACCGTGACAAAAGCAGAATTGATCAGTTCAGTAGCTGAACAGACTGGCCTGAAAAAAGTTGACGCTGAGAAGGCTGTTTCAGCATTTATTGCCAGCGTTACAGCAGCTCTGAAAAACGGAGACAAACTAAGCCTCGTAGGTTTCGGTACATTCACTACTGCTAAGCGTCTTGCCCGTAAAGGCCAGAATCCTCAGACAGGTAAAAAGATTGAAATTCCTGCTGCAACGGTACCAAAGTTCAAACCAGGTAAAACGCTGAAAGAGGCCGTAAACGTCGTACCTGCAAAGAAAAAGAAGTAATTATTTGAGTTTCAAGGGGTTGTAGCTCAGTTGGTTAGAGTGCCAGCCTGTCACGCTGGAAGTCGCGGGTTCGAGCCCCGTCAACCCCGCCAAAAATAAGGGCGAATAGCTCAGCTGGGAGAGCGCCAGCCTTACAAGCTGGATGTCACAGGTTCGATCCCTGTTTCGCCCACCAATAAATCAAGCTACTTACGTGAACCGTAGGTAGCTTTTTTTATTTCATGCCGTAGTAGATGCCGCAATAAAGTTTTTTGTTACGCCGTCACACATACTTTATTCCGTAACCATGTGGCAGTGGGGGGGCTTTTTTTGTGAGTGCTTAAGCCATAGTGTGAATCGGCGTGCAATATTGACCCACCTTTAACCTTAATCGGCGTCCAAAATTGACCCACCTCAGCACACTCCTCCATACTCTCATGATTCGATGAGAGAGGAGATTTAAGGAGATGCTGAACGTGGAAACTATCCGTAAAGTTCGTCAGGCACATTTTAGGGACGGCAAGAGAATTCGAGAGATATGCCGCGAATTCAATATTGCCCGTAATACGGTCAGAAACATTATCCGCAGTGGCGCGACAGACCAGGTATACGAGCGGAGTGATCAACCCCGCCCCAAGCTCGGTAGCTTTATTGAGCGACTGTCGGAATTACTGAAAGAGGACAGGGCAAACCGGTTCGTCATCGCAAGAGTGCCCAGATCCTCTTTGAACAACTCCAACGGGAAGGATATTACGGCGGCTACGACACAGTCCGGCGTTACGTCAGCACTTGGAAGCAAGAAGACGGCTCGGCATTGGTAAGAGCCTTCAACCCGCTTGCATACGATCCTGGTGATGCTTTCCAGTTTGACTGGAGTTATGAACAATTGCTGTTGGGTGGTATTCAGACTTCGGTAAAGATTGTTCAGTTTCGTCTTTGCCACAGTCGCAAACCGTTCTGCATTGCCTATACCCGTGAGACCCTGGAGATGGTACTTAACGCCCATTCCCGCGCCTTAGAAATCAACTTAAACAGGAAAAGCTGAACAACAAAGGCGGCAACCTCGCAGAGCATATGGCACGGCATGATCTGGTTGTGCTTGATGAACTGGGCTACCTGCCTTTCTCCAGAAGCGGTGGGCAACTGCTGTTTCATCTGATCTCGAAACTATACGAGAGGACGTCTTTAATAATCACAACCAACTTGCCCTTCGGGGAATGGCCACAAGTGTTCGGTGACAACAAAATGACGACAGCCCTCCTGGACAGGGTCACACATCACTGTGAAATAGTAGAAACCGGAAATGACAGCTGGAGAATAAAATCGAGAATCAATAACTGAAAACAATTACCTGGGGTGGGTCAATTTTCAAAGCCGATTGACAACCACTATCATTGATGTACCGAGGGCAGCCAGACATTTCAGACCTTATGGGTCTAAGTAACCCAAGAGGAACATAATGGGACAAGAGCAGCATATTTTGAATGTGTCTAATTTTGTCTAATTTCCAATAAAAAAGGGCTTACGGAAAACCCGCAAACCCTTTATTTATGGTCGGTGCGACAAGATTTGAACTTGCGACCACTAGACCCCCAGTCTAGTGCGCTACCAGGCTGCGCTACGCACCGAATACACAAACTACAATAGTTCTCGTAAAGCTAGCAGATCATTCTGAACTGTTTTTAAAACTTCTCGATAATCTTTGGGAAGTGTGTTACTCGGGGGTGATTCAGACAAAATCACTTTCCCTTTTGCTTTCATCCGTTTTTTCACACCCTCAATGGTATACTTCTCGTCATACAGCAGGTGCTTGACTTGTAAAACGAGCTCAACTTCATTCATCGAATACAAACGCTGACCAGAATTGCTTTTAACCGGCTTCAGGAATGGAAATTCTGACTCCCAAAAACGAAGGACTGAGGTCTTCACACCGGCAACTTCGGCAACCTCACCAATCTTATAAAACATTTTGCCTGTAACAAGCGATGCCATAGCAGAAGGGGCCTGCATTACAACTTATTTTACTTCTGCATTTATTGCATTCTTTAAAACCTGGCTCGGTTTGAATGTCAGAATTCTACGAGCGTTAATTGTTATAGTTTCACCGGTTTGCGGATTACGTCCGCGACGATCGGCCTTCTGTTTTACGACAAAATTACCAAAACCGGCGATCTTGATTTTTTCACCGGATTCCAATGTTAATTTAAGTAGTCCAAAGACCGTTTCCACCATCTCAGCTGACTCTTTTTTTGAAAAACCGATTCTTTGATGGATACGTTCAACAATGTCTGCTTTTGTCATAGCTACCTCAGCCTTTACCGGTTAATACACTGAATCAAAAGGAAAAATTTTATAGCACAGGGGCATTTTTTACGCAATAAGTTTTATCGGAACGCTACCTGTAATTTCTCTTGAAGAGTATCAGTAATTTTTTTATGGAGCACAGTAATATCTTCTTCACCAAGCGTGCGTTCAAATGATCGATATCTGACCCGTACTGCAACGCTTTTCTGCCCTTCAGGAACACCCTTCCCACGATACACATCGAATATCTTTACGTTTTCGATCTCTTTCGACTTTACTGTCCTTATACAATCAACAACTTTTGATGCTGCAAGAGTTTCAGGAATCAGCATTGCAATATCACGACTACTATCGGGAAACCGGGAAGGAGCTGTTATTGTTTTTTTTGTACGCGATAATTTCACCAGTTTTTCAAAATCGAGTTCAAAACAAAATGTTGGTTTTTCGATTTCAAAGTTCTTTTGCACTGTAGGGTGTAATTCACCCACAGAACCGATACACTCACGACCGGCAAAAATCCTGCACGATTTGCCAGGGTGAAAATACGATTCTGGGTCTTCTGTTGACCATGAAATCCCGCCAATATCAAGGAAATCAAGAACTGTCTCGACAACGCCCTTTGCATCAAAGAAATCAGACATCTCATTGGGGCGACTCCAACCATCACCATCCCGCGATCCGGTTATCGCACCAACAATATGCAGCGGTTCGCGAGGCATAGTGGCGCCTTCACCGGGAAGATAGACGCGTCGAATTTCAAACAGCTTGAGATCCAGTGAACGAAAATTCATGTTTCGTGCCGTTGTCTCCAGAAGACCAGGCAACAATGTCGTTTTCATAACTGACTGCTCATCAACAAGCGGATTTGCCAGCTTGATGGCAAAACAGCGTGGATCATCCTCCTTCAGGAGCAATTTCCCGGCAGCGGCAGGAGCTGTAAAACTGAAGTTGATGACTTCTGTCATGCCATTATTGACAAGCAGATCACGTACCTGCTTTTCAATTTCCTGATGACGCGTGGGTCTGTCAGAGGCGACACGGGCAATCGGCATTGTTGCAGGAATTTTGTCATAGCCGTTCAAACGGGCGATTTCTTCAATCAGGTCAATTTCGCGCTCGATATCAATGCGGTAATGGGGCGGGATTACGGATACTGAACCGTCACCTGCTTCCGAAACACTGCACTCTAACCGGGTAAGAATATCAATAATAACATCCCGCTCCAGCTCAATACCGATCAGTGCATTTGCTTTTTCCGGTTGGAACCTGATTGCGGACCGCTCACTCTTACCCGGATAGACATCAACGCATCCTTGAGCAATGACACCACCGGCCAACTCAACGATCAGGCTTGCGGCACGATCAAGCGCCCGTGTCACGTTATCGATGTCTATGCCGCGTTCGAAGCGATGGGATGATTCGGTATGAAGACCAAGACGCTTACTGGTTTTACGAACTGCCGGCGGGTTGAAGAATGCGCTCTCAAGAAGTATTGATGTGGTGGTGTTCTCAATTTCAGAATTAAGTCCCCCCATAACACCTGCCAGTGCAACCGGACGTTCTGCGTCACAGATAACCAGATCGGCAGTTGTCAATATACGTGCCTGGTTATCAAGCGTCGTAAAGGACTCCCCTTCAACTGCTGAACGCACCACAATCCTCTTCCCTGCGAGCCGATCGCAATCGAACGCATGGAGAGGCTGCCCCAATTCCATCATAATCAGGTTCGTTACATCGACCACATTATTAATCGAACGGACACCGATTGCAGTCAGACGGGAA